>NZ_JAMYSP010000003.1:0-348407 GCF_040322015.1 Mesorhizobium sp. M0208 | reverse complement strand
ACGGCATCAACACCTCCCGGCAAAAACCGAAAAGTGTTACCTATGTGTCCGGTACAAATCGTCACCTATGTCTCGGGCCGCTCAAAACCGCGTCAGATGACCGCCGGAGTAGAATTTTCAAAAGGCCTCAGGCGTCGCCCTTGACGATGCCGACGAACGGCAATTCGCGAAACGCGTGGGCGACGTCCATGCCATAACCGACGACGAAATAATCGGGGCAGTCAAAGCCGACATAGTCGGCGTTGAGCGTGGTCTGGCGGCGCATGCGCTTGTCGAGCAGCACGGCGATGGCACAGTTCCTTGCGCCGCGCGACAGCATGAGGTCGCGGGTGAAACTCAGCGTCTTGCCGGATTCCAGAATGTCGTCGATCAAAAGCACATCGCGACCGGCGACCTCGTTGTCGATGTCGCGCAGCACCCTCACCTCACCGCTGGTCGTGCCGGCGCCATAGCTGGAGATGAAGATGAACTCGACCTCCGGCGACAGGCCGACATCGTGCATGGCACGGATAAGATCGGCGGCGAAGATGAACGATCCCTTCAGCACCGAGATTACCAGAAGGTCGTGGTAGTCGTGCCCGGCGATCTCCTTGGCAAGTTCCAGGTTCCGCCGCGCGATGGCGGACGCCGAAAACAGGACTTCGATGTCCTTGCCGCGCACAACTGGCATTGGCTGCCCTTCCAGAATGATCGCCTTTGTAGGCGAAGCCGACCGAAACGGTCTTCAACCCGTTTCTAGGCATGTCGTGCCGTCTGGCAAGGCCAAATCTTTCGCAGGGCACCCGCGAACGGTCGGATGTCCCACCGTCGCGAATCGTTTATCTGGTGACCTGTTGATTTTCTGGCGCCGCTCTAACGAACCAGCGCATGGCCGCCCGAAATCCAGAAGGCGGCAAAGACGGCACCGACGCCGACAATCCAGAAGATCGGCCCACCATGCACCCACAACGGCCGTTCGACGGCGGTTTCGGGCTTGCGCAACATGTCCATGCCTTCGATCGAAGGCATGGAAATCATGCGCGCAGGCGGCGGCGCAAAGTCTTGACGTGTAAAATGGCGGGGCAGCACCTCATAGTCGGCATCGATGACCTCGGCGGTCACGTCGCGCATGATGCGTTCCGGCTCGGCGGCCGGATCGGTCATGATTTCGCCGGAAACCGGGCGCGCGGTTCGATCCTCAGCCATCATGGCCCAACACTACCGAACCTGTTCGCTGTTCGTTTCTTTTGGGTAAACGGAAATGGTTAACGCTTCCCCACCGGAACCCCTGTGACTCGCTCGAAAAGCCCCCAAATTAACCGTCGGTTAACCATGCCGGCCGATGGTCTTTCCACAGAAAGGGCTGGCATCTTGCCGCCGAGAATTTCAGGTCGTCGAAAGTGATCCGCTTCGAAAATGTCGGCCTCCGCTATGGCATGGGTCCGGAGATTCTCCGCGACATCTCCTTGCACATTCCGGAGCGCTCCTTTCAGTTCCTGAGCGGACCTTCAGGCGCCGGCAAGACGACGTTGCTGCGGCTTTTGTTCATGTCGCTGAAGCCGACGCGCGGCCTGATCACCATTTTCGGCAAGGACCGCTCGCGCATCTCGCGCACCGAATTGCCGCATCTGAGACGTCGCATCGGCGTGGTGTTCCAGGATTTTCGCCTGCTCGACCATATGACCACCTACGAGAACGTGGCATTGCCGCTGCGCGTGCGCGGCCGCGAGGAGGCGACCTATCGCACCGACGTCACCGAGCTGCTGAAATGGGTCGGCCTCGGCGAGCGCATGCATGTGCTGCCACCGGTGCTGTCTGGCGGCGAGAAGCAGCGCGCCGCCATTGCCCGGGCGTTGATCGAGCAGCCCGAGATCCTGCTCGCCGACGAGCCGACCGGCAATGTCGACCCGCCGCTGGCGCGACGCTTGCTGCGGTTGTTCATCGAGCTCAACCGGCTGGGCACCGCCGTGGTGATCGCCACACACGACCTCGGCCTGATGGAACAGGTCGACGCACGGCGAATGATCCTGGCCGGCGGAAGGCTGGACATCTATGACTGAGCTCTCCGTCGAACATTTCGAGGGTCAGGACGCCGCGGCGGCAAAGCCCCGCGTCCAGCGCAAAATGGCGCCGATCGTGCCGGCGCAGAACATCGCCGGCCGGGCGCTGGTGCTGGTCATTGCCATCATGACGTTTCTGTCCTGTCTGACGTTTGGCGCAGTCACGCTGGTGCGTGACACCGCCTCCGTCTGGGAGAACCAGATCTCGCGCGAAGCGACCATCCAGATCAAGCCGGTCGACGGCCTCGACATGGAGGCCGCACTTGCGCTGGCCTCGCAGATCGCCGGCGAATTCCCTGGCGTGAAAAGCGCCAGGATCATCGATCGCGAAGCAACGGCCCGACTGCTCGAGCCTTGGCTAGGCTCGGGCCTGAACATCGATGAGCTGCCGGTGCCGCGCTTGATCATCATCACCATCGACGAGAATAGTCCGCCCGATTTCGCCGCACTGCGCGCGGCAATCACGCCGAAGCTGCCGAGCGCCTCGCTCGACGATCATCGCACCTGGGTCGACCGGCTGGTTGCCATGGCCCGCACCACGGTAACGATCGGTATCGCAGTGTTGGCGCTGATGCTGTCGGCGACGGTGCTGACCGTTGTATTCGCGACGCGCGGCGCCATGGCCGGCAATGGCCACATCATCGAGGTGCTGCATTTCGTCGGCGCCGAGGCGCGCTTCATCGCGCGCGAATTCCGCCGGCATTTTCTGGTCACCGGCATGAAGGGCGCCGCGGCAGGCGGCGCCGCAGCGATCCTGGTCTTCATCGTCTTCTCCTGGTGGTCGTCACACAACATGGCAACGCCGCAGGCCGACCAGGCGACCGCCCTGTTCGGCAATTTCGCCATCGGCTCGGCGGGTTATCTCGGGGTCGCTGTCATGGTGCTGGTGATCGGCGCGCTGACGGCGGCAACCTCCCATTTCACCGTGGTTGCTTATCTCAGCGACATCGACATTCGCCAGCCGGACGCCGGCTAAAGGAAAGATCGATCACGGATGAAAACGCATCGTCACGAAAATTGCATTTTTTTCCTACCAAAGGCCGTATTTCGGGATTAACCATTTCATGATGGACGTTCGGGACTCGACCGATACCGCTGGATGCATGCCAGTGCTGGTTGCGCGCCCGCCTGTATTCGCCGAGCCTGATGAATTTGCCAAGCCGGATCAGTTTGCCAAACATGGGCGGCTGCTGGCAGGCCGCTCCTTGCGCATCTCGGCTCTCCTTCTGCTCGCCTTTATGGCGCTGTTTGTCGCCGGCTTCGGCTGGTTCGCCAATACCGTCAGCCGCCTGACTACGCCCGCCAATCCGGCAAGGGCCGACGCTATCATCGTGCTGACCGGCGGCCAATCGCGCCTCGACGCTGCGATGGGCCTGCTTGCCTTAGGCAAGGGCGAGCGGCTGCTGATCAGCGGCGTCCATCCCTCCGCCAGCCGCCGCCAGCTTCAGGCCGCGACCGGCGGCGACAAGAGGCTGTTTTCCTGCTGCGTCGACATCGACCGCGCCGCGCTCGACACGATCGGCAATGCCGAGGAAAGTGCCAAATGGGTCGAGGACCATGCCTACGGCACCGTCATTCTCGTCACCAATAATTATCATATGCCGCGTAGCCTGCTGGAAATGGGCCGGCTGCTGCACGGCGCAAGGCTCGAGCCCTATCCGGTGGTCAACACCAACCTCGAGAATGGCGGCTGGCTGACCAAGCCGGAAGCGCTGCGCGTGCTGTTCACCGAATACAACAAATACCTGCTGGCGCTGGCGCGCGGCATCATGCCGGTGAAGCAATCGCCCAACGGCGTCACGCTGGCCGACGCCGCGGGCGGAAACTGAACGGCACCGGCACTTTTATTCCCTAGCTCTTATTCCCTGGCTGCTGCATCTGATCGCAAGCGTGCGATCTCCTGTTCGAGCCGTTCGATGCGCTTGTCGCGTTCGCCCAGCGCCGCCGCCACGTCGGCCGCTTCGAAACGCTGCGGGATGTGCTGCGAGCAATTTGAATCCCAAGCCGAAACCGTAAACAGGATGACCTGCTCGGGTCGCGCCTTATAGTCTTGCGGCATCAGCTTTGCCGTCAGCTCGGCATCGCCCTCGACGACTTGCGCTTTGCCCCAGATCTTGATGCGCTGCCGGTGCGCATAATCGATCAGGAATAGGAAAGCCTGTGGGTTGTCGCTGAGGTTGCCCTGGGTGATGAACTGCCTGTTGCCGGAAAAATCGGCAAAGCCGATCGTCCGTTCGTCGAGCACCGTGAGGAAACCGGCAGGCCCGCCGCGATGCTGGATGTAAGGCTGCCCGTCCGCATTGGCGGTCGACAGAAAGACGCTGGTCTGCGCCTCGATGAAGGCGGCGAGATCGGGCGTAATTGCCGCCTGCCAGCCGCCACGCTCCTCGACACGGGCATAGGCCTGGCGCGAGCCCTTGCGCGCCTGAATCGCCTTCACCGTCGGGGTGAAAGCAACATCGCTGGTGTGAGCGTTCATGGAAGCCTCCTCAGGCGCCGAGCTGCGCTGCATTGCTAGTCAGGAAAATACGTCCTTCCATCTTCGAGATGCAGATGCCATATCTGCAATCCATCCTTCCGCTTTCCGGAAGGGCAAATTTTCGGGAGAGCTATGGATCGCCTCCAGTCCATGTCGCTTTTCGTTGCCGCGGCGGAGACAGGCAGCCTCTCGGCTGCCGGGCGCCGCTTCGGCATTCCGCTGACGACGGTCAGCCGCAAGGTTTCGGACTTGGAAAAGCACCTGAAGACACGGCTGTTGAACCGCTCGGCGCGGCAGCTGTCGCTGACCGATGCAGGCCACGCCTATCTCGCCGCCTGTCGTCGCATTCTCGATGAGGTCGGCGAGGCCGAGCGAATAGCCGCCGGCGAATACAGCGCCCCGACCGGCGAACTGATCGTCACTGCGCCGATCGTCTTCGGCCGCCTGCATGTGCTGCCGGTCGTCACCGGCTTCCTCTCCGTCTATCCCGAGGTAGGTGTGCGGCTGACACTCGCCGACCGGATAACCCAGCTGGTCGAAGAGCACATCGACCTCGCCATCCGCATCGGCGAGCTTGCCGATTCGGCCCTGATCGCCACCCGCCTGGGTTCAATCCGCCGCGTCGTTTGCGCAAGCCCGGCCTATCTCGCCGAGCACGGCACACCGAAAACGCCGCAGGAGCTTGCAGCACACAGTGCCATCACCTTCGAAGGGCTCACCGCCGCAGCCTGGAGCTTCGCCACCGGCAAGACCGAATTCAGCGTGCCGATCCGCTCCAGGTTACGGGTCAACACGGCTGAGGCAGCGATCGATGCGGCGATTGCCGGCGTCGGCGTGACGAGGCTGCTTTCCTATCAGATTGCCGCCGCAGTCCGGTCGGGTACGCTGCGCCCGGTGCTGCAAGAGTTTGAGCCAGACCCATGGCCGGTGAGCCTCGTCCATGCCGGCCAGGGGCTACTGCCGGTGAAGCTGCGCGCATTCCTCGACTTCGCCGCCCCGCGCCTGAGACAGCGCCTGCTGCAGGCCGCGTGGGAAACGTGACGAAGACGGCCCTCGCAAGGCCGGGCCGATCGCCCGCCTCGCAGCGTTTCCTTTTTGCCGGCGCTTGGTGTAACGAACGCACACCTCCTCACCGGGCACTTGTTGTATGCTGTATTTCCGCTCGCTGGCGTTCAATCTCGCCTTTTACCTCAATCTGATCATCCAGATGATCCTCTGGACCCCGTATTATTTCCTGTCGCCGCGCCATCGCGCCTGGTTCGTGCCGAAATTCTGGTCGCGCACCAGCATGTGGCTCTACGACAAGATCGCCGGCACCAGAAGTGAGATCACCGGCCAGGAAAACCTGCCTGACGGCTCCTTCATCCTGGCGCCGAAGCACCAGTCCTTCTGGGACACGATCGCTTTCCTGCCTTATCTCGACGATCCCGTTTACATATTGAAACGGGAGCTGACGTGGATCCCGTTCTTCGGCTGGTACATTTTGAAGATGCGGATGATTCCTGTCGACCGCGGCAGCCGCTCGAAGGCATTGAAAATGGTGATCGCCGCGACCAAACAGGAATTGGCGCGCAATCCGCGCCAGCTGATCATCTACCCCGAGGGCACCCGCCGGGCGCCGGGCGACGAACCGGTCTACAAATACGGCATCGTCGAACTTTATGCCCAGCTTGGCATTCCGGTGGTGCCGGTCGCCCACGTCGCCGGCCTCTATTGGCCGCGCCGCAAATTCCTGCGCTATCCCGGCACGATCAAGGCGCGCTTCCTGCCGCCGATCCCGCCCGGCCTCGGCAAGGACGAATTCATGCAACGGCTGATCGGCGAGACGGAAGCCGCCTGCGACCAGCTTCTCGTCGAGGCGGCACAGACGCCGAACCCGCCGCCGATGCCGCCGACGGCAATGAAACGGCTTGGTGAGCTCGATGCGAAACCTGAATTGAAAGGCTGAGACACCCGCCGCGCATGCCGGAAAGGCTCACGGCAAGGCAGCCAGGGCGGCTGTTGCAACCAGCGTCAAGGCAAACACCAGATTGATGATCCGCGACGCCAGCGGTTTGCGCAGCAAATGTGCAAAAGCCGCGCCGGCGAGAAGCCACAAGAGATGAATGGCAGCAATCATCAAGGCGAGGACCGCCAGCTTGGCTGAAATAGCAAGACCGCCGGCGCCGGAAGACGCGCCGGCAAACACGGCGGCAATCGCCACATAGGCTTTCGGATTGGCAACGGCCAGAAGGAACCCGCCCAGGAAAGTGGGAAGCGCCGCCCCACCAATGCGTGCCGCCAGTGGCGGCGCCGTCGCAATCTTGAACGCCAGATAGAGGATGTAGGCTGCTGACGCGACCGCCAACAGCGCTGCGAGCTTCGGCAGCGCGGTGAGAACGGCCATGATGCCCGTCGCCACCACCAAAAGCACGAGAACCGTCCCGACAACGATTCCCGAGGCATAGCGCAGCGAACCGCGCAGGCCGAACGCGGCGCCGATCGCGGTGACGCTTATCGTCGCCGGCCCCGGGCTGCCCATGACGATGGCCGACGCCAACACAAGCGCCAGCAATCGCTGCCATAGCTGCTGATCGATAAGACCCTGTCCGGCCATGCGACGTCCCTGCATCCTGTGACGAGGCAGGGACGGTAGGGCAAGGCAGCGGCGCCGGTCTTGAACGATCGTGCGCGGCTACGCGCTGGCCTTGTCGAGCTCGGCGATATCGTCCGGGCCGAGCTGCAACGACGCGGCACGCACCAGGCTGTCGAGCTGGTCGAGCGTCGTCGCGCTGGCGATCGGGGCGGTGACGCCGGGCCGCGCCATGACCCAGGCAAGCGCCACTTCCGCCGGCCTGGCCGAATGTCTGGCCGACACCGCATCGAGCGCTGAGAGAATGCGCATGCCGCGCGCGTTGAGATAGCCTTTCACACCACTGCCGCGCGGGCTTTTGCCGAGGTCGGACTCGCTGCGGTACTTGCCGCTCAAAAATCCGTTGGCGAGGCTGAAATAGGTGATGACGCCGATGTCCTCGGCCACGCACAGATCGCGCAGCGGACCATCGAAGGACGAGCGGTCGTAGAGGTTGTACTCCGGCTGCAGCACCTCGTAGCGCGGCAGGCCCCGCAGGCTTGCTACGTCAAGTGCGGCCCGCAGCTGGGCGGCGTCGAGGTTGGAAGCGCCGGTATAACGGATTTTTCCCTTGTCGAGCAGTTTCTGGTAAGCGCCGAGCGTTTCCTCATAAGGGGTCGCCGGGTCGGGCCAGTGCGACAGATAGAGATCGACGCTATCGACCTGCAGCCTCTTCAGCGAAGCATCGATGGCCTGTTCGATATAGGCGGCGGACAGGTCCCTCTTACCCTGTCCCATATCCGAACCGACCTTGGTGATGACGACAACCTTGTCGCGGTTACCACGGCTCTTCATCCATTTGCCGATGATGGTTTCGGATTCGCCGCCTTGGTGGCCGGCAATCCAGCGCGAATAGGAATCGGCCGTGTCGATGGCGTTGAAACCGGCGTCGACAAAGCGGTCGAGCAGGTCGAACGAGGTTTTCTCATCGGCGGTCCAGCCGAACACATTGCCGCCCAGAACCAATGGCGCGATGGATAGGTCGGTGCGACCGAGACGACGTTTCTGCAAGGCTGATCTCCATGGTGATTCATGCTGGGGCGGGTGGGAGCCGCCGACCGAGCTAACCTATGTCGCACCGTGGCAACGTCAAACGCATAGCCTCTTTTCCAGCCCGCCGGCGCTTCACAAAACCGCGACCCGCCGCGCCGTGTCGGGCTTCAAGAGGCTGTCCCGAATTTCCAAACCAGTACCCTCTGGGGAAACAATCTGGCAAGTTTAGCACATAGATTGTCAAATCTGCCAATTCAGACCTTTGCCGGCCGGCCATAGGTTCCGCGGCGCCGACGCAAATCTCGGCACGGTCTGGCCAAGCCCGGACTGTTTGCCCCGGATCGTTTGTTGTGGAGACCGGCATGAAAGCAATCGTATTTGACGCCATCGGTTCGCCGCGCGACGTGCTCTACATGGACGACCTGCCGATTCCGCGCATCGGCGACGGCGAGGTGCTGGTCAGGATGGTCTCGGCTTCGATCAATCCGGGCGACTTCCTGTTTATCCAGGACCTCTATCCCGAACCGAAGAAGCCGCATTTTCCCCGGCAGGTCGCAGGAAACCATGGCGCCGGCATCGTCGAAGCCGTCGGCGCGGACGTCTTGCTGGAACCGGGCACGCTTGTCGCGTTCAGCTATTATGGCAGCTGGGCCGAGTACGCGGCCATTCCCGCCGAATGGCTGATCCCGTTGCCTGCGGACTATCCGGTCGAACGCGCCGGGCAGATGGTGAACCCCATTACCGCGTGGGATCTGCTGACGGATTCCCGTGTCCGGCCCGGGCAGTGGCTGGCTGTCACGGCCGGCTATTCGTCAATTTCGACAATGGTGATGCAGTTCGCCCAACGACGCGGCATCAACGTCATCGCGCTGGTGCGGCGCTCGCACCAGAGCTTCGACCTGAAGACGCTTGGCGCCTCTGTCATTCTTGACCTTTCGGACTTGAAGGCAAGTATCCGGGAAGCGGTGATGGATATCAACGGCGGCGCCGGATTGAACGGGATTATCGACAATGTCGGCGGACCTGTCAGCGGCGAATTGATCCGCACCCTGGCGCTCGGCGGGCAGATGGTGATCAATGGCGGAATGAGTGCCGAGCGCTTCGAACTGCACAATTTCGATGTGTTGCTGAGCGGCGTCGAAATCAGGGCAAATATCTATCGCTACTTCTTTTCGCCGCCTGCCGAAGCCGACCGGCCTGTCCTACGCGAGATCATCGACATCTTTGGCCAGCCGGGCTTCCACGTTCCTGTCGGCGGTCTCCACGCGCTGACCGAGTTCAAGCTTGCGGTGGCAAACAGCCTGGATCGCGCCGACCTTGGTAAACAGATTTTCAGGATGTAGCCCGCGTCACGGCACCGAAAACATCATGATAACGATAAAAGGCGCTACGTCGCGATCCGTCTCGTCACGTCTTCCAGCCAATGATCGCTTATACCCAGTGCTTCGAGGTGCTCCAGCGTGCTGAGCACGTAATCCTTATTCCTCCCCGACTGGCCGACGGCGCCGCGAACGACGGCCGCCGCCTCGGCCGGGTCGAGCGCACCGGCATATTGCTCATGGCTGCGGTCCACGACATAGGCGACGGCGTCGACCGTCTTGCCCCCATCCGTTTCACTTTTGTCGAGGCGAACGCTGAGCACACGTTCGAGATAGACGTTGGTGACCAGCTCGCGTTCGCGCAGATAGGTGATGACCTCGTTGCGCAGCTCGCCTGGGACCCGGAACGCCAGCCCGATGCAGGAGCCTCCGCGGTCGAGGCCGAGCACCAGGCCCGGCCGTTCGCGCGTGCCGCGATGCACGAAAGAATAGACGCAGAGCGAACGGCGGTAGCCATGCAGGCGGGCACGCCGCGTCTCGACATGCGCGAATCCCGGCCGCCAGATCAGTGAGCCGTAGCCAAAAACCCAAAAATCGCCCATATCGCCAAGCCTGATTGTAACGAACCACTCCACCGGTGGTGTTTCAGTCCGTCTACCTGTTGTTGCCGCAAGCGACAGCCCGCCCGTGCCACCCGCGTTAACGAAAGCCGCAGCATGACGTCAAGTGACGAGCGCCCGCCGCCCAGCCAGCGTCGCCGCCTGTTGTGGCTTGCCGCTTTCATTCTCGTGCTGTTCGGCATCTACAGCGCGGGCTGGTTCTACCTGGCGGATCTGGTCGAGAGCGCCGCCGACAAGGCGGTCGCCGATCTCGATGACAAGGGCGTCAAGGCCGACTGTGCCAATCTCGCGGTCAGCGGCTATCCCTTCAGCTTCACCCTTTCCTGCGACAGTCTGGCTTACGAGGACGACAGCCGCAACGTCGCGGCCTCGACAGGCAAGATCAACGCCGCCACCCAGATCACGCGGCTTCTGTCGCCTGCCGCCGAGCTTAGGGGGCCACTCAGGACCTCCGTTCCCGGCATGACCCCGCTCTGGATCGACTGGGATGATCTGCGGGCCGACATGAAGCTGTCCTGGCCGCTGCCGAGACGCCTCTCGCTGCAGGCAGAAGGCCTGTCCGGCCAGACCGATCCCGCAGACGATACCGATCCCGTCTCGCTGTTCAGCGCCGGAACTGCCAGCGGGCAATTGCGCCCAAACGGCCCGGACATCGACTATGCCGGCAATTTCACCGATCTCGAAATCGACGCGGCGGCCATCGACGGGCGCGTCTTGCCGCCGCTCGATGGCAGCGGCGATGTGACGCTGAAGAACGGCGTGATGCTGATCATGGCAAACCCGAAGAGCCTGCGCGGCCTCGCGGCCGAAATCCACGAGCTCGATCTGTCGTCCGGAACTGCGCGCATCACCGTTTCCGGACCGCTGTCGGTCGATGACGGCGGTCTCATAAATGCCGATCTGACGATCAAGCTCAATGATCCAAAGGCCGTGGCGGCGATCCTTGCCACCGCCATCCCCGAGCAGAAGAAAGAGATCCAAACCGGCTTTGCCGGACTGGCGCTGCTCGGCAACCAGCCGTCGATGCCGCTGAAGATCGTCAGGGGCAAGGCCTCGCTCGGCTTCATCCCGCTCGGCAAGATCAAGCCGCTTGACTAGGCGGTCGGGACTGCGATCGGCCTGCCGCGGCTTATCCCTTCGGCGGGTGTTCGACTGCCTGGCGACCGAAATCCGGTACGTCGATGTCCTGGCCGGCCTCGATGATCGAGCGGCGGACGGCGCGGGTGCGGGTGAACAGGTCGAACAGCTTTTCGCCGTCGCCCCAGCGGATCGCCCGCTGCAGCGAGGACAGATCTTCCGAGAATCGCGCCAGCATTTCGAGGATGGCGTCCTTGTTGTGCAGGCAGACGTCACGCCACATGGTCGGGTCGGACGCCGCGAGACGGGTGAAGTCGCGAAAGCCGGAAGCCGAGTATTTGATGACCTCGGACTTGGTCACCGACTCCAGATCGTCGGCGGTACCGACGATGTTATAGGCGATGATGTGCGGCAGGTGCGAAACGATGGCCAGCGTCATGTCGTGATGCTGCGGGTCCATCGTGTCGATGTTGGAGCCGCAGCGGCGCCAGAATTCCGAGAGCCTTTCCAGTGCCGCGGGATCGGTGCCGGGCAGCGGCGTGAAGATGCACCAGCGGTTCTCGAACAGTTCGGCAAAACCGGCATCTGGTCCCGACTTTTCGGTGCCGGCCAAAGGATGGCCGGGAATGAAGTGCACGCCATCAGGCACATGCGGCTGCATCTGCGCGATCACCGATGCCTTGGTCGAGCCGACATCGGTAAGGATGGCGCCCTTCTTCAGCGTCGGCGCGATTTCCGCGGCGACGGTACCCGAAGAGCCGACCGGCACCGAAACGACGACCAGATCGGCATCGCGAACCGCCTCTTTCGCATCCGTCGTGTAGGTGTCGCCGAGGGCGAGTAGGCTCGCCCGCGCCAGCGTCGCTTCGCTGCGCGTCGAAATCGCGACTTGGCCGGCGAGCCCCTCACGGCGGATGACGCGGGCCAGCGACGAGCCGATCAGGCCGATGCCGACCAGCGCGATCTTTTCGAACATCGGTGAGGTCATGGTGTTCTAGCTTTTCAGGAATGTCGCGAGTGCGGCGACAACGCCGCGGTTGGCCTCTTCGGTGCCGATGCTCATGCGCAGCGCGTTCGGAAAACCGTAGCCGGAAACGCGCCGCAATATGTAGCCGCGCGCACTGAGGTAGTCGTCGGCGGCCGCCGCCGAATGCTTTTTGTCCTCGGGAAAGTGGATAAGGATGAAATTGCCGACGCTCGGTGTCACCCGCAGCCCAAGCCCGCTTAGTTGCTCGGTCAGCCATGCCAGCCAGGTCTCGTTATGCGCCACGCTGCGCTCGATATGGACGCGGTCGCGGATCGCCGCGATACCGGCCTCGATAGCCGTCGCATTGACGTTGAAAGGCCCGCGCACGCGGTTGATCGCGTCGATGATATGCATTGGCGCATACATCCAGCCGATCCGCGCGCCGCCCAGGCCCAACTTGGAGAAAGTGCGGGTCATGACCACGTTTTCTGCGCTACCCACCAACTCGACGCCGGCTTCATAATCGTTGCGCCGGACATATTCGGCGTAAGCTGCATCCAGCACCAGAAGCACGTTTCGCGGCAGGCCGGCATGCAGGCGGCGCACCTCCTGGAACGGCACGTAGGTGCCGGTTGGATTGTTGGGATTGGCAAGGAAGATGATCCTGGTACGCGGCGTCACCGCGGCAAGGATTGCATCGACATCGGCGCGTTCATCGGTCTCCTTGACCGTAACCGGGACGGCACCGGCCGATTGTATGTAGATCTTGTAGACCATGAAGCCGTGTTCGGTGATGATGGCTTCGTCGCCGGGCGCGAGGTAGGTCTGCGCCAGCAGGCCCAGAATCTCGTCGGAGCCGTTGGAGCAGACGATGTTCGCCGGGTTGAGCCCGTGCACCTCGGCGATCGCTTCCCTCAGACGCCTGGCGCTGCCGTCGGGATAGACCGCGAGCTTGTCGGCGACCGCGCGCGCGGCCTCTATCGCCTTTGGCGAAGGGCCGAGCGGGTTCTCATTCGACGACAATTTGTGGACCTTGGCGACACCTTCAGGCGCCGCGCTCTTGCCGGGTACATAGGCTTCGATGTCCATGATGCCGGCGCGGGGCCTTGGACGTGTCTGATCCGGTATCTGGCTCATTCCATGAAATCCGTCGAGAGTGCCTCCATCCGGAAGCCGCAGCGGAAATACAAGCCGTGGCCCGGAATGTCGAGGGGCGGCAATTCGGGATCAAGAACTTGCCGTTGACGAAGCCATGCGTCGGTCCTAGAAGAGCAGCGAAAGTTCCGTGGTGATTTGGCCGGTCGGCTTGCAGCCACGTTAAACAACTTGCTAAAGGGCCGTTTGCATCTTGTAACCGGCTTTGCGAAGGCATGGCCGGTTTTTTGTTGCCCTGGCTGGTTGTTGCCCAGACTGGCGGTGGACAACTGAAGGCGGGCAAGGAGATATGATGGTCGCTTTGCGCGCGCGAAAAACCAACAACGAGGCCGACCAGCCGTCGAGCCCGGTGTTGCGTTTCGGCGCCGACAAGCCGCTCAAGCTCGACGCCGGCACGCTGCTGTCGCCCTTCCAGATTGCCTACCAGACCTATGGCACGCTCAACGACGCGCGCTCCAACGCCATCCTCGTCTGCCATGCGCTGACCGGCGACCAGCATGTCGCCAACACCAATCCGGTGACCGGCAAGCCAGGCTGGTGGGAAGTGCTGATCGGCCCCGGCAAGATCATCGACACCGATCGTTTCTTCGTCATCTCGTCCAACGTCATCGGCGGCTGTCTCGGCTCCACCGGCCCCGCCTCGACCAATCCCGCCACCGCCAAGCCCTACGGGCTCGACCTGCCGATCATCACCATCCGCGACATGGTGCGCGCGCAGCTGATGCTGGTCGAGCATTTCGGTATCGAACAGCTGTTCAGCGTGCTGGGCGGCTCGATGGGCGGCATGCAGGTGCTGCAATGGGCCTCGAGCTATCCCGAGCGCGTCTTCTCGGCGCTGCCGATCGCCACCGGCGCCCGCCATTCTTCGCAGAACATCGCTTTCCACGAGGTCGGCAGGCAGGCAGTGATGGCCGACCCGGACTGGCATGGCGGCAAATACTTCGAGCACGGCAAGCGGCCGGAAAAGGGGCTGGCGGTGGCGCGCATGGCCGCTCACATCACCTATCTGTCGGAAGCAGCGCTGCACCGCAAGTTCGGCCGCAACCTTCAGGATCGCGAAGCCCTGACCTTCGGCTTCGATGCCGACTTCCAGATCGAGAGCTACCTGCGCCATCAGGGCATGACCTTCGTCGATCGCTTCGATGCCAACTCCTATCTCTACATGACCCGGGCGATGGACTATTTCGATCTCGCCGCCGACCATGGCGGCCGGTTGGCCGATGCCTTCGCCGGCACCAAGACGCGCTTCTGCCTGGTTTCGTTCACCAGCGATTGGCTGTTCCCGACCGAGGAAAGCCGCTCGGTCGTGCACGCGCTGAACGCGGCCGGCGCCTCGGTCTCGTTCGTCGAGATCGAGACCGACCGCGGCCACGACGCCTTCCTGCTCGACGAACCGGAACTGTTCGCCGCCATCAAAGGCTTCATCGCCTCGGCGGCGCGGGCGAGAGGGCTCGGCGCATGACCCCGAAAAGTTCCGGATTGTTCGGATCAGGACCATGCGCCAGGCAAGTGACGAGCCCATGAGCGTCAACCGCGCCCAGCGCGTCGACCTCGAGGTCATCGCCGATCTCATCCCGCCGCAGTCGCGGGTGCTAGACGTCGGTTCCGGCGACGGCCTGCTGCTCGAATTGCTGCAGGCGACCAAGAAGGTCGACGGTCGCGGGCTGGAACTGTCGCAGCGCGGCGTCAACGAATGCGTGGCGCGCGGCCTGTCGGTCATCCAGGGCGATGCCGATAAGGATCTCCAATTCTATCCCGATAAGGGCTTCGACTTCGTCGTTTTGTCGCAGACCTTGCAGGCGACCCGCAATCCGAAATTGGTGCTCGACGAACTGCTCAGGATCGGCAACCGCGCTATCGTCTCATTCCCAAATTTTGGTCACTGGCGGGTGCGCTTTTCGCTACTGTTCAACGGCCGCATGCCGGTGACCAAGGACCTGCCCTATTCCTGGTATGACACCCCCAACATCCATTTCTGCACCATTCGCGATTTCGTCAATCTGTGCGACGAGCTTGGCGCGACGGTGGAAAAGGCGACCGCGCTCGACGCCAATGGCCAGCGGATCGGCTTCTCGATGCCGTGGTGGTTCTGGAATTTTTTCGGCCAGCAGGCGGTGTTTCTGCTGAAACGATAAGAGCCAATCGTCGCGGATCGTCCCCTTATTCGAGAACGTCGGTGGCCTTGTGCGGGTGCTGGACGCCATCGACCAGGACCACGTCGGACTGAGAATTCTCGGTGCGCAGCGGCAAGATCTCCTGATAGGCGGGCGAGCGGTACCATGCACGCACCTGCTGCATGTCTGGAAATTCGATCATGACGAGGTGGCCCGGCCAGGTGTTTTCAACGACTTCCACCTCGCTGCCATGCACGATGAAGCGCCCGCCAAACGGCTCCAGCGTGGCATCGATCTTGTGCAGGTACTCGACGATCTGCGGCCCCGGCGTGACCTGGCGCATATGCGCGACGGCGTAGGCGGTCATGGCTGTACTCCCTGGTGGTCGAAGCCGGACAACCGGCTTGATGGGAGCAGTTTGCCGAGACCTTGCACGCTGGTCGATTACCCCCGAGGTAATGACACTGAATACAAAACCGACGCGCCTCTGCCGTTGCTGCTCCGAACAGGGCCGTGCGCGAGCCCTGCTGTCACCTGAAAAATATTTCCGCCTGGCGCCGATGATTTCCGCACGCCTGCGCTGTCCTTATCGATGAGCGCGCCTGGATGGTCCGGCGGCCGGGAGCAGAGAGGTGATCCATGGGATCGTTGCAAGGTCAGAATGTTGTAGTCGTCGGAGGCAGCCGCGGGGTCGGCCGCTCCATCGCGGAGGCCGCCCTCAAGGAGAGAGCGACGGTGCTGGCCGTGGCCCGCGGAAAACAGGCCCTGGCGCAATTTGCCTGGGAGGTCTCGGGCGTGAAGACGCTCGTGGTCGATGCGACGGTGGACTCCGCCCCCGATAAGGTCTTCGCCGCGCTGGAACCGGACGTGCTGGTAATCTGCGCAGGCGCGCTGGCCCCTTCCGCGCCGCTGCACGAACAGAACTGGAAGGCGTTCTCCGCAAATTGGGACACGGACGTCAAGGCATCGTTCCTGTTTTGCCGGGCCGCTCTGCGGCGTCCGCTCAAGCCGGGAACCCGTATCGTTCTGATCTCCAGTGGCGCGGCCTTGACCGGCGGGCCACCCAATACCGGCGGCTATGCCGGCGCAAAACGCATGCAGATGTTCCTGGCCGGTCATAGCCAGAAGGAAGCCGACCGGCTCGGCCTCGGCCTTCGCTTCATGGCGCTCGCGCCGATGCGCATCATGCCGGAAACCGGCGTGGGCAAGGCCGGCGTCGACAGCGTCGCTGCCTATATGGGCATCCAGCCGGCGGACTTCATCGCCGCCATGACCGACATGCAAACCCCGGCCGACGTCGGACGGGCGGTGGTCGCGCTCGCCACCGGCCAGCCGCAAGGCAGTTCCTTCATGGTGAGCGGGAGCGGGCTTGCACCGGCCGCTTGAGGCGCGCGTAATGCAACGCTCACTCGTAACCGCACAGCCCGCATGACAGACGCTCAACCACCTCTGGAACCAGCAGGCCAGCCGATCCTCGATCGGCTGGCCTTCGAGAAGGTCACGGCCGTCCATCGCCGCGAGCTCAAGCTGCATTGCTATCGCATGATGGGTTCGCTGCACGAGGCCGACGACCTCGTCCAGGACACGTTGCTTCGCGCCTGGCGCGCCAGGTCGGAGTTCGACGGGCGGGGTTCGGTTCGCGGTTGGCTCTACATGATCGCGACCAACGCTTGCCTCAACGCCATCAATGCGAGGTCGAGGGCGCGTCGCATTCTCCGGGAACTCGGACGGCCGCCCTCGCACGGGGCGGCCGTAGGCGGGCCCGTAGCCGACATCGCCTGGCTGGAGCCCTACCCCGACGCCGAGCTTCCAGACATTGCCGGCAGCGAGCCAGGTCCGGAAGCTCGTTACGAGAGCCGCGAGGCCGTCCAGCTCGCCTTCGTCGCCGCGATCCAGGATCTGCCGCCCAGGCAGCGCGCCGCGCTGCTGCTTGCCGACGTCCTGGGATGGTCGGCTGTTGAGACGGCGCGTTTGCTGGGTGGATCGACGGCTTCGATCAACAGTGCGTTGCAGCGGGCCCGTGCAACGCTGGCGGCGCGCTATCCTCAGGGACGGCCGGCCAGCCGATCACGACCCAGCCCCGAAGAAGGCCTGCTGCTCGAACGCTACATGCAGGCCTGGCAGGCCGCCAATCTCGACAGCTTGATCGAGCTGCTGCGTGAGGACGCCATCTATACAATGCCGCCTTGGCGCGAATGGTATCAAGGCCGCGAAGCGATCCGCGGTTTCTTCGAGACCGTCTGGCCGAGGTTTGGCGGCTTCCGCACGCTGGCCACCCGGGCCAATGCCCAGCCGGCGGTCGGGGTTTATTCCCGCAGCCACGATGGCCCTGAATGGCGGGCCCATTCCCTGCACGTGTTCGACGCAGCCGAGGGCGGGATCGCTTCCTTGACGATCTTCATAGGACCGCTCGGGCCATCTCTGTTCCCGGCCTTCGGCCTGCCACCAGCCTAACCTGCCCCTGGGCTAGCCTTATCGGTCGAGTTCCGGGAAATATGGGTCCGAGAAAAACCGCCGGTCGCGCTCGCCTTGCAGGCAGTCGATCGGTGTGTCGATGCGGATCGTCCTCGGATCCACCTTGGGATACTCGATGCCGCTGACCTCGAGGATCAGTTTGCGGCGAGTGGCGGTGGCGAATTCGGAAGCAGCATAGATCGGT
Source organism: Mesorhizobium sp. M0208 (assembly GCF_040322015.1). Lineage (NCBI taxonomy): Bacteria > Pseudomonadati > Pseudomonadota > Alphaproteobacteria > Hyphomicrobiales > Phyllobacteriaceae > Mesorhizobium > Mesorhizobium sp. M0208. The sequence goes on along the minus strand of NZ_JAMYSP010000003.1, from coordinate 330,374 downwards.
AGCACGAACGAGCCAGGCCCGCCGGTGACGCATTCGGCATAATACCGGTCGAGATGGCTGAAGGTGGGTGACGGGCTGATCAGGATCGGCAGCCCGTTGATGACGATGCCCTTCGCCAGCGCCGCATCGCGTGCCGTCGTGACCGGCAAGCCGGTGTTGTTTGGGCCGTCGCCCGAGACGTCGATGACGCGACGTTTGCCGGTGAAGGCCGTGCCGTTGAAAAGCTCGACGCCGAAAGCCACTGCGCCGGAAATCGAGGTGCCGCGAAAGCTTCTGAACGGGCGGGCCGCGATCTTGTCGGCGAAAGCGTTGGCGCTCTCCTTGCTGTCGACGACCTGCCAGGCAATGACCGCATCGTCGCGGATGGTGCCGGCCCATTCGAAATAGGCGATGGCGATGCGGCCGGAGGTGCCGGCACGCACGGCGTTGATGAAGTCGGGATGGCGCAGCGCCGCGACATAGCCGGCGCGCTGCAGGGCAAACTCCCTTTCATCCATCGACTGCGAGATGTCGACGGCCAGCACCAGCTCGACATCGACGGCAAGTGCATTGGCCGGCGCGGCCACGGGTGCCGCCGGGGCGCAGGCAAGGCAGGCGAGCAGGGCGAAAGCGTCAAGCATGGCCGATCGGAACGTTCCCATCTGAACGATCGCGACAGTTTTTCGCCGCGATCGCGGCGAAATAAAGCTTGGTTTCTATTTCTTTCGGCCAGCCGAGGCGATGGCCGGGGGCGGTTCGATGGCCCCTGCCCTGATACGGGCCGGCTTGAGGGCCGGTTGGCCGGCATCCTTGACGATGGTCAACGCCCGCCGGAAGAAGCGGCCATTGTGCTGGCCGCGGCCGATATTGAGGATCGCGGCGTCGGGAATGCGCTTCTCCAGCATCGACAGCACTTGCCTCAGCGTCGGGCCGTCGAACGCGTCCAGCGCCTCGTCGATAATCACCCATTTCGGCCGTCGCAAGGCGAGCCTGGCAAAGGCCAGCAGACGCTGCTCGTCGTCGCTGAGCTCACGCTCCCAGCGCGCCGACCGATCGAGCGAGGACGACAGGCGCTGCAGCCCGACATCGGCCAGCACCTCCGAGATCTCGGCATCGGCCGCCTCCGCCGCGCCGTCTGCATGGTTGAGCACCTCGCGCAGCCTGCCGAGCGGGAAATAGGGGGTGCGCGGAACAAAGATCGGCGCTTCTCCGGCCGGCATGCCGATCCGTCCGCTGCCCCACGGCCACAGACCGGCAATGGCCCGGAAGAACAGCGTCTTGCCGGCGCCCGGATCTCCGGTGATCATGACCCGGTCGCCGGCGCGGATTTCGACATGCGGCTCGGCAAGCTTGGTGCATCCCTCGGGCGAGGCGATCTCGAGTTTCTCGAAGGTCAGGCTGCCGTCCGGGTTTTCGCCGAACGAAATGCGCCTTTCCGTATCGTGCAGCGCGTCGGTGTCGCCAAGCGCGATGCGGAAGTCGGCGACCCGCATCAGCGTGGCGCGCCAATCGGCGATGCCGCCGATATTGTTGATGAACCAGCGCAGCGAGGAATGAACCTGGTTGAAAGCGCCGACTGCCATCATCAAGCCGCCAAAGCTGATATCGCCGGCGAAATAGACCGGTGAGGCGACCAGGATCGGTGCAACGACTGTGATCCAGCCGTAGGTGTCGGTAACCCAGGAAAGATTGATCTGGGCGCTGTAGATGCGCCGCATGGCGCCCAGCACCATGCCGAGATCGAATTCGAGCCGGCGTCTGGCATCGGCCTCGCCATGCGCCAGCGCGATGGCATCGACATTCTCGTTGACGCGAACCACCGAGGAGCGCAGCTCCGCTTCACGCGTATAGCGATCGTTGTTGAAGCGGATCAGCGGCCGCCCGACCAACCAGCTCAACCAGGAGGCGGTGCCGGCATAAAGGATCGCCGCCCAGACCATGTAACCGGGTATGGCCAGCGAATGGCTGCCTATGTGGAAGACGAAGCCGGAAGACAGCGACCACAAGACGCCGACGAATGAGGCAAGCAGGATGCAGGACTGCAGCAGGCCGATGCCGAGGCCGGTGGAAAGATCCGAGAGATGCGCGACATCCTGCTGCAGGCGCTGGTCGGGATTGACGCCGATGGCGCCGGCATGGGCCAGCCGGAAGGCGCGCGCCGGCCGCATCCACTCGCCGATCAGATCGAGCGTCAGCGCCTCGCGCAGCTTCAGGCGGATCATCTGGTCGAGCCAGGTCTGGCCCACGTTAAACAGAAGCAGCCCGCCGGCTATTGCCGCAAAGACCAGAAGCTGATGCAGGAAGGCCTGCATGTCGCGCCGCGCCAGCGCGTCGAAGAACGGTTGGTTCCAGCGGTTGAGCAGAACCTGCCCGACGGAGGTTGCGACAATGACGGCGACGATGCCGATTGCGGCCCAAAACAATTGTTTTCGCACTGGCGAGGTGGTCAGCGCTATCTTGATTGTTGCCAGCTGCTCACGCAGGCTGCTGGCTTCGATCGACGCGGCAAGCTTCTGGGCGCTGGCCTCGACATCCGGATGATCAGCCATGAGTGAATCCTTGCATTCGGAAGCGGTGCTGAAGCCCGGTCATAGAAATCGCCGGTCATAGAACCGATTGCGTATGCCTTCAATCGGGCAGCGAACCCGTCCGCGACAGATAGGTGAGAAAAAGCCTGCGTCGGATCACGAACGCGTCATCTTGGCGGCGCCGGACGTTTGGCCCGCGACAGTCCGGCCAAGCGTCGGCGCGCCATGCGGCGAGAGAACCGGCACGAAGACGCGGCGGGACGCGCGCTGGGCAACCGGCACGCCTTGATAAAGCCGCTTCTGCGCCTCGACGACGATAACGCCCGAAAAGATCGGCCAGAAGCGCCGGCCGGCGCGTTCCAGCACATTGTGAAACTGCATCATGAAACGTCGCGGCGACGGCGGGAAGAACAGCGCATCGGACCATGCCGCCGGCGTGAAATTCGCTTCGCGCAGCAATTCAGTGAGCTGGCCGCGCGAGAACGGCCGGCCATTGCCGAAAGGCGTATGCTCGAAGCGCGCCCAGACGCCGCGCCGGTTGGGCACAACGATGACGACACGGCCGGCCGGCGACAGCACCCGCCAGATCTCGTTCAGCGTCTCGCGCGGGTTCTCGACATGTTCGAGCGAATGGACGAGCAGCATGCGGTCGATGCAGGAATCGACCAGCGGCAGTTCCTCGTCGAACACCAGCGCGGTCGCCGTCGGCCCCGTCGCCGGCCAGACCACCGCGCCCTGTGTTGCCGGCATGAAGGCAAAGACACGCTCGGCATCGCTGCCGAAGCGTTCCAGCCACGGCAAGGTATAGCCGAGACCGACCAGCCGCTCGTTGGGCACTACGGCCCATATCGAGGACAGCGCCATGGTGATCGAGCGTTCGGCCAGGCGGCCGAGCGTGGTCGAATAAAAAGAACGGAGATCGACAATGTCTGAATGCATGCGCGGAACGGTAGCTTCGAAGCAGTCCAAGTTCAACAAAGGCAGATGACATCGGCTGGCAGGCGCCCTATGTCTGCGGCAATAAAGGGAGAGATGCGATGCCGGTCGAGATCGAACAATTCATGTGCCGCAGCGACAATTTCGGCGTGCTGGTGCACGACCCGAAAAGCGGCCAGACGGCGCTCATCGATGCGCCCGAGGAGGCGCCCATCCTGGCGGCGATCAAGCGCACCGGCTGGACCCCGACGATGATCCTGACCACCCACCACCATCTCGACCATGTCGAGGCCAATCTGGCGCTGAAGGAGCGTTTCAAGCTGCGCATTGTCGGTCCGGAAGCCGAAAAGGCAAAGATTCCCGGCATCGACGAAACCGTCGAACAGGGCTCGGTTGTCCGCCTCGGCGACGAGCGGATCGAGGTCATCGCCACGCCCGGCCACACTGCGGGCCATGTCACCTATCATCTGCCGGCGTCGAAAGTGGCATTCGCCGCCGACACGCTGTTTGCGCTCGGCTGCGGGCGGCTGCTCGAATGCAAGCCGCCGGTGATGTACGAATCCCTGAAGAAGCTCGCGGCGCTGCCGGCCGACACGGTCGTCTATTGCGGCCATGAGTATACGCTGGCCAATGCCCGTTTCGCGCTCACCGTCGACCCGACCAATTCGGCGCTGAAAGAGCGTGCCGCCAAGGTCGAGGCGCTGCGCGCCGACGGCAAGCCGACGCTGCCGACGACGATCGGCGAGGAACTGTCGACCAATCCGTTCCTGCGCTGGCACGATCCGGCGATCCGCAGGCATCTCGGCCTGGAGAACGCCTCGGATGCCGAAGTGTTCGCCGAGATCCGCAAGCGCAAGGACAATTTCTGAGCGGCGCCAGGAGCTAGAGTCATGACCAGTTCCGCCGAAATCATCGCTCTGCTCGGCCTGAAGCCGCATCCGGAAGGCGGCTGGTATGCCGAGACCTTTCGCGACGGCGCGGCAGGCACGCGCGGCCATTCGACGGCGATCTATTTCCTCCTCGAGAAGGACCAATTGTCGGCCTGGCACCGGGTCAAGGACGCGGCCGAGGTCTGGCATTTCTATGACGGTGCGCCGCTGGCGCTATCGATACATCGAGAAGGCGGTCCCGGCATCGAGGAGATCCTCGGTACCGGGCTCGCTGCAGGCGAGCGGCCGCAGATCGTCGTGCCGGCAGGCTGGTGGCAGTCGGCACGCAGCCTCGGCGAATGGACCTTGGTCGGCTGCACTGTGGCGCCGGGTTTCGATTTCGCCGCCTTCGAACTTGCCGAACCAGGCTGGCTGCCGGGAACCCCATAGGCACCTAGCCCAGCAGGAAACCCAGCGTGATCGCCAGCTGGCCGACGTAATACAGCGCCCATGCCGCATGGCGCACCCAAATGCGGTGCGGCGAGATGGCGGGCAGCAGGAACTTTTCCGCGGCATGCAGCCCGTCGGACAGGATGAGCAGGACGATGCCGCCAACGACCCCGACGCTGTTCAGGGTGAGCGCCGCAATGCCCATGGCAAGCAGTGCCGCGGCATGCACGCCAATCGGCAAACGCAAGGCGGGGCCGACGCGGCGCCGGAGCGCGAAAACCATCGCCAACACCAACACGGCCATCGCCAGCACGATCGCTGCTCGCCACGGCTCGGCCAAAAGCAGCCCGAGGCCGCCGCCGGCACGCAGGAACAGCACGACGTAAAGCACGTGCGCGGCAAGAAAACTGGTTGCGCCGCCAAGAAATGCCTTCTCGCCGTCGCGCGACAGGAGGGCGTCGCCGACGGCGCTGACGCCGAGTGCGGCGACGAGCAGCCATGGACCGCCCTGCTGCACGACCAGCACCGCAAGCATCGCCACCGCCAACGTCCTTGCCGCCGACCGCGAAAGGCGCGGCGGCATGCCGAGGCTGAACGCGTAAATCACCGCCGCCGCCAGCGAAAACACCAGCGTCGCATTGGCATTGGCATCGATGCCGCCGGGAAACGGCATCAAGCGTTTGCCTCGCTCGTAGCCCTCTTGCGCAGGAACAGCGATTTCGCCGCGAGTGCCGCGCCGCCGGTGATCAGCACGCAGGCGGCGAGGATGCGCCATGACGGCTGGGCGAAGCCGGCGGCGATCAGCACCAGGGTGGACAGCAGCGGCGCGGCATAGCTCGCCGCCCCCAGCACCTGGATGTTGCCGCGCTTGACGCCGATGTCCCAGGCATAGAACGCCGCCCCCACCGGCATCAGACCGAGGCCGAGCACGGCCAGCCACTGGCCGGCGCCGGCGGGCAGCACCGTCTGTTCAAGCAATAGGTGGCAGACCAGCGAAAGGACCGCGGTGGCGGCGCAGAACCAGGTAACGATGCTGGTCGGCACCGACGGGAAGCGCCGCGACAACAGCGAATAGGACGACCACAGCACCGCACAGACGCCGGCCATGGCGTAGCCGAAGGCATAACGCGCGTCGAAGGCAAGCCCGCCACCTTTGGTGACGATCAGGACCGTGCCGGCAAGGCCGAGCAGCGCGCCGGCGACGTGATTCCAGGCCAGCCGCTCGCCCGGCATCAGCGCCGACCCCAGCACGATCAGCAGCGGCCACAGATAGGCGATCAGGCTGGCCTCGACGGCCGGCGCATTGCGCAGCGCGGTGAAGTAGAAGAAGTGGTAGCCGAACAGGCCGGCAATGCCGATCACCCAGACTTTGCGTGGTATTTCGACCTGGCGCGGTATCTTCGCGGCCCCGTCGGCTGCCGGCATGAACAGCCGGGCAAACAGCCCGACGCAAGTGCCGATCGTAAAGGTGATTGCCGAAAGCAGGAACGGCGGCACGGCGCCCGAAGCATCCGTAAGCAGCGCCAGCAGCGCCCACATGGCGACCGCGGAGAAGCCGATCAGTGTTGCGCGCGCCATACCCGTCGCCCCGTGCCCCGTTGGCGGCGCACCATCACGCCTATTCGTTTGCTTCGAACCGCTCCGCGCTGATCGTCAACGGACCGATTTGCGTGCTGACCGTGGCGCGGATCGGCGCATATACGCCGCTTTGGCCGACTGGTGCAAACGTCACCATGATGCGGCTGCGTTTCTTCAGGTAGTTCAGCGCTTTGCGGTTCTTGCGGTAACCGGCCACCGGCTCGAAGCCCAGCCTGCAAGTGACCGTATCGCCCTTGTAGCCGGCCACCGAAATCGACCCTTTGGACTCGTAGGTCAATTTGAGATCGGCCCGCATTTCGCCGTCATAGAGCTTCACCGTGCGCCCGCAGACCTGGTCGAGGCTGTCGGCATGGATGACGGTCGCGGCCATGGGGTCGAGGACCGATACGAGATCGCTGCCGGCCAGCGGTATCCAGTTGTTGGGATTGCGCTTCTTCGGCTCAGGCACGACCTTGGTCGAGGTGACGACGCCGTTGGCAAACCGGATGTCGATCATCGATGCCTTCTTGCCGGAGGTGTAGTCGGCGTGGAACGCTTGCGGCTGCAACCGCTTGCCCGAAATCTTGCCCTTCGACGAGATCGTACCTCGCGTATCGTCGAACAAAGTGGCGAGGCCGGCAGCGGAGACGCTGCCCTCGATCGAATAGGTGTCGCCCTCGTAATGGCTGGAGAATTTCGCTTTGGCCACGGAAAGGCCGAGGAACGATACCGAATACTCGCCCGTGAAGGATTGCGGCTCAGCGGCCGAAACCGTCGTCGACAGCGCGACGGCCATCAGCACGACCAGGGCATGGAGGAAAGAACGAGGCATGGCGGGTCCTTGGTTGTCGACCGGACGGGCGGCTCCGGTCTGGCATGTCCCTGTGCGACCGCTTATAGGCTGAATTCCGGCCTTAATGTGAAAGGCGGCGTCGGCAGGGAACGCTGGGGAGGGTCCAGGGCCAGAAAAAAACCCGCCTCGGCGGGCGGGTCGTCGGTGCGAATCAGCACCATACCTAAATTAGTAGCATAGCTGCCGGCACAAAGCAAGAACAAAATGCGGCCATCGACGAATTTGCGGATCTGCCTCGGCCCGGATGAGGGAAAGGGTTGCGGCTTCACTCCGGCTTGGGCTCCTCGCCCCACGAAAGTGGGGAGAGCGCAACCATCATGCGGTGGGCGAGGAACCCAGGTCTTGAGAGAACTGCGGGACAGCAATATCTCCTCCAGAAGAGGGCGATCAGCAGCTTCACTGACGACACCTACTCCGAAAGTGCGATTCCCCATCCCCGAAGCAACCCCCAAGCTTGACGCCTCGGCGAAATGCAACTATGGAACGCCAACTTTTTCCATGAGGCCGCCTGACCGAAACCGCGCGCCACCCGGCGCGGGTCGAATGTTTGGCCAGGACCGAGAACCGAAGGTTAGTATCATGTCCCGCACTTGCGAACTCACTGCCAAGGCAGTCATGTCCGGCAACAATGTGAGCCACGCCAACAACAAGACCAAGCGTCGCTTCCTGCCCAATCTCGTCAATGTGACGCTGATCTCGGAAGCGCTGAACCAGAATGTGCGCCTGCGCATTTCGGCCAACGCGCTGCGTTCGGTCGAGCATCGCGGCGGTCTCGATGCCTTCCTGGCCAAGGCCGATGCCAAGGAATTGTCGCAGCGCGCCCGCCTGTTGAAGAAGCAGATCGCCAAGAAGCTCGCCGAACAGCCGGCCGCCTGAGTTTTTCGGCGGCAGCCGCCTTCCAGGGCGTGACCCGGGTTCCGGATCGCGTTCCGCTGGTTCCATTACCCAGGATAAAAAAATGATCTTCCTCTCGCGGTACCTGCCCTTCGTGGCGGCCATGGCGCTCGTCGTCGTGGCCTCGAACATCCTCGTGCAGTTCCCGATGCAGGGTGCTATCGGCGGATTGTCGTTGGCCGACATCCTGACCTGGGGCGCCTTCACCTATCCGTTCTCATTCCTGGTCACCGATCTCGCCAATCGCCGTTATGGGCCGGCGGTGGCGCGCAGGATCGTCTTTATCGGCTTCATGACAGCGGTGATCTGCTCGATCGTCATCCCGCCGCTGCTGTTTCGCCACGGCCTGATCGAATTCGAGACCGCCGCCGACCGGCTGGTGCGCATTGCCGCGGCCTCGGGCGCCGCCTTCCTCACCGCGCAGTTGCTCGACGTCACCGTGTTCAACCGGTTGCGCCGGCAGAGTTGGTGGCGCGCGCCGATTGTCGGCACGCTGGTCGGCTCTGTCTTCGACACGGTGGTGTTTTTCACCGTCGCCTTTGCGGCGGCTTTCGCCTTCGCCGGACCGAACGACGGCTTTGCGTTGGAAACCGCGCCGCTGATGGGTGTGTTGCCGGTCGAGACGATGCGCTGGGTATCCTGGGCGCTCGGCGATCTCAGCGTCAAGCTGGTCATAGCGGTGGTGGCGCTGATCCCCTACCGGCTGCTTGCCGCCCGCTGGAGCCAGCCGGCACTGGCAGCATGATCCCGAAAAGTGGGAACCGGTTTTCGGACAAGATCATGCTCAAAGACTATCGAGCATGATCCCCTGGCTTCAACTGGACTCGGCAAAAACGCCTGACGGCGGACAGGAACTCCGCCTGAAGCGGCGCGGCGGCGAATTCTCGATCATGCTTGGCCCGAACGAGCTGATGAACAGCCGGCTCAGCGGTTCCGAAGAGGCGCTTGCGAAACTGTCCTGCCAAAGGATTGCCGGCCGCCGGACCCCAAACATCCTGATCGGCGGCCTCGGCATGGGCTTTACCTTGCGCGCGGCGCTGGCCGAGCTCGGCGACGGTGCGCAGGTCGCCGTTGCCGAACTGGTGCCGGCAGTCGTGATTTGGGCGCGCGGCCCGATGGCCGAGGTTTTCGACGGCTGCCTTGATGACCGGCGCGTCAGCATTCGCGAGGCCGATGTCGGTCAGCTCATCCGTTCGGAAGCATCGACCTGGGACGCGATCCTGCTCGATGTCGACAATGGCCCCGAGGGCATCGTCTACAAGGCCAACGATGCGCTCTACAGCGCAGCCGGCCTGATCAGCGCGAGAGCAGCTCTCAAGCCCGGCGGTGTGCTGGCGGTCTGGTCGCAGGGCCCTGACGCAGGTTTCACCCGAAGGCTCAAGCAGGGCGGCTTCACGGTCGAGGAGGTCAAGGTGCGGGCTCACGGCAAGCGCGGCGCCCGGCACATCGTCTGGCTCGCGACCAAGGGGCAATAGGCCACCTCGCAATCCGGGCGGGCCTTGTGGTCACCGCCCGCCACGCCGACGAACCTCTACTTCGCCTTCTGAAGCTCGGCGGCGAGCGCCTGCAGCAGCCCGCGTGTGCCCTCCTCGCGCCCTTGCGCTGAATCGACGCCATCGAAGAACGCACCCTGTTCGGTATAGGTCAGGCGGGTGCCCTCGCCGGAAGGTGCAAGCTCGACCGTGGTGAGCGACGCCGACAGCGGCTGCGCCCCGACCGCCATCCGGTATGAAAATACGATGCGCCGGTCAGGGACGATGTCCTGGAACTGCGCATCGAGCCTGATCTCCGGGCCGCCCTGGTAGCTGAACCGCGAAACCTCGCCACCGCCGACACGGAAATCGAAGGTGAATTCGGCGATGGTGAACCCGTCGCCTTCGACGCGCCAGCGCCGCACCGTCGCCTTGTCGGCAAAGGCGAAGAAGACGCTCTCGGGCGATTGCGGATAGGTCCGCTCGATCGTGAAGGTCGAATGGATGACGGAGTGCTCGTCGTTAACCGGGGCAATCTGGTTCATTTCTTGTCGTCCTTTTCCTGCTCGTGGAGTGTTGCTTTCGGTTGGTCAGTCTCCGCCAGGATCTGGCCGAGACGGTCGAGCTGGCGTTCGGCGGGCGTACGGCGCGCGGCGATCCAGTCGGCGAGCGGGGCTAGCCCGCCGGGCTCGATCCGGCAGGTGCGCACGCGTCCGACCTTCTCGCTGCGGATCAGCCCGCACGCTTCCAGCGCCTGGAGGTGCTGGAGCACGGCGGCGAAGGTCATGCCGAACGGCTCCGCCAACTGGCTGACGGTGGCCGGCCCGCGGCTCAGCCTTTCCAGGATTGCCCGGCGCGTCGGCTCGGCAAGAGCCCGCAGGATGCTGTCGATCTCGGAATACTTAAGCATGGACTTGAGTATTTCGCCGATGACACCAACTGTCAAGTCACGACTAAAGTATTTTTGCAAATGGTGAGAGCCGGCTGGAAAACCCGCGACGCGGGTCATTGCCAGAGAAAATCGCCAGGGGAAATTGCAAGGGAAATTGCCTGCGCTGCAAAACGGCGCGGAAACGCCAGCGATGCTGTCAGCCAGCAGGCCGGTCGCGCGTCAATCCTCGTGCAGCACAAATTCCAGGTAAAGATTGCGCTGCAGGATCGAGTGGTTGTCATCGGACATCAGCGACACGATCAGCGCGCCATCGTCGCGGGTCCAGACGTCGAGCGCTTCCATGTTGTCGATCTGGTAGCCCATGTCGGCTTCGAGCAGCACCGGCCCGTCGGCGACGGCGCCCTTCTCGACGCCTTCGCCATAGATGCGCCGCAGCCGCATCTTGACGCCGCCGGCCATCGAAAAACTGCGCTCCAGAAGCAACAGGTCGCCGTCCGGCAGGAAGGCGCCGTCGGTGATGTCGAAATCGCCATTGCGCTTGACGGTGAAGACGCCCTTGTGCGGCCCTTCGATGATCGCGGCAAAGATGTTGCCGGCCTTGTCGAGGCTCTTTTCCGACACCACGACCAGTCCGCCCGCGTGCTGCCCGTTGGGACTGGCGCGGGTGACGGTCTCAAAGCCGCGATTGCGGCGAAGTTCCCAGGCTGGGATCAGGAAGTCCAATTGCCTGAACGGCACCTTCATGCCGTCCGGATCGATCTTGAACTCTGCGATACGGTGATCGCCCTCGAAACCGACCGTGGCAATACCGTCCTTGACCGCGAGGCCTTCGGCATCGACCGCCCATTTCTCGTCGATCGACTGGCCGGCCGCATCGACCATCTGCTGCATGCGAAAATTCTGGATGCCGGAAGGCCGCTTCTCGGCATCGTGGACGAGGGTGCCGAAGAACCAGAAGCCGGTGTCGGCAACGCCGATGAAATCGCTGCCGGGCTTGAGGAACCGAAGCGCCGAGAGCGCGCCGAAATCGCGCGTCGACGAGGTCATTTCGAGCCCGCCGACGAATTCGAGCGGCCCGAACTGTTTGTCCGGCCGGCCGATATGGAATTCGCTGATCGGCCGTGCCGAGATTTCGGCCGGCTCGACCGAGGCCAGGCCGGCAGCGATAGCCGGCGCCAAACTGATGCCTAACAACGCACTGGCGGCCAAAAGCTTCTGCCAAAAGCCGCCGCGGGAAAAAATCATCCGGCGCGCCGCATGCCGCCGCGCCGCGTGTCCCGCACGGTTTCCTCGGCGAACAGCGAGGCCAGCTGCTCGGTCATGGCGCCGGCCAGTTCTTCGGCATCGACGATGGTGACGGCGCGGCGATAGTAGCGGGTGACGTCGTGGCCGATGCCGATGGCCAAAAGCTCGACAGGCGAGCGCGTCTCGATGAGCTCGATGATGGCGCGCAGATGCCGCTCGAGATAATTGCCCGGATTGACCGACAGCGTCGAATCGTCGACCGGCGCCCCGTCCGAGATCATCATCAGGATCTTGCGCTGCTCCGGCCGCGCGATCAGCCGGTTGTGCGCCCACAGCAGCGCCTCGCCGTCGATGTTTTCCTTGAGCAGGCCCTCGCGCATCATCAGCCCGAGATTGCGGCGCGCCCGCCGCCACGGGTGGTCGGCGGATTTGTAGATGATGTGGCGCAGATCGTTGAGCCGGCCGGGGTTCGGCGGTTTGCCTTCCTTCAGCCATTTCTCGCGCGCCTGCCCGCCCTTCCAGGCGCGGGTGGTGAAGCCGAGGATTTCGACCGAGACGCCGCAGCGTTCCAGCGTGCGCGCCAGGATGTCGGCGCAGGTCGCGGCGACCGTGATCGGCCGGCCGCGCATCGAACCCGAATTGTCGAGCACCAGCGACACCACCGTGTCGCGGAATTTGGTATCGCGCTCCTGCTTGAAGGACAGAGGCTGCATCGGGTCGATGACGACGCGCACCAGCCGTGCCGGATCGAGATAGCCTTCTTCGAGGTCGAAATCCCAGGAGCGGTTCTGCTGCGCCATCAGGCGGCGCTGCAGCCGGTTGGCCAGCCGCCCGACGACGCCGGAAAGGTTGGCGAGCTGCTTGTCGAGGAAGGCGCGCAGTCGGTCGAGCTCCTCCTCCTCGCACAGTTCCTCCGCACCAACGGTCTCGTCGAAGGCCGTGGTGAAGACCTTGTAGTCGATCTCTTTCGGCAGATTGGTGAAGGGATTGTCGTTGCGGCGCGCCTCGCCGGGCGTCTCCGCATCGGCGTCGTCATCGTCGGAGAGATCCTCGGCGGTGGCGTCGGAGGCTTCCGTCTCGGCCGATTGCTCGTCGTCCGACGATGCCTCGGTATCCTCGGACTGCGACTGCTCGGAGCCCGAATCGTCTTCGCCGCCCTCCTCGCTCTGCTCCTCGCCTTGCGGCTGGTTTTCGTCGTTGTCCTCGGAGTCTTCCGTCTCCTGGTCGTCGCCGAGCTCCTCCGCCATTTCCATGGAGGCGAGCATCTCGCGCACGACGCGGGCGAACGCCTGCTGGTCGTCGAGCTTTGCCGACAGCCCGTCCAGATCGGCACTGGCTTTTTCCTCGACCCAGGGGCGCCAGAGATCGACCAGCCGTTCGCCGCTCTTCGGCACAGTGCGGCCGGTCAGCTTTTCGCGCACCATCAGCGCCAGCGCCTCCTCGATCGGCGCGTCGGCCTTGTCCTTGACGTCGGCGAGGTTGGCCCTGGCGTATTTGTCCTCGAGCATCGAGCCGATATTGTCGGCAACGCCCTGCATGGCGCGGCTGCCGATCGCCTCGACCCGGGCCTGCTCGACCGCGTCGTAGATGGCGCGGGCCTGTTTGCCTTCCGGCGCCAGCCTGGTGTGGATGCGCGTATCATGGCAGGCGCGCTTCAGCGCCATGGAATCGCCGAGCCCGCGGGTAATGGCGATATCCGCCTTCGATGCCTTCTTCGGCAGTTCGGGCAGCCGGGCGCGACTGCCGGCCAGCGCCGGCCGGTCCTTGGCGAAACCGACCTCGAGATCCTTGTCGCCGGCGATGGCGCGCATGCAGACGGTAACCGCGCGCTTGAAGCTGTCGGCCTCAGCGCCGGTCTTGGATTTGTTTCGTGTGTTGTCGCCCGGACCCGCCATCGAGACTCTGCTTAGCCCAGCACCACATTCGCCGCCGATTCCGGCAAATCTTCGCCGAAGGCGCGCTGGTAGAACTCGGCGACCAGCGAGCGTTCCAGCTCGTCGCATTTATTGAGGAAGGTCAGCCGGAACGCCATGCCGATATTGCCGAAGATTTCGGCATTCTCGGCCCAGGTGATAACCGTGCGCGGGCTCATAACCGTCGACAAATCGCCGTTGATGAAGGCCGAGCGCGTCATGTCGGCGACACGAACCATCTTGTTGACGATCTCCTTGCCCTTGCCGTCGCGATAATGCTTGGCCTTGGCCAGCACGATGTTCACTTCATTGTCGTGCGGCAAATAGTTCAGCGTAGTGACGATCGACCAGCGGTCCATCTGCGCCTGGTTGATCTGCTGGGTGCCGTGGTAGAGGCCTGTGGTGTCGCCGAGCCCGACCGTATTCGCGGTCGAAAACAGCCGGAAGGCCGGATGCGGGCGGATAACCCGGCTCTGGTCGAGCAGCGTCAGCCGGCCCGACGATTCCAGCACGCGCTGGATGACGAACATCACGTCCGGGCGGCCGGCATCGTACTCGTCGAAGCACAGCGCGACATTGTGCTGATAGGCCCAGGGCAGGATGCCGTCGCGGAATTCGGTGATCTGCAGCCCTTCCTTGACGACGATGGCATCCTTGCCGACGAGATCGATACGGCTGACATGGCTGTCGAGGTTGACACGCACGCAAGGCCAGTTGAGGCGGGCGGCGACCTGCTCGATATGCGTCGACTTGCCGGTGCCGTGATAGCCCGACACCATGACGCGGCGGTTATAGGCAAAGCCGGCGAGGATCGCCATCGTCGTGTTCTTGTCGAACAGGTAGTCCGGATCGATGTCGGGCACATGCTCGCTCGTCACCGAATAGGCCGGCACCACCATCTTGGAGTCGAAGCCGAATGTCTCCTTCACCGACACCGTGGTGTCGGGCAGGTTGGCGATGTCGCGATCGACCTTGTTCATCTCTATCACGTCTCCACAAGCGAAACGCCGCGTTTCGCTGGCAATCGATTTTGTTCGGGGGCGGTCTTAGAGCCTTTTCCAACCCTATGAAAGTTGGAAAGCGACACGAACCGTAAGGTCGCTCAGCACAAACCTGCCTGCTTGAGCACGCGATACGCCTGGAGCACATCGCGGAACCGGTCTTCCGAACCTCTGTCGCCGCCATTCGCATCCGGATGGTGGCGTTTCACAAGTTCCTTATAGCGCGCCTTGATATCCTTGCCACTTGCCTTTGTATCAAGGCCAAGCGTTTCCAGTGCCTTGGCCTCAAGCGGCTTGGCCTTGCGCTCGCGTGCTTCGCGCGGGTCCTTCGGGCCTTTGAACAGGTCGAAGGGATCGCGCATGCGATTGTAGTAGCCGGCACGGCCGGAACGCGCCTGGGCGAAGTCGGGCGAGGAGCGTGTC
This sequence comes from Mesorhizobium sp. M0208, assembly GCF_040322015.1. Taxonomy (NCBI): domain Bacteria; kingdom Pseudomonadati; phylum Pseudomonadota; class Alphaproteobacteria; order Hyphomicrobiales; family Phyllobacteriaceae; genus Mesorhizobium; species Mesorhizobium sp. M0208. The sequence continues at coordinate 315,341 of NZ_JAMYSP010000003.1, read as the reverse complement.
GAGGCGCCGTTGACGCCCATTTTCCAGGTCGGCCGGTGGCCGGTCATGGCTTCCTTCTGGAAGCGCGCGATCTCGGTATCCGGAACGCCCGAGAAATAATTGAAGCCCTTGTTGTACTCGCGCACATGGTCGAAGCAGAACTGGAAATACTCGCCTTCCTTCATCCGCCCGACCGGCGCGCGGTGGGTACCGGCCTCCTTGCAGCCATCCCATTGGCAGATCGGCGAACGCGACTTCAGCTCCGCGTCCTTCTCCGGGCGGATGCGAATCTTCTCGAAATATTTTGGGTACGGCTTCATCTCACCCATTTATGGGCCGTTCGCGGATGCGAAACAAGAATTGACATTTTCGCGATGATCGCCCTAACCGCTGAATCGCGGCATAAAACCGGCGAATGGCGAATTTTGTGCGATGACATAGATGTGGTGAAGGGAAGCGACGATGTCCATACAGGCAACGATGGAAGATAAGCTGAAAAAGGCGTTTTCGCCGGAACGGCTGGACGTCATCAACGAAAGCCATCTCCATGCCGGTCATCATCACGCGGATTCCGGCCATCACGCTGCCTTCGACGGCGCCGGCGAGACGCATTTCCGCATCCGCATCGTCGCGCCAGCCTTTGCCGGCATGAGCCGCGTCGAGCGTCACCGCGCCGTCAACGATCTGCTGGCCGAGGAGTTGAAGTCCGGCGTGCATGCCCTGGCGATCGAGCCGGCGGCGCCCGGCGAAAAGACCCGCTGGTAGATCAGCCGACGCTCGACCTCAAGAAGGCCATCACCGCTGTGGTCAATGCATCGCCTTCGGTGCCGAAGTCGCGATTGATCGACATGTGCGAATAGGCGCTGCCGTCGAACAGCGTGACCCTGGTTCCGGTGGCGCGCAGACGCCCGGCGAAGGCCTCCGCGTCCGCCGCGCGGGCTTTCGCCCGTGAATGGGCGATGAAGGTCGGCGGGTGCTTGCGGCCTTCCACATAGGTGACAGGCGACAGCGCGCGCCACTGCGCCGGATCGGGAAAGGCGCGGGCATAGACCCCTGCCATGCCGCCGCTCCTGGCCAATGCCTCCAGGTCGTAAGCCCTGGTGTCGTCGAGGACCAGCGCCGCGACCCCGGGCAGGCCGCCGCGCAGGCCGGTCAATGCGACGAGATGGCAGCCGGCCGAATGGCCCATCGCGACGATCCGGTCCGGATCGCCGCCATGCCTGGCGATGTTGGCGCGGACGTAGCGATAGGCCAGTTCGACATCCGCCGCCTGGGTGGCGACGTCGGCCTCGGGCAGCATCCGGTAGTCGATCGAGACGAAGCAGAAGCCATTGTCGAGCAGGAATTGCGGCTTGGCATTGACGTTGCCGCGACTGCCGACCCGCCAGGCGCCGCCATGGACGAAGAAGACGACCGGCAGGCCGCTTGCGCCGTCGCGGGAATAGATGTCGAGCTTGGCCGGCCCATAGTCGAAGGTTTCGGGCGACGGCGAACGCAGCCGCAATGCCGCCGCCTGCCCCGGCAACAGCGCCGCCATCGACACCAGAAGCAGGCTTCGCCGATCGATTGTCATAGACTCCTGACCGCCCACAGGTGCCGCAAGATGCGCGCTGTCATTCGCCAAGCATTACCGGCTTGATCCTCAGCCGCGCGATTCGGTTCTTGTCGCGCTTCATGACGACGAAGCGCTTGCCGTGAAACGTAAAGGCCTGCTTTTCGTCCGGGATCGACTGCGCCTCGTGGATAACGAGGCCGGCAATGGTGGTGGCTTCCTCGTCCGGCAGGTGCCAGTCGAGCGCCCGGTTCAGGTCGCGGATCGGCACCGTGCCGTCGACGACGACGGAGCCGTCGGCCTCCTGCTTGACACCCTGGATGTCGATATCGTGCTCGTCGGCGATCTCGCCGACGATCTCCTCGATGATGTCCTCCAGCGTCACCAGCCCTTCGACCTCGCCATATTCGTCGACGACGATGGCGAAATGCGCCTTGCGGCGCAGGAAGGCGTTGAGCTGCTCCTGCAGCGTCGTGGTGTCGGGCACGAACCACGGTTTAGATGCGATCTTCATCACGTCGATCCGGGAGAAATCGTTGCCGACCTCGTTCAGCGCGCGCAGCAGATCCTTCGCGTGCAGCACGCCAACAATGTTGTCGAGCGAACCCTTCCACAACGGCATGCGGGTGTGCGGGCTCTGCAGGATCTCGCGAACCACCGCTTCGGGCGGGTCATCGGCATTGACCGAGCGCATATTGGTGCGGTGGACCATGACGTCCGACACTTCGAGCTCCTCGAGGTCGAACAGGCCGCCGATGCGGGCGCGGTCCTCGCGCACCACCTGGCCGTCGCGGCGGAAATCGTCGACGGCGCCGCGCAGTTCCTCGCGCGCCGAGCGCTGCGGCTCGATGCGCTGCAGCTCATAGCCGAAGGCGGCGAGCAGGTGCCGGCGCAGGACGAAGCCCAGCAGGCCTAGGCCGGCGAGCACTGCAGCCGCGATCCAGCCGGCCTGACTCATCCCGGGCGGCTTTCCTGCCGACCCGGATGGTTCTCCCTGAGGAACGCCAGCACTTCCGAGGCCGGCACATCCCTGGCGATGAAGGCCTGTCCGACGCCGCGCGTCAGGATGAAGGTCAGCGCGCCGCGCGACACCTTCTTGTCCTGGGTGATGAAGGAGAACAGCTGCTCGGCGTCGGGCAATTCGCCCGGAATGTCGGCCATGCGCCAGGGTAGGCCGACGGCGCGAAGATGCGCCTCGACGCGCGCCGCATCGTCGGGGCTCGCCAAATTGAGCCTTGAGGAAAAGCGGTGCGCCAGCGCCATGCCGATGGCGACGCCTTCGCCATGCACGAGCCGTGCGCCGTCATAGCCGGTCGCCGCCTCCAGTGCATGGCCGAAGGTGTGGCCGAGATTGAGCAGGGCGCGGTCGCCGGTCTCGAACTCGTCGCGGGCAACGACGTCGGCCTTGGCACGACAGGCCTCGGCGATGGCCGCAGCCCGCTCCGGCCCGCCGGCAAACACTTGGCGCCAGTTTTCTTCCAGCCAGGCGAAGAACTCCGGCCGGTCGATCAGCCCGTATTTGGCCAGTTCGGCATAGCCGGCGCGAAACTCGCGGATCGGCAGCGTGTCGAGCACTTCGGTATCGGCCAGCACCAGCTTGGGCTGGTGGAACACCCCGACGAGGTTCTTGCCGCGCTTGCTGTTGATGCCGGTCTTGCCGCCGACGGAGGAATCGACCTGCGCCAGCAGCGAGGTCGGAACCTGCACGAAATTCATGCCGCGCCGCGCGATGCCGGCGGCAAAGCCGGCCAGGTCGCCGATGACGCCGCCGCCGAGCGCGATGACGACGTCGCCGCGCTCCAGCTTGGCGGCCAACACGCCATCGACCACCTCTTCGAGATGCGCAAAGCTCTTGGTCTTTTCGCCTGGCGGCAACGTGATGACGGCATGTTGGATGCCACCGCTTGCCAGGCCGGCCGCAAGCGTCGCGAGATGCGCGGCCGCGACGTTTTCGTCGGTGACGACCGCCGCCCGCGTCCCCGGCAGACGGCGCGAAATCTCGGCGCCGGCTCGTGACAGCAGGCCGGGACCGATCAAAATATCGTAGGCACGCTCGCCAAGCCCGACTTCGACAGAGACCGTTGCATCAGCGCTCACGACCGCACCTCGTCAATGTCGGCAATGCCGAGATGGCCGCGCAGCGCGTCCACCACTTCGGCGGCAATGATCTCCTTGCGGTCGTCGCGGGTCGGCACGATGACATCGGCCGCGGCATAAACCGGGTAGCGTTCCGCCATCAGCCGTTCCAGCACGGCGCGTGGATCGGCGCTTTTCAGCAGCGGCCGGTTCTGTTTCTTGGAAACGCGCTCCATCAACAGGTCGATCTCGGCTTTCAGCCAAACCGAAACGCCATGGCTGGCGATCGCCTCGCGCGTCTGCGCGTTCATGAAGGCGCCGCCGCCGGTCGACAGCACCTGCGGCCCGTGCTCCAGCACACGCAGGATGACGCGCTGCTCCAGTGCTCGGAACTCCGCCTCGCCATAGCGCTCGAACAGGTCCGGGACGCTCATGCGCGAAACAGTTTCGATCTCCTGGTCGCTGTCGATGAAGGGTAGTGCCAGCATCGCCGCCACCTTGCGGCCGATCGCCGTCTTGCCGGCGCCCATCAGCCCGACAAAGACGATGGAACGGCCGCCCAGCCGGCCGAGCAGCGCGGCATGGCTCTCGCCCGGAGGATTTGCTGGTAGCGCGTTCATGCTTCTAGGGCCTCTTTGGCGGCGTATCGACATCAAAAGCCTGTTTGCGTCAAGCGCGGCGCAACCGGGACTATGGGCTTCACCCTTGAATTGGCCGGATTGGCGTCTCATAAGGGCACAGGGTTGGAAATGCAGAATAAGACGACGGGCGAAAATTAATGCCAACACTGTTTCGCTTTGTCGTGACGCTCGCGATTCTGGCCGGCATTGTCTATGGCGCGATGTTCGCCCTGGTCATGTTCGTCGAGCCGAGAAAGGCGGAAATGAGCGTGCGTATCCCTCCGGAAAAGCTCAATCCCAAAAAATGAACAGCGCCGCCCGCATCGAAGCCTTCCTGGAGATGATGAGCGCCGAGCGCGGCGCGGCCGAAAACACGCTTTCCTCCTACCGCCGCGACCTCGAAGACGCTTCCGCCGGGATCGGCGGTGGGCTTGCCGCTGCCACCAGCGCCGACATCCGTGCCTATCTCGACGACATCGCCGCGCGCGGCTTTGCCGCCAGCTCGCAGGCGCGCAAATTGTCGGCGATCCGGCAGTTCTTCCAGTTCCTCTACGCCGAAGGCCTGCGCGGTGACGATCCGACCGGCACGCTGGACAGTCCGAAGAAAGGCCGGCCGCTGCCTAAGACGATGAGCGAGGCCGATACCGGCCGGCTGCTCGACCGCGCGGCGCAGGAGGCGATGGACCCCTCCATGCATGACGGCGACAGGCTGGCGGCGCTGCGCCTGCACGCGCTGGTCGAGGTGCTCTACGCCACCGGCTTGCGCGTTTCGGAGCTGGTCGGCCTTCCCGTGACGGTGGCACAGCGCGACGACCGCTTCTTCATGGTCCGCGGCAAGGGCAACAAGGAGCGCATGGTGCCGCTGTCGGCCAAGGCGCGCACCGCGATGCGGACATGGCTTGCCGCACGGGGGGCGGTGCCGGCTCTTGCCGACAGCCCGTTCCTGTTTCCGGCTGCCTCCGACAGCGGCTATCTCTCGAGACAGGTCTTTGCCCGCGAGCTGAAAGGGCTTGGCGCTCGGGCCGGCATTGCCGCGGCGAAGATATCGCCGCATGTGCTGCGCCATGCTTTCGCCAGCCATCTCTTGCAGAACGGCGCTGATCTCAGGGCCGTGCAGCAGTTGCTCGGCCATGCCGATATTTCAACGACGCAGATCTACACGCATGTGCTGGAGGAGCGGCTGGTGCGTCTGGTCAACGATCATCATCCGCTTGCCGACTAGGCGTCATGTCGCTATGTGAGAACGACGTTCCACCGCGCCCAGCCTGCATTTTCAGGCTTGCGTCAGTCATTGCCTTCCGACTTGCCGGTCCGCCCAAGAATGTACAATTACCTCGATTTCGAAAAGCCTGTGCAGGATCTCGAAGGCAAGATCCTTGAGCTGAAGAAGCTTGCCGAGAACGGCGAGGCGGTCGATGTCGGCGATGAGATCGCCCGTCTCGAGAAGCGCTCGCGCGATGCGCTGCGCGACGCCTACAAGGCGCTGTCGCCGTGGCAGAAGGTGCAGGTGGCGCGCCATCCGGACAGGCCGCATTGCATCGACTACATCAAGGGCCTGCTTACCGATTTCACGCCGCTCGCCGGCGACCGCAATTTCGGCGAGGACCAGGCGATCGTCGGCGGCTTCGCCCGCTTCCGCGGCGAGCCGGTGGCGATCATCGGCCAGGAGAAGGGTTCCGACACGGCAAGCCGGCTGAAGCATAATTTCGGCTCGGTGCGGCCGGAGGGCTACCGCAAGGCGGTGCGGCTGATGGAACTCGCCGACCGCTTCCAGATCCCGCTGCTGACGCTGGTCGACACGGCCGGCGCCTATCCCGGCGTCAACGCCGAAGAGCGCGGCCAGGCGGAAGCCATCGCCCGCTCGACTTCGGCCTGCCTTGGCCTGAAGGTGCCGTCGATCTCGGTGGTGATCGGCGAAGGCGGCTCGGGCGGCGCGATAGCAATCGCCACCGCCAACCGCGTCTACATGCTCGAACACGCCATCTATTCGGTGATCTCGCCGGAGGGCGCAGCCTCGATTCTGTGGCGCGACACCACGCGGTCCAAGGACGCGGCGACCAACATGAAGATCACGGCGCAGGACCTGCTGGAGCTGAAGATCATCGACGCCATCATTGCCGAGCCGCTCGGCGGTGCCCATCGCGCCCCCGAAACGGTGATTGCCGCCACCGGCGACCTCATCGCCAGGACGATGAATGAATTCTCCGGCGCCAACACCGACTTCCGCGAGCATCGCCGCGAGAAATACCTGGCGATGGGCCGCAATCTGTAACATCCGGCAGGCACGCGACCCGAAATGTGGCGGCGTGAACCAGTTTCGCCACAAAAATGCCGCCGCATTCGGCTCAGTGAGCTTAACGCAAGGGGACGCGCCGCTTGATTGCGGTAAGGAATTTTCAAGGTTAACAGGCTTAAGGTCCGTCAGCGGTCGGTTTAGCAGCTGCGGCATCCGCGGCGCAGAGATGAAGACGATAGCCATATCCATGTTTGCCAAGCTTGCCCGCACCGGAGTTCTGATCGCTGCGATCGGCGTCGCCGGCTGCAATGACGCTTCGATGAAGGATTTTGCGCCGCAAGCCAACAAACCGCTGCCGGACAAGATCCTGGCCGAGATGAAAGCCAAGGGCATGGTCCGCACCTCTTCGGTGATGGCCCGCATCTTCAAGGAAGAAGGCAAGCTCGAAATCTGGAAGGCCAAGACCAACGGCCGCTACGACCTGGTCGCCAGCTACGACATCTGCAAATGGTCAGGCAAGCTCGGGCCAAAATTCACCGAAGGCGACCGCCAGGCGCCGGAAGGCTTTTACACGGTCCGCCCGGCACAGATGAACCCGCGGTCGAATTACCACCTGTCTTTCAACATCGGCTACCCGAACGCCTATGACCGCGCTAATGGCCGCACGGGTTCCAACCTGATGGTCCATGGCGCCTGCTCGTCGTCCGGCTGCTATTCGATGACCGACGCGCAGATCGAGCAGATTTACGCTTTCGGCCGCGACGCCTTCCAGGGCGGCCAGACCGAGTTCCAGATCCAGGCTTTTCCGTTCCGCATGACCGCCGCCAACATGGCGCGCTATCGCAACGACCCGAACTACGAATTCTGGAAGATGCTGAAGGTCGGCTACGACAATTTCGAGGTCACCAAGGTGCCGCCGAAAGTCGACGTCTGCGAGAAGCGCTACGTCTTCAACCAGGTTGCGGCCGACGGCTCGACCTTCAATCCGACCGGCGCTTGCCCTGCGACCACCCAGCCCGATTCGCTGAAGAGCGCCATCAACGCCTATCAAAGCACCTATGAGGCGGCCTTCAACGGCGCCGTCAAGGCCAGCGTGCCGGCACCCAAGCCGACCATCGCCGGGATCAAGGAAGCCAGCATCGTTTCCGACTGGTCGAAGCGGCGTGCCCGCGGCGAACGCGTTCCGATCGAGCCGCCCTCGCTCAACCCGGACGGCACGGTGGCCGAAACGGCGCGCATGGGCCGCATCGATTCGCCGGCGGGCCGCAAGATGGCGGCCCTCGACGCCGAAAAGGCTGCCAAGCAGAAGGCCGAGGAACAGCGGCTTGCCGCGATAGAAGCGGCGAAGGCAGCGAAAGCGGCAGCCAAGGCACAGGCCTTGGCCGAGAAGGAAGCTGCCAAAGCCCAGGCGCTCGCCGAAAAGGAAGCTGCCAAGACCGCCGCAGAGATGCCTGTCGCCACTGCCACCGTAGCGCCATCGGACGCCGCCCCGGCAGTCGAAACGCAGGCTGCGGACGCCGAAAGCACGGCGACAAGGTTGAAGAAAAAGCTGCTCGGCATGTTTGGCGGCTGAACTTCATGCTTGAACAAGAAGATGGGGGCCAAGAAGAGAGGCCCTCAACCAGCCCCGCCGCCGTCTACGACCTCAAAGGCCTGAACTGCCCGTTGCCCGTGCTCAAGGCAAAAAAGCGCCTGGCCACAATGCAGCCGGGCAGCCGCCTGTGGCTCGAAACCACCGACCCCCTCGCCGTCATCGACATTCCCGCCTTCTGCGCCGAGAGCGGCCATCGGCTGGTCGAGACAACGGCGATGTCAGCCGGCCACCGCTTCCTGGTCGAGCGCGGCTGAGCGCGTGATCTCCCCCCTCGAGGGGGAGATGTCGCCGAAGGCGACAGAGGGGGTTGCCTCGGCTGGCGCGACGCCATGTACGACCAAAGAGAAAGTTGGCGCTTCACGCGCGGCAACCCCCTCTGGCCTGCCGGCCATCTCCCCCTCGAGGGGGGAGATCAGCCGCTTCACCGCCCGGCGATGGCCAGCGGATTGCTCTCCAGTGCCGCCCGGTCCGGCGTGTCGATCGACGGCTGGTTGGTGAAGGCGGCGAACAGCCGGCGGACATAGTCTTCCGGCATGTCGAGCGTGATCAGCACCAGCCTGGTGCCGCGCTGGCTGTCCGGCCAGGCCGGCAGTTGCACCGGCGGATGCAGGATCTTCTGCACGCCATGGATAACCAGCGGCCGCGACGGGTCTTCTGCAAGCTCGATGACGCCCTTCATCCGCAACAGGCGCTCGCCATGCGCCGAGCGCAGCAGATCGAGGAACATCTCGATTGCCGAAAACGGCACCGGCCCGTCGTGAACCAACGAATGCGAACGCACGCGGGAATCGTGCCTATGGCCATGACCATGATCATGGTGATGGTGATCGCCACCGTCATGCCCGTCGTCATGATGCCCGTCGTCATCATGCCCGCTGTGGTCATGCCGGCTATGGTCATGGTCGTCGCCGGCTTCTTCGCCCAGCCAACGCTGCACATCGACCGATTTGGTGGCCGGATTGTAGAGGCCGCAATCGAACAGAGTCGCGGCGCTTGCCTGACTCGCGTCGAGCACCACGGCGCCCGGGTTGAGCTGCCTGAGCCGCGCCCGCAACGCCTCGACATCGCCTGCATCCGTGGCCAGGTCGGCCTTGCTGAGCACGATACGGTCGGCGACCGCCACCTGCTTCACCGCCTCGACATGGGCATCGAGCGCCGCATTGCCGTTGACGGCGTCGACCAGGGTGATGACGCCGTCGAGCCGGAAGGCCTGGACCAGGGCCGGATGCGCCATGATCGACTGCAGCACGGGGGCGGGATCGGCGAGCCCGGTGGTCTCGACGACGACGCGGGCAAGCCGGTCGATGCGGCCGGTCTGCAGGCGGTCGACGAGGTCAGCCAGCGTGTCGACCAGCTCGCCCCGCACCGTGCAGCAGAGACAGCCGTCGGAGAGCTGGATGATGCCGTCGGAGGCCTGCTCGACCAGGAGATGGTCGATCGCCACCTCGCCGAACTCGTTGATGATGACGGCGGTGTCGGCGAGCGCGGGATCCCGCAGCAGCCGGTTGAGCAGCGTCGTCTTGCCGGCACCGAGAAAGCCGGTGAGCACCGAAACGGGGATCGGGAAGCCGGCCATGCGGCTAGTTCAGCGCCTTGGCCGGCTGCTGGACCTGCGCGGCGGTGGCGGATCCGGCCACAACTGGCTCGGCGCCGGCCGGCGGCGCCCGGTCCGGCCGCCATGTCGGCAGCGGCACGTCGGCATATTCCTGCCCGGAGGCGTCGAGCATCGCCTTCGGCTTCGGTCCCGTGGCGCCGCCAAGGCCGACGGCGATCAGCGTCGGTACATGGTCGAGCTTTTCCTGATAGGGCGATTTCGGCACGTCCTTGCCCTTGTCGCCGACGGCGGGTGCGGTTTCCGACTGCTCATCGACCGGCTTCTTCTTGCAGATTTCGTCATTCATGTCGTTGGCCGACATGGTGTCGCCATAGGCGGGCAGCGCCGCTACCGTCAGCCAGCTCGGCGCCGGCGTTGCAAAGCCCTGGTCGAGCAATTTTGCCGCCGCCTCGGCGCGGGTGACGGCCGATTGCTCGCCGAGCACCACGGCGACCAGGGTGCGGCCGTTGCGGGTCGCCGAGCCGACCATGTTGAACCCGGACGAGCAGACGAAACCCGTCTTCATGCCGTCGGCACCCGGATAGCGGCCGATCAGCAGGTTGTAGTTGGAGATCGCCTTCTTGCCGACGGCAAGGCCTTCGATCGAGAACCAGGGGGCATATTGCGGAAATTCCTTGCGAATCGCCATCACCAGCAAAGCGAGATCGCGCGCTGTCGTATACTGGTCCGGCGAATAGAGCCCGTTCGGATTGACGAAATGGGACCCGCTCATGCCGAGCCTCTGCGCTTCGGCGTTCATGCGTTCGGCGAAAGCCGCTTGCGAACCGCCGATATTCTCGCCGACCGCCATGGCGATATCGTTGGCCGATTTGACCAGCATCATCTTCAGCGCATTGTCCAACCGCATCACCGAGCCCGGCTTGAAGCCCATCTTGCTCGGCGGCTCGCCGGCGGAATGTTTCGTCACCTTGATCGGCGAATCGAGCTGGACCTCACCCGCGGCAATCGCACGAAACGCCACATAGGCGGTCATCAGCTTTGTCAGCGAAGCCGGGTACCAGCGCCTGAACGCCTCCTGGTGCTGCAGGATCTTGCCGCTGTTCAGGTCGAACAGGATTGTCGGATTGGCCAAGGCAGGCCCGGCCAGCGACGCAAGCGCCACCGTGCCCGCCACCAACAGTTTGAGGAAATGCCTGTAGCGCATCATGAAAACCGAAATAGCCTCTTGCCGCAGTCCCACCTGGCTCCGTAAGATTTCGTTACACGATCGCCAGGATAATGGTCCGGCCCTCTGTTCCCGGACCACAGTCGCGGTGCTATTTACTCTATGTGACGTCAACATGGCAAAGTGCTGCCGATCACAATGTGGAAGCAGCAGCACAATGCAAAGCAGCGTGCATGGTTGCAAGGCAACAGGCACAATTGCAAAGCAGCAGGCCAAGACCGCCTGCTCCAACAGCGAAATGGAACCATCATGCCGATCCTGAACCGAGCCGCCGAAATGCAGGACGAGGTGGCCGGCTGGCGCCGCCATTTGCACCAGACGCCGGAGCTGAATTTCGACGTCTTCAAGACCGCCACTTTCGTCACCGAGAAGCTGAAGGCTTTCGGCTGCGACGACATCGTGACGGGTTTGGGCAAGACCGGCGTCGTCGGCATCATCCGCGGCCGCCACGGCGAAGGCTCGACCATCGGCCTGCGCGCCGACATGGATGCCCTGCCGCTCAACGAGATCACCGGCAAATCCTATGCCTCGACCGTCCCCGGCAAGATGCACGCCTGCGGTCATGACGGCCACACCGCGATGCTGTTGGGTGCCGCCAAATACCTCGCCGAAACGCGCAATTTCGCCGGCTCCGTCGCGGTCATCTTCCAGCCGGCCGAAGAGGGCGGCGGCGGCGGCAACGAGATGGTCAAGGACGGTATGATGGAGCGCTTCGGTATCTCCAAGGTTTTCGGCATGCACAACATGCCGGGCCTGCCGGTCGGCCAGTTCGCCATCAGGCCGGGCCCGATCATGGCGGCGACCGCCGAATTCACCATCACCGTCAAGGGCCGGGGCGGCCACGCGGCGATGCCGCACGGCACCATCGATCCGATCGTCATCACCAGCCAACTCGTCGGCGCATTGCAGACGATCGCCTCGCGCAGCACCGATCCGGTCGAGGCGGTGGTCGTCTCGGTGACGAAATTCCACGCCGGCGATGCCTATAACGTCATTCCCGAGACCGCCGAGATCGCCGGCACCGTACGCACGCTGAAGAAGGAGGTCGCCAAGAAGGCCGAAGAGCGCATCCGCGCGCTTTGCCAAGGCCTGGGCGCTGCCTTCGGCGCGACAATCGAGGTTGATTACAATGCCAATTACCCGGTCACCTTCAACCATCCGGAAGAGACGGTCTTTGCCAGCGACATCGCGGCCGACGTCGCCGGCGACAGCTATGTGCACCGCGCGATCCAGCCGGTGATGGGCGGCGAGGATTTCTCCTACATGCTTGAAGCGCGGCCGGGCGCCTTCATCTTCATCGGCAATGGCGATACCGCCGGCCTGCACAACCCAGCCTACGACTTCAACGACGAGGTCATCCCGCACGGCATGAGCTATTGGGTGAAGCTGGCGGAAACAGCGCTGGCGGCGTAGCCGTTCGGCATTGGCTTACGGCCCGCTCTTCGGATCCTCGACCTCCAGCGCTTCCATGACCGGCGCCAGCTCGTTGTCGTCGGCGGGTTGCGGTTCTTCGCCTGTCCTCGCCTTCTTCAGGGCTGCCTCGATCGCCTCCTGGATATTGCCGAGTTCGTCTTCGCGAACCTCGTGGCCATAGCCGGCAGCGTCGGCGTCCTGCTCGAATTGCTGCGCCAGAACGGCGACGCTCACCTCGCTCTCGGCAGGCAAATTGCCGACATTCTCCTGCAGCCACGTTTGAAAGAACTCTTTGGTGGCGCTCATGCGGTGTCTCCTTCGGGACACTAAAGCGCGCCGGCGTCCCGAAAGTTCCGCTATCCCGACCTCTTTGGGGCCTGCTCCCACATTCGGCCAGGCGGCGTTGGCGCCGCCTGGCTCGGCTGCTTACTGGCTGACAGCAGTCGTCGGTTCGCACGACACGTTCGGGTTCATATCCGCGAACGCGCCGGTCGGGTTGCCCTTCCAGGCCCAGACATGCAGCTCATAGAACGGACCGAGGCCATAGCGATTGGGCGCGCTGTTGAAGTTGAACAGATGCCCATCGAGCGAGGCCGGGCCTTTCGAGGTGATGTATTCGACCGCGATCAGTTTTAGCGTGCCGTCGGCCATCGGCTCGTACATCACCGCTTCCGGCTTGGCGACATCGACAGCGTCGTCCTTGAGGTAGCCGGGATTGACGTAGTGGATGCCCATGGCGCCGCCGGTGATGCCGCTGGCGCAGGGGATCGGCGCATAGCCCTCGGCGGTCGCCGCCGCCACATTCTCGAAGCGGCTGTTGGCGGCGCGTACCTTGTCGGCCAGCGGATTGGGACCGGACGCGGGCGCTGCCTGATGCGCCTGCGCCAACGCAGTGCAGGCCGACAGCAGCGCCGCGGCAGCGAGAAGTCTATTGCGAAAGTTGATTGTCATAGTCATTCCATTCTTCTTGAAAAGCACAGCCCGGCTGGCCGCCGGAGGTAAGGAGGTCCGGCAGGTGGGCGCTGTGGCTGTTGTTGCTGGGAGATCCCTATCCCGATGCGACGAATGCAGGGGAAGATCATCCCTTCGGCAGATACGGGATCGTCCCAGCCAGATCGGAGTTGTCGATCAGCTGGAAACGGCTGTCGCTGCCGCCCTGACGGGCCGAAACGAACGGTGCGTAGGCAGGATCGTCGGTGAAGGCGCGCGCCGCTGCCTCGGTCGGGAACGCCATCAAGGCAATCAGCGTCGTGTCGAGCGGCTTGCCTTCGAGTGTCTTCACATTGCCGCTGCGCGACAGATATCTGCCGCCGTGCTTGTGAACGAGGTCGTGGACCGACGCGGCATAGGCCGGCATCCACTTCGGGTCCCTCACCTTGATGTCTGCGATAACGTAAGCGGTCATGGGTCATGTCTCCTGGTCGTGCACAGGGGTATCCCGTGCAGCGGCAGAGGGGTCGCACGGCAAGGGTCGCGCCAGCCAGTCCGCGATCTGTACTGGTGTGGTACAGTTTCTGTACTCGCCGCGTCGCTGGGAAAGGCCTATGGTTCCGGCGGAGTTTGAGGGGAAGGCAACATCGTGACCCAGTCCGGATACAAACAGTTCTGCCCGTTATCGATGGCCGCGGAGGTGCTGTGCACCCGCTGGACCATGGTTCTGCTTCGCGAATTGGTGGCGGGCTCGACCCGTTTCAACGATCTGCGCCGCGGCGTCCCCAAAATGTCGCCGACCCTTCTGTCGCAACGCCTCAAGGAGCTCGAGCTGGCCGGGATCGTCGAGCGCAAGGAGGTGCGCGGCGAGAAAGGCATCTTCGAATACCGGATGACCGAGGCAGGCAAGGATCTGCGTTCCGTTGTCGAGGCGATGGGCTTTTGGGGGCAGAAATGGGTCGAGTCGCGGTTGTCGCTGAAGAACCTCGATCCGTCGCTGCTGATGTGGGACATGCGGCGCAACCTCAATGCGTCGCCGCTGCCCGATGGCCGCACGGTGATACAATTTCTGTACCAGGAGCTCCCCGCCTCGAAACGGTCGTGGTGGCTGATCGTCGAGAAGCACGGCGAGGTCGACCTCTGCTGGTACGACCCGGGCTTCGATGTCGATCTCTACGTCTCGACCGACCTGCACACCATGACCGAAATCTGGATGGGACTGATCACCGTCGAGAAGGCCGGGCCGAAAGTCATCTTGACTGGCGACCAGGATATCGCGCGCAAAATGCAGACCTGGCTCGGCCTGAGTCCGTTCGCGGTGGAGCCGAAGCGAGCGGCCTAACTGCCTCTTGGCGAAACGATCCGAAGCGGTTATGTGTCGGGCCGCGTGGTCCCGTAGCTCAGTAGGATAGAGCGGCAGATTCCTAATCTGTAGGTCACAGGTTCGATTCCTGTCGGGATCACCAAAGTTTTCAATAACTTAGTGAATTGGTGCCGTACTTTTTTGCCAATTGGTACGGCACCTCGTCTATGGCACGAGCGGCGAGGGTTATTGGACCTCTGAGAAAGTTGATTGGATTGTCTACTGTTCGCACGAAGGGACGATCACGCTTGGCGGGTCAATAACAGCAATCGCCCCATCAAAACTCCCTTGCGGCTGATTGGAGTTAACGTCCGCTCCGGGTTGGGAGTTGAATGGCAGCTATCCTTGAACCAGCTCCTTTGACCGGACGGTCTGAAACCGGCCCAAATCGCCGATGCAGAAATTGCAGGGTGAACGATCATCCCTTGTCCGCTGGCTGACCGCTTGTCGTCAAAGGGATGCGGGCGATGACCTTGATCTCGAAATCGAAACCCGCGAGCCAATTGACGCCCACTGCCGTCCAGTTCGGGTAGGGAGGTGCGCCGATCTCTTCCGCGCGGACAGCCAGCACCGTTTCGATCTGTTCGTCCGGGTTGGTGTGGAAGGTGGTGACGTCGACAACGTCATCGAAGCTACACCCGGCGGCGGCCAAGACCTCACGCATATTGGCGAAGGCCCGCCGAACCTGATCCTCGAATACGGGCTCAGGCGAGCCGTCCTCACGGCTCCCGACCTGACCCGACACGAAGAGAAGATCGCCAGAGCGAATGGCCGCGGAATATCGATGAATATCGTATAACGCGTGGCGTTTGGCCGGGAAAATGGCGTCACGTGCAGGCATTTCGTATTACTTTCTGTCTTAATAACGGCGCCGGGCCGGAGCCTGGGGCATCAACGGGCGGAGCTGCATGCCGGTGGCCTGCGGCTCTGGATCGGCGGCACAGGTTGGGTCACAGCCGCGCCAGCTCCTCGTCGGTGAAATCCGCCGCAACCGCGATGTCCTTCTGCCGGTCGAGCTCCTCGATGCGCCCGCCGAGTGCCTTGCGGATGCCGGCATAGGCCTCGGCACCAAGCACCAGCCGTTTCGGGAGTGGACCATCCTGATCGGCAAGCCGGATCATTGCGTCCGTCATGCGGTCGGGGTCGCCCTTGATCACCCATGAGACACCCAGCGCCTCGCGGATCTGACCGGCGGGTGTTCCCTCATAGGCCGCGAGCGGCTTGGTCCGCGCGAGATTGCCGCCGAACCCGGTCCGCGCCGGCCCAGGTTCCACAAGGCTGAATTCGATGCCGAAGGGAGCAGCCTCCTGCGCCACGGACTCGACGAATCCCTCGATACCCCACTTGGTCGCGTGATAGAGGCTGAAAGCCGGATAGGCGATCTGGCCTCCCTCGCTCGATACCTGTAAAATCCGGCCGCCACCCTGGCTGCGCAGATGCGGCACCGCCGCCCGGATGAGTGCGATCGAGCCGATGAGATTGGTGTCGATGATGTCCCGGACCTGCACATCGCCAGCCTCTTCAGCCGCGCCGAGGAGGCCATAGCCAGCATTGCTGACGACGAGGTCGATCCGAGCGGATGCCGCGAAGGCGCGGTCGACCGCGGCGCGGACCGAGCTCTGGTCCTTGAGGTCCATTGCGACGATGCGGAGCCGTTCGGGGTAACTTGCACGCAGGTCGGGAAGTGCGTCCTCGCTGCGGCTGGCACCGACGACGCGGTCTCCCCTGATCAGGGCCTTCTCCGCCAGCAGCCGGCCTAGACCAGAAGACACACCCGTTATGAGCCAGGTCTTTTCCATTTCTCATTTCTCCAATTGATCCAGGCGGGAGATAGGGCAGTCGCATTGCGCGCATTAGCCGTTGAAATCGGCATGGGATAATGCAAAATCCCCATCAATGCCCCGCCCGTCGCTCAACGATCTCACCGCCTTCGTCACCGTTGCCACACATCGCAGCTTCCGCCGCGCAGCGGACGAGATCGGCACGGCACCTTCCACATTGAGCCATGCGATGCGTGCGCTCGAGGAACGCATGGGCGTGCGACTTCTGAACCGCACCACACGCAGCGTCTCGCCGACAGAAGCCGGGTTCCGGTTGCTCGACCGTCTTCAGCCGGCGCTCGCCTCGCTGGACGAGGCGCTCGACAGCGTCGCGGGGTTCCGGGGCAATGTCGCGGGCACGGTCCGCATCAACGCACCGCGATTGGTGGCCGGGCTTCTCGTTCGCCGGGTCCTTCCGCAGGTGGCGGAGCGCCATCCGGACGTGACCGTGGACATCGTCGTCGAGGGGCAGCTCATCGATATCGTGTCCAGCGGGTTCGATGCCGGCGTACGCCTCATCACATCAATTCCCAAAGACATGATCGCCGTGCCGTTTGCACGCGCGTTGACGTTCATCTGTATCGCGTCGCCCGCCTATCTCGATCGCTTCGGGGAGCCGGGAACGCCCGAGGAATTGCAACGCCACCATTGCATCGGCCACCGTATGCCCAGCGGCAAGCTCTATCGATGGGAGTTCGAACGCGCAGGCCAGGAACTGGTGATCGGGGCAAACGGCCCCATCGTCCTTGATGACGAGGAACTGATGGTCGAAGCTGCAATAGGGGGTCTGGGCATCGCCTATGTGGCGGATTGGGCCGCCGAAGCGGCGTTGTCCGATGGCCGGCTGCGCAAGGTCCTGACCGCGTGGACGCCAGCACCGGAAGAAGTTGCGGTCTACTACCCCGGACATCGAGCCGTACCGCCCGCACTGCGAGCTTTTCTCGACGTAGTCAAAGACCTGCGGAAGAAAGAACCTTAACTGGATCACAAACGACGCCCTCGCGCGGAACAGCCGCTCTGCGGACAAAGCTAACCTCGCCACCGGTTCCTTGGCCATACGCGTCTGAAGTTAGTCCGTGTGTCTGAGCTGGGCTGTGTGGGCGCCTACCCACTGTGTAAGACATGGCGCAGGAAAAGGACGCCTTTGACGCTAACTCCTTGGCCGATAATCAGGCGGTGACTGGCTGCATCAGTTCGAAGATGTTGCCCCAAGGATCGGAGAAGAACGCGATGCGGCTGCTGATCGCCGGAACATCGAATGGCTCATGCACGATTTTCACGCTACGGCGCTTCAACTCGGCAACGGCCTTGTCGACGTCGTCCAGGCGAAGGCAAAGGTGATGCCACCCCGACAGGCCGAGGCTGGCGCCAAGATCCGCGTATACGGGGCGCTCGGCAGCGCCGGGGCCTGCCAGAAGTTCAAGGCGGAAGCCGTCATCCACTGCCGGCGAAAGAAAGACGAAGGTCATATCGTCGCCAGACGGTACGGTATCCACGACGCTGAAATCCAGCTTTTCGGTGTACCACGAGATCGCGGCATCGCGGTCAGGCGCTCGGAGCAAAGAAGGGTCGCATCAGGTCATAGCGCGAACGGCAGGTTTCGAAACGCGCCATGAGGGTCAGCAAATGGCGCTCCTGTCCTGCTGGTGCAAGCGTTTCCCCACCCCGCACCGTACTGCGGTCGGATTCAGGCATCTTGCCGGAACTCACGATAATCGTCATCCTTGCCGGCCCGACGGCCAGCGTACCGACCGGTCGTCACGGAGCCCGCCCTTGCAAGAAGACGATGACGGAAACGCATTCCAACAGGCGATCCTCGCTTCGGTGGTTCGCTCATCGCTCGACTGCGTGATCGTCACGGACGAAGCCGGATTGGTTGTGGAATTCAACGCGGCGGCCGAGGCGACCTTCGGCTATTCGCGCGCTGAAGCGGTCGGCAGACAGATCTCGGAGCTCATCGTCCCGCCGCATCTGCGCAAGGCGCACGCAAACGGGCTTGCCGCCTATCTTGCGGGTGGCGCCCCGCGGTTGCTCGGGCGTCGCACAGAGCAGACTGCCATGCGAGCGAACGGCACCGAGTTTCCGGTGGAACTCACGATCACCGAAGCCCGGAGCGGCAAACGTCGTTTCTTCACGGCGAGCTTGCGCGACCTGTCGCAGCGCCACGCTGCCGACGCAGCTCTGCGAGCCAGCGAAGCCCGCTTGGCGGCATTCATGAAGCATGCTCCCGTAGGCATGTACCTGAAGGATACCGACGGACGCTATCTGGTCGCCAATCCGGAAATGGGAAAGGTCTTCGGCCGGCCAGCCGAGAGCGCGATCGGACTAAGCGCGGCCGACATTTTCGGGCCGCAGGAGGCCGCGATGATCGCGGAAAACGATCGCCGCGTGCTGGAATCGGGACAGGCGATTGCAATCGAGGAATTTCTAAGCAACGCGGTCGATTATGCCTGGAGCCTTGTCGTTCGCTTTCCCGTGCTGTGGGCCGATCAGCAACAGGCGCGCATCGGCGGCTTCGATATCGACATCACCGAGCAGAAGCGCGCGGCCGAGCGCCTGCAGCAAAGCGAGCGGCGCTTCCGAGACCTCACTCACCACCATCCGGTTCCGGTCGTGTTCATAGACTCGCGAACGAGGCACCTGATTACCGCAAATCCCGCCTTCCGCGAGATCATGGGTATAGGCCCGCGTGACGAGGACCGCTTCCGCCAGCACCGCTGGTTCGCCACACGGGAAGACTATCGGCGCATCAGGGCCCTGTCACGTCAGCAGCCGCGCGCCGACGGCGTGGAGGCTCAACTTCGGCGGCTGGACGGCTCCGTGTTTCCCGTGTCGCTGAGTTGGCGCCACATCGAGATGGACGACCGACCGGTGATCGTCGGCAGCATTCTTGATCTCACCGCAACCAAGGCGGCTGAAGCCGAACTGGCGCGGTCGCGCGAGGCATTGGCGCAGAGTGAGCGGCTCAACGCACTTGGTTCGCTGCTTGCCGGCGTTTCGCACGAACTCAACAACCCCTTGGCGGTCGTCGTCGCGCAGGCCCAGTTGCTGGAAGAATTTCTAGCCGGAACCGCCCATGCACAGCGGGCCGGCAAGATCAGACTCGCCGCCGAGCGCTGCGCGCGCATCGTGAAGACTTTCCTGGCAATGGCGCGACAACGCCAGCCGGAGCGCCGCAGTACCGACGTCAACGATCTGATCCGCGCAGTTCTTGACATCGCCGGCTACGGTTTGCGCACGGCAGGCATCGAGGTGCAATGCCGGCTCGCCGAGGGCCTGCCGCCTTTGGAAGTCGACCCTGACCAGATGCATCAGGTGTTCTACAACCTGATCGTCAACGCGCAACACGCCCTGCAGGAGATACCGGCACCGCGGCGGATCGAGATCGAAACGTCGCTTGAAGGCAATGACCTCCAGATCGTGATCGCCGACAATGGCCCCGGTGTGCCCGCCGAGATCCGGAACCGCATTTTCGATCCGTTTTTTACCACCAAGGCTCAGGGCGCGGGCACCGGGATCGGGCTCGCTTTCTCGCTCGGCGTGGTGCAGTCGCACAATGGGCGGCTGACCCTGCTTGACCGTGCGGACGGCGCGCATTTCCGGTTGCTTTTGCCGGTGGAGGCCTGCACTTCGTCAGATTCAGTCGAAGGTGTTGCGGCTCACTCGGTCGCGGACATCGGCTGTACCGCCCTTGTGGTCGATGACGAACGGGAGGTTGGAGAAACGGTGGCAGAACTACTAGAGGCTGAAGGTTTTGCCGTCAGGATCGTCGAGGACGGTGCCGGCGCCAAGGCAGCGCTGATGAGTGCTGTTTTCGATGTGATCTTTTGCGATCTGCGGATGCCGAACATCGACGGCCCCGCCTTGTTCGACTGGGCCTGTCAGGCAACCCCGGGCATAGCGGAGCGATTCGTTTTCGTTACCGGCGACACGCTCGGCGGCGCTGCGGCGCGCTTCCTTGAACGGGCCGGTCGACCAGTTGTCGAGAAGCCATTTTCGCGCGACTCTATCCGCCGGGCACTAAGCTCGTTGGCAGACGTTCCGCGCTAGCCAACGACCTCAGCACCTCTAAGCGCGAACGTCTGGTGTGATGCCCGATGCGCGTTCGTAGGCATCTCGCTGTTACATCGCGGTGACAAAAACACCGCCACGGTGGCGTCAATCGGTTACCAAGGGCAGTAAATATCTCCGGCCTTCTGGGAGGAGTGGCGTGTCAGCGTCCCAGAGGCTGCGTGGGCGTATCGCCGGTTGGCTGTTAGCGCGGCGACTGGATCGCTCCACGCCTCGCAAGCGGGATAGCGAAATCTCGTGAAGGCAAAGTCGAGCTGCGTTTTCCGTTCTGTATCGGCGACCGGCGGCGACTGGGAGAGACGGATACCATGCACATGGGGCGTCTGGAAGGTGCCAGGACATGGACGCGGGGCGGCCCGCGCGCAGGCGCTTGGTCGAGCGGTGCAATGACCACGCAGCGCCACCTCGCAGCGATCATGGTTTGCGACGTGGTCGGCTATTCGCGCCTGACGGAGCGCGACGAGCGCGGCACGCTCGAGCGGCTGAAGGTCTACCGCAAGGACCTGCTCGAACCGCTGGTCTCTGAGCACCAGGGTCGGATCGTCAAGCTCACCGGCGACGGCATGCTGTGTGAATTCGCGAGCGTCGTCAACGCGGTGGCCTCGGCGATGGCGATCCAGCAGGCCCTGGCAGAACACGAGGCGGAGATGCCCGAGGAAGAGCGGATTCGCTTTCGCATCGGCGTCAATCTCGGCGACGTGGTCTGCGAGGAGGACGGCGACCTCTACGGCGACGGGGTCAATATCGCAGCCCGCCTCGACGGCATCGCCGACCCCGGCACCGTGGTCGTCTCAGGCACCGCCTACGACCACCTTCAGGGCAAGCTCGACTGCAGCTTCACGCCGCTCGGCAACCTGCGCCTCAAGAACATCGAGCGGCCTGTGCGCGCCTACCGCGTCGAGACCGACGCCGGCGCCTCGGTGGCTGCATCGCCTCCGCTGCCCGCGAAACCCTCGATCGCGGTTCTGCCTTTTACCAACATGAGCGGCGATCCCGACCAGGAATACTTCGCCGACGGGCTGGTGGAGGACATCATCACGGGATTGAGCCGGGTGAACTCCTTCTTCGTGATCGCCCGCAACTCGTCGTTCACCTACAAGGGCCGGGCGGTGGACCTGCGCCAGGTCGGGCGCGAGCTGGGCGTCCGCTACGTACTCGAAGGCAGCATCCGCAGAGCAGGATCGCGGGTGCGCATCAGTGGGCAGTTGGTGGACGCGATCAGCGGACACCATGTCTGGGCCGACCGCTTCGAGGGCGACGTGAGCGACATCTTCGACCTGCAGGACAAGGTTACCGAGAGCGTCGTCGGCGCTGTCGAACCGAGCATCCGGCTGCAGGAGATCAAGCAGGCGCGCATGAAGCCGACCGACTACATCGGTGCCTACGACCTCTACCTTCGTGCGCTGCCGCGCTTCTACAGCATGACGCGCGAAGGCTTCGCCGACGTGCGCCGGCTCACCAACGAGGCGCTCAGCATCGACCCAGACTTCACCCTGGCGAAGGCACTCGGTGCCTATATCCGCAGCCTGTCGGTGAGTCAGTGCTGGCACGAGCCCGACGATATCCGCGTCGCCGTGCGCATGGCCCGCGAGGTGCTGGCGGACGCGCGAGACGACCCGACAAGCTTGCGTTTCGCCGCGCAGGTGATCGCCTACAGCGCCAAGGATTACGAGACGGCGCTGGACACGATCGAACGGTCCCTGCTCCTCAACCCCAATTCGGCGCAGGGCCATACGGGCAGCGGCTGGGTGAACGCCCATTCCGGCCACCCCCTCGTCGCGATCGAGCACTTCCACAGGGCAATGCGGCTGAGCCCGGTCGACCCCGAGAAGGGCATCGCGCTCTCCGGCATCGGGATGAGCTACCTGATGCTCGAACGCTACGAGGAAGCGCTGGCTTGGGGAGAACGAGCGCTGCGCGAGATGCCGAATTACGGCTCCTCGCACCGGGTGGTGATCATGGCGCTGGTCAAACTCAACCGGCTGGACGAAGCGCAGGCGGCGGCGCGGCGGCTGATGGAGGCGTTCCCGACCTACACGCTCGGCCTGCAGAAGCAGATCAACCCGTGGCGGGACAAGGTGTTCGCCGAGCACTACGTCGAAGCGTTGGGTATTGCCGGCGTGCCGGAGTGATCGTCGCGGTTGCAAAGATGCCCGCTCCTGCGCGTCACGTCCGGCCAGGCGACGCGCCCCTTGATCCCGCGTCGCTTCAGGAAGGATAGTTCTCTGGCCGGCTTGTCGAGGACCGAGCGTGTAGAGCAGCTGTGAACAGCCGGCGAGCTCTCGTGGCACTTTCGTAGGATGGCGTTTCGTGGTGACCCCAAAATTGACCTTGGCGGAAATTCGAACCAAGATTACCGTCGCGGTGCGTCCGTCAGGCGGACGCGGGTAACGCCGGAAAGCATTTTCGTCGCCGCCTATCTGTTGGTGTAGATCGGCCCCGCGTTGTCACGCCGGCAAAGACGATGGGCCGAGGCTTGTCATCATTTGGAAGTTCTTCGATGCACAGCGAAATCGCTTGCAGTTCTGCGAAGCGATTCGCAATTATCGCCGCAATCCACGTCCCACCTGGAGGCTCCCATGGCCGAGGTCCTGCTGTTCCACCACGCACAAGGGTTGACTCCCGGCGTGCGCGCGTTCGCTGACGACCTGCGGGCAGCCGGGCACACCGTGCATACGCCGGACCTGTTCGACGGACGCACATTCCAGAGTATTGACGAGGGTCTCGCCTACATCGGTGAGATCGGGTTCGACGACATGCGGGAGCACGGCGTCCGCGTCGCCGGCGAACTGACGCCCGAGCTCGTTTACGCCGGATTCTCGTTCGGGGTACTGCCGGCGCAGAAGCTCACACAGACACGACCCGGTGCCTGCGGAGCCCTGCTCTTCCACTCCTGTCTGCCGATTAGCGGCGAGTGGGCGTTCGGACCCTGGCCGGACGGCGTCCCGGTCCAGATCCACGGTATGGATAACGACCCGATCTTCATCGGCGAGGGCGACATCGACGCCGCTCGCGAGATCGTGGAGAAGGTCGAGGACGCGGAGCTGTTCCTCTATCCCGGCGACCAGCACTACTTCGCCGACAGCTCGCTGCCGTCGTACGACGCTGCTGCCAGCGCACTGCTCACGCGGCGCGTGCTCGAGTTCCTGGACCGTGTCTGACCATGTCGGCGAGGGCCTTATTGAGGAGTATTGGCAGTTCTCGTCAAATCTCCATAGGGTCGAGTTCGCGATCACCACCCGCGCGTTCGTTCCCTGGAGGGCTTCCGGACGCCGGCCCCGGCGCACGGCACCTCTCACAGAGGGCCGGCATCTCCTCCACAAGATCTGCCAAGGCATTTCCTCGAACAAGTGGCTGCTTTGGGGTCTCGGTGCTGGTTGCCGTGAATGTCAGCTATCAGGCAGCATAATATGCTGATGAAGGTACAAATTCCTAATCTGTAGGTCACAGGTTCGATCCCTGTCGGGATCACCACGTGTTCAAGAGGTTACCTGACGGTTGCGTCGGTGCTCGGCTGTGAACGCGTGCGAGGAAGTCGCAACGCAAGCGCCTCATCGAAATGGGTTTCCAGTAGCCAGTGGGCGGCGCCATCGAGGAGATGGAGCTCTGCTTGCGGCAAGTCGCGCTTGTAGGCGCGGGCCGATGCGGCCGGCATGTAGCCATCCTCAGGACCCCAGACGATCAGTGTCGGTGGTTGCCGTTCGCGCAGATAAGCCTGGTATTTCGGGAACCAGTTAAGATTCGCCTCCAGCTTCTCCATCAGGCCGACCGCGAGCCGCCGACGGGGCGGCGTGTCCATCAGAGGCCAATGGAGTTTCCACAGATCCGGTGGCACGCGCTCGGCCACGACCTCGCCAACCTCACCGATGAACTCGTGCCGGAAGCCCTCCTCGCTCACCGCTTCTTCCAGCGGGCGATGCTTGTCGGGCGTCTTGTCGTTCCAATACGCCTTGATGGCTGCGTATTTCGGGCCAAGCACGTCTTCGTAGATGTCGCCGTTCTGGATGATAAGCGCGGCAACGCGCTCCGGATAGGCGATGGCGTGGCGCAATCCGATCTGCGAGCCGTAATCGTGCAGCCAGAGCGCATAGTGGGACAGGCCGAGCGTGTCCGCGAAAGCCGCCAAAAACCCGGCATAGGTCTCGAAATCGTAGCCGAATGCAGCCATGTCGGGCGTAGCGCTATAGCCGAAGCCAGGAAAGTCCGGGGCGAACGTGTGCCAGTGATCAGCCAGTCCGGGCATCAGCCTTCGAAACTGATAGGAGGAACAGGGATAGCCGTGCGGCAGCAGAAGCACGGGAGCGTCGGCCGGCCCTTCCTCGCGAAAGAAGACAGTAATTCCGTCAACTCTGATTTGGCGGTGTCGCAACTTTGCCTCCTCGATTGAAAGGCTCCGAAAATGACTGGTAACCTCCCGCATCCCGTTGTGAGCGCCTGGACCCGAAACTCATGATCGGGTCGAGGGTTCCCGGTCGCGGCCGGTGGAAGCGACCAAGGAACCCCGCCGCCGATCAGATCGTTTGGCGATATCTGGCCAGATCAACCTGAGGCAGATATGCCGCATGCTCGCAATCGCATGGAGCCGAACATCGGCAAAGTCTGCCGTGGATTCGGGGCTTGGCGCAATGCTGCGTGACGTCGATTATGTCCTGCAAAAACTCGACTGGATGCGCGCCGAAGGCATCTGGCCCAACGGCTTGCGATATCTGTGGACCGATGCATTCGGGGTCGTGCTCTACGTCTCGCTTTATGCGGAACTTGGCGAAGAGCGCTGGCTGGACGAGGCCGAGCGGCTGGTGGTGGATGTCGAGCGTGTGCTCGGCCGCCGGCGCGGATTGAGGATCGGCGAAGCGGCCGATCGCGACGGCCAGTATTTCCACTATCTGGCGATGTGGCTGTTTGCCCTGGCGCGTCTCGGCGATCTGAAGCCGGAATACCGCGAACGCGGCATTGCGCTGGCGCGGGACATTCACCCGGCGTTTGTGGTCCCCGGCCGCGGCGTGATCTGGAAGATGCAGGAGGATTTGAGCGGTCCTTACCCCGGCTACGGCCTCGGCAGCATGGATGCCTATGACGGCTACGTCTCTTATCGCATGCTCGACGAAGAGGAACTGGCGCCCGAGATCGCGCAGATGCGTGACCTGATGGAGCGCGATTGGCGCACACTCGACGTCGACCAGGACCTCGGCCTCGGCATGATGCTGTGGCTCGCCCATTTCTTTCCCGACGAGCCGTGGGCCGAGGCCCAGACGAGGCGTTCGCTACGAACCCTGGAAACGATGTGGGTCGACCCGCCCGGTTATTTCAGCCGCGCGCCATGGCTGCGCGATACCAAGTTCGCCTTCACCAATTACGGCGTATCGCTCGGCCTGCAAGCCGCCGGCATCTGGCCGGGGCGTGTCGATAGGCTGAATGCCTTCTTCGAGGACTGGCGCTCCGGCGACGAATACGACCGCGAGGCGATCACCTGGGTGATGGCCTGCACCTCGCGCCTTCCCGGTGCTTTTCTGACCCGGGGTGGCGGGACAATGACTGAAAGAAGCAACCAAGCTCGGGAACGTTCCCCTGCTGGCGCGGTTGTCGATGGAAGTGCATCGAGACGCAAGGAGCGCGGTTGAAATGGCCATTCTCTTGGGAAAACCGGGAAGCTGTTGGGCAGCGGCAGCCAGATCCACGAACTATCCCCAGCTCGAAGGTTCGATCCGTGCGGACGCCGTTGTCGTGGGTGCTGGAATTGTCGGGCTGACGACGGCGCTTCGCCTTTGCGAGGCAGGCCGGTCGGTGGTCGTCGTTGAAGGCCTGCGCACGGGCGGCCAGGTGACCGGCCGCTCGACGGCCAAGATCACCACGCAGCATGCACTGATCTATCGTCATCTCATCGACACTGTCGGCCGGGAGTTGGCCCAGGTCTACGCCGATGCGAATTCCGCCGGCGCCCGACAGATCCGCGATTGGGTTCGCGAGTACGCCATCGCCTGCGATCTCGAGAGCAAGGACGCCTACACCTACACCTGCGATGAAAGCCGGCGCGCGGAGGTCGCGGCCGAGGCGGAGGCCGCCCGCCAGGTCGGGCTGGAGGCCGAGATCCTCGACCACGCGCCGCTGCCTTTCGAAACGGCCGCCGCGCTACGGTTTTCTGACCAGGCGCAGTTCAATCCGGCGATGTATCTGGTTGGCCTGGCGGAAGCGGTGACGGCCCATGGTGGTCGGATCTTCGAAAACAGCCGCGCCACGTCGATCGACGAGGCAAGCCGCTGGCGCATCGTCACCGATGGCGGCGCCGTTGATGCCGGGCATGTCGTCGTCGCCACCAACATGACGGTGAAGAGCCCCATCGGCATGGCGAACCGGACGCAACCGCGCTGCCACACCGCCATGGCCTTTCGGATCGACGATCCCCTCACTGTCGACGGCATGTTCATCGGCATCGACGATCCGACGCATTCCATCCGCACGGGCCACGATGCCGAAGGGCCGCTGCTGGTCGCGCTCGGCCCCAAGTTCAACACCGGCTGGGACGGCGACGTGGCCAAACGGTTTGTCGAACTGGAAAAATGGGCAAGAAAGAACCTTTCGGTCGGCGACGTCGCGTGGCGCTGGTGCAATGAGGATTATGATACGGCCGACAGGATTCCATATGCCGGCGAGCCCGATCCCGCCAAGGCAGCCGGCTTCCACATTGCCACCGGCTTCAACGCCTGGGGCATCACCAACGGGACGGCCGTGGGCACGATGATCGCCGACCTGATCTGCGGCCGCCCGAGCCCATGGCAAAAACTCTACGATCCGGCCCGGGCCTATCCTGAGGACTTCCACAAGAACGGCCGCAGTCAATCGATCGTCTCGAGCACCCACGACATTGCGCCTGGTATGGGGGGCGTGATCGTCAGGGGAGACGAAAAGATTGCGGCGTGGAGAGACACCGAAGGTGCACTCCAGGCGGTTTCGGCGACTTGCACCCACAAGGGCTGCACCGTAACCTGGAACACTGCGGACCACACCTGGGATTGTCCCTGCCACGGCTCGATCTTCGCGGCCGATGGTTCGGTCATCCACGGCCCTGCCCGAAAACCGCTTGCCCAGATTACGTTGTGAAGGCGGCGACCGACGCCGCCCGCGTCACGCCGGCCGTTCGTAGGTTCCGACCAACTCCGTCTCCTCCAATGCGTGTTTCTGGGCTTGCTTCCAGACCTGATGCACGCCCGCCTGTCCCGGTACGCTGAGGCTCGGCACATCAAGCGCGGCCAGCCGGAAATGGTAATGATGGACGCCATGGCCTACGGGCGGCTGCGGGCCATCGTAATAGGCATTGCCGAAATCGTTGGTGCCTTGCCTGAGTGCCGACGGACCGGGCTTGCCGTCTGCTGCCTCGGCGAGTTCACCGGCATCGGGTGGGATGTTGAATACCGCCCAATGCCCGAAAGTCCCGCTTGGCGCATCGGGATCCAGCACGACAAGAACAAGGCTCTTGGCACCATCCGGAACACCGGACCACTTCAGTGGCGGCGAGACGTTCTGGCCGTCACGCGTATACCTTTCGGGAATTTTTCCGCCTGCCGGGAACGCCGGGCTGATAAGGGTGAGTGGCATTGCTGTTTCCCCAAGAAGATTGCGACCAAGAAACCCGCGCCGGCGCCGTTCACGCCGCTTGCTGAGCTTCGGCGACGCGTCTGATCTCTCCTGGCAGGGATTCCCAGACCTTGTGCATCTGTCCTTCTCCGACATGATGGGCAAGCACCTTGGACACGGCCCTGAATGCATCCTTGGAATCGACCGGACGGGTGAATTCAAGCTCCGCCTTGATCTTGGCCAGAAACTCGTCGAGCGACCGCACCTTCTCGGGAGCCTTGGAAGGCTGATATTGGTCATAGAAGGCGCCACGCACCAGAATCGGCAGCTGCGAGCCGAGGTGGGCTGCAAGATCCGGCTGCATACGGTCGCGCAGGGCGTGCAGCACCGCTCCGAGAACGTGCCAGGCGACCTGCCGATCCGGTCCGATCTCGTCCATGATCTCGTCGAGCCAGATGTTCGTGGTCTGCAGTGTCTTGTCGAATACGTCGAGTCCGGTGGCGTTCATCGAATCCTCCTTCCGTTCAAATCCGATTACGGCGGATGTGACCAAACAGTCCTACCTGCCGGTTGTTCCCCGATGCGCATTCCGCGGTTTTTCGGACCGCCTTTCCCGGCCGGCGTGCGGAACATCCTCATGGGCGGACGAGTTTTATTTGCTGTCGCCGATCAGCCATCCCACGGGATGTAGCCGCAGGTTGGTTAAAGCACATCCACCGGGAAAACAGATGCACGCGGATTGAAGGTCATGGCCGTCATATTTTCAGATCGCCGCGAGGCCGGGCGGCAACTCGCCGGGGAGCTCGTTCGCTTTGCCGGCCGCGACGACGTGATCGTATTGGCGCTGCCCCGAGGCGGCGTGCCGGTCGGCTACGAGGTCGCGCAGGCACTCAAGGCACCGCTCGACGTCTTCGTCGTGCGCAAGCTCGGCGTCCCCGGCCACGAGGAACTGGCCATGGGGGCGATCGCGCCCTCCGGCGTACGTGTCCTGAACGACGAAATCGTCAGCGGTCTCGCGATCCCGCCATATGTCATCGACGCGGTCGCTGCAAAGGAGGAAAAAGAGCTTCTGCGCCGCGAGCACCTCTATAGGGCCGGGCGACCCCCACCGCAGTTGAATGGACGGACCATTATCCTCGTGGATGACGGGCTTGCGACCGGATCGACCATGCGGGCCGGAATCAAGGCGCTGCGAAAAAACCACGCCGCCCGTATCGTCGCGGCCGTTCCCGTCGGTAGCCCCGACACTTGCGACGCGATGCGGGCGGACGCCGACGAGGTCGTTTGCGCGACGACACCAGAGCCGTTGCTCGGTGTCGGGCGCTGGTACGTGGATTTCTCGCAGACGAGCGATGAAGAGGTCCGCGCGCTGGTCGCCAGGTCCGTGCCCAAGCCTGCAGCTTCCGACAAGCCTGCCGCTTCCGAAGAGGAGTTGGCTGGGCACGCGGGCGCGGGTCCGGCGCGCGGCACTAGATCGCCATAGCGGAGGTGGATATGGACCGGCATAGCGAGCACGTCGTTCATGTTCCCGCGGGGCCTGTCACGCTTGAGGGCAATCTTTCGTTGCCCCCGGATGCTCGCGGCCTCGTGCTCTTCGCCCATGGCAGCGGAAGCAGCCGCCACAGCCCGCGCAACCGCTACGTGGCCGCAAGGCTGAACGAGGCGAACCTCGCCACCTTCCTCGTCGACCTGTTGACGGCCGAAGAGGAGCGGATCGACCAGGTCACGGCCGAGTTGCGCTTCAATATCGGACTGCTCGCCGATCGGCTGGTCGGCGTCACGGATTGGCTCGGCGCCTCGCCGGACACGTCGGGGTTGCGTCTTGGCTATTTCGGCGCGAGCACGGGCGCCGGTGCCGCCCTGGTGGCGGCGGCCGAGCGGCCCGACCAGGCCGCGGCGGTGGTTTCGCGTGGTGGCCGGCCCGATCTCGCAGCGCTCGCCCTGCCGCGCGTCCGGGCGCCGACCTTGCTCGTCGTCGGAGGCGCGGACACGCAAGTGATCGCACTCAACCGCTCGGCGCTGGTGGCGCTCCGCGGCGAGAAGGAGCTCGCCATCGTCCCTGGCGCGACACATCTGTTCGAGGAGCCCGGCGCCCTGGACGAAGTCGCGGATCTCGCTACTCAATGGTTCTTGCGCCATCTGATTTCGGACGGATCGGCGTCGACGTCTTGACAGCCGGGGCTTGGATCACCAGTCCCGGGATCATTTGCGTCCTCAACGCGTTATGATCCTCATAAGATCGTGCGCCGCTGCAACCTGAATGGCTGTCGCAACCCATATGTGGGAGAAAGACAATGCCGGAGAAGAAAACCATCGAGAAGGCCCGAAAGGATAAGCGCGAGGGCAAATCGCCGAGCACCCAGGCCGGCGAGTTCGTGCACGAGGAGATCGATAAAATCCGCCGCGGCGAGCACGGCGCGCGCTCGACCCAGCAGGCTATCGCCATCGGGCTTTCCGAGGCGAGACGCGCAGGCGTAGACCTGCCCCCGCCCAAAAAGGGCAAGGTGAAGGAGAGCACGCGCAAGAGCGCCGAATACGCCTATGAGGCCGGCCAGGGCGAACGCACGCCGAAACGCCGCCCGCGGGTCTCGAAAGCCGTCTCCAAGGTGCTCGAGCATGAGCCGAAGAGCACGGCGTCGCACGAGGCGCTCTCGCAGCAGGCCAAGCGTGCGGCCTCACGCCGGACGGCTGAGGAGCGCTCGGCCGCCGCAAAGAAGGCCGCCGAGACGAAAGGCGCCAGCGGAAGGAAGGCGGCGGCGCAGAAGGCCGCCAGAACGCGGGCACAGCACGCATAGTTCAAGACGGCAGTTCGCCTCCTGGAAACCCGATATGGCCCAAACGACCTGCGAGAACGCCAGTCATAAACGCTTATCCCCGCCAGACCCCTTCCCGGCGCAGATCGTCCATCGTGCGCGAAATGCCTTGGCGCAGGATCGACACCATGTCGTCGATCCGCTCGCGCGTGATGATCAGCGGCGGGACATGACGCATATGACGGATATCGCATATATTGATCAGCGGCCTGACCAGCAGGCCGAGCTCGTGGCAATGGGCGTCAATCCCGCTCGGCAGCTCGATCCGCCTCGCTCATGACCCCGAGGCTCTGCTGTCGATGGCCGACTGAATAATTTTTCGGGCAGCAATGCGGCCGGCGACGATGGCGCCCTCGACATAGCCTGGAAATGACGGCGACAGCTCCGACGAGGCGAAATGAATCGGCGACGCGCCGGCGCGGATAATGCGTTCGGCATCAGTTGCCGTCACATCCACGATCAGATCGCTGTAACCGCCGCCGCTCCAGCGATCCCCAGTCCAATCGCGATAACTGAGATCGATAATGCCGGCCGCCTCGATACCGAGCGCCTGTTCCAGCTTTGACGTCACCTTTGCGCGTAACGCCGCGTCGTCCAAATCCCGCCAGCGCTGCGCCAGCGGCCCGCCGATGAAGACGACAAGTGCTGCATGATCCTCGTCCCTGCTGGCATCGCAGGCAAAAAGCCCGTGCGGGTCGCGCCACATCACCATGCCGCTCAAGCCCCTGTCGCGCCAGAAAGCCGTGGGATAGCGCACCAGCATCTTGATCACCGCGCCGCTTTGCCAGACGCCGAGGGCCCTCTTCAGCACAGCCGGCAGCGGCGGCACGAAATCTACTCTCGAGGCCATCATCGGCGGTACGGCGACCAGTACCGCTCGTGCCTCGATCGCGCCGGCAGGCGAAACGACGCGAACCCCTCCCGGCCCGTGCTCAATGGCCTCGACAGCTGTATTCAGCCACAGTCGATCGCCGAGATCCCGCGCAAGATCATCCGCCAGCGAATGCATGGTTTCGCCCACGAAATACTGCAGCTCCGACACCTCGTTGGTGATGCGGCGATCATTGTCGATCAAGTACCACAGCGGCAGCCTTTCCATTGCCAGGCACCACAGGCCCTCGATCATCGACCGAAAGGCGGCCTTCGCATCGTCGGGATCGGCCTGGCGATCGAGCCATGCCGCGACCGTCAAGCCGGCAATGGTCGGGTCGTTCGGTGCGATCGCGTTCATCCGCTCGCGCATTCGCATCGCGGTGCCGTAAGTGCGCCCGGCTTGCGCCTCGCCCATTCGCGGCTGCGTGACGAATTCGCCTGCGATATGGGTCTCGACCAATGTCTTGCCGCGCGCTTGCACCAGCGCCATCAATTCCGGCATGTCTTCGCACAGGAACTGGCCGCCGCTGTCGATCCGCTCGCCGAGCCCGTTCTGCACGGCTTCGACGCGGCCGCCGACACGGTCGCGGGCTTCGAGCAGCACGACATCGATGCCGGCGTGGTTCAATTCACGCGCGGCCGACAGGCCGGTGAAGCCGGCGCCGACGATGGCTACATCGGCTCGTTCGATCTTGAACTTCATTAGCCGGCCTTGATCTTCTCGAATGTCAGGGGCCGGATCATTGTCTTCATTGCTGGTCCACCCTCTTTTTGATGGTTCACGCCGGCCTGGCACCGCGGGCTGCGGAGTTCGGATAGTGCTTGGGGAATGCCGCAGACAGGAACTCGTTCGCAGCCTGCAGCGCCGTCTCGCGTGTGGCGTCCTCGATGCCCATCATCAAATGCAGCCACAGACCATCCAGCATGGCGCTGAGCGCCAGCGCCATGACTTGCGGCTCATAGGCATAGAAGCCGTTCTGCTTGAGCGCCGCGCAAAGGTCGATGAAGATGTTCTGGTAGACGGCATCGCGTGCGCTGCTCAGCGCCTGATATTTCGGTCGCGATTTGGCCTCGCCCCAGAAGGCACACCAGGCAGCCAGCTTACGCTTGTTGCATATCGAGCGGTCGAAATCGGCCGCCACCAATGCCTGCAGCTGGCGGGCGGGATCATCGCCGGCCCTTTGCAAGGCGCTGCGCCAATGCGCCGAATACTCGTCATGCATGTATTGCAAAGTGGCGACGAGCAGCTTCTCCTTGCTCTCGAAATGGAAATTGACGATGCCGCGCGACAGGCCGGCGCCGTCGGCGACGTCGGCCATAGTCGTTTCCGAATAGCCGCGCTTGGCCAATGAATCGATAGTCGCTTCGATCAGTTGAACCTGCCTTGTCTGCTTCGACGCTTTGCGGCCGCGCTTATCGGAATCGCTTTTTCGCGCCGGTTCGAGGAGGGCTTCGCGCGCCTCTGTTGTCTCCATCGGGTAACGGTCTCCAGCATCGCCGGCTAGCCGACCGGCTTCGGCCGCGAAGATCAGTGGGACGGTGTTTGGCACTGTCAAGCACCTTCTGCATGGCTGCCCATATTCGAATGTTCTCGTCGAGACTGCACCCTTATAGAAAACGACGTCGAAGGCGCCGTCGGCGAAAGGCAACGATCCCGGCACGCGGACCAGATCAGCACCGCCGAGTCCGCCTGTAGCGGATCTTGGGTCGAGATCTACGCCAGGCGCGAGCTGCAATATCAAAAGCTGCTGAAGCGTGCCAAACTGGTGCCGCGGCTGGTCATCAAGCTCGGCCGCCGCACTGCCAATCGCCTGCGGATTTCTGAATATGGCCGACGACATCGACAGTCCCGAAATCGACGCCGAAGCCGCCGAACAGTGGCAGCTGGTCAACACGCCGCTCGGCGAAAAATGGTCGGGCCGCACCCGCTATGCCGCGGCCATGTTCTTCTACAAGCGCGGCGAGATGAGCGCTGAAACGCTGGAGGTCTACCGCATTTGTGCGAGGCTGGATTCGACCGATCCGCTGCCGATCATCCGCGACCGCGGCATTGGCCAGGACTGGCTTAAACGCATGGGTTTCGAATAGTCCGCCTCCAACCTGTGTTCCGGACAAGCCGGCATCACCCGCTTAGCCGATGGTCTTCTCCAAGATGCCGAGCCAGTTGCGATAGGCGATCTTCTCGATCAGCGCGCGCCCGAAGCCGCGCGCCGCGAAAGCGTCGAGCAATCTTGGCAGGCCGGCAACGTCGCCTATCACGGCCGGGATCATAGCGCCGTCGAAATCCGAGCCCAGGCCGACGCCGTCTTCGCCCAGCGCCTGCAGCAGTGAATCGACATGGCGCACCATGATGTCGAGGCTGGTGTCGGCGTTCATCCTGCCGTCCTCACGCAGGAACCCGGTGGCGAAGTTCAGCCCGACCATGCCGCCGGAGTCGCGGATCGCGCCGAGCTGCCATTCGGTGAGGTTGCGCGAATGGCCGCAGATCGCGTGCACGTTTGAATGGGTCGCGACCAGCGGTGCGTCACTGATCTCGACGACGTCGCGGAAACCTTTTTCGTTGAGATGCGAAAGATCGATCATGATCTTCAGCTGGTTGCACGCTTTCACCAGCGCCTTACCGGCATCGGTCAGCCCCGGCCCTGTATCGGGCGACGAGGGGAAGCGGAACGGCACGCCGTGGCCGAAGGCATTGGGACGGCTCCAGACGATGCCGAGCGAGCGGAGGCCGGCTGCGTGGAGAACGTCGAGCAGGGTGAGCTCAGGGTCGATCGCCTCGACCCCTTCGATATGAAACACCGCCGCAATCGAGCCTTGCGCCATCGCCTTTCTCACATCGCCGGCGCTGCGGCAGACGGTAAGCGCCGAAGCCCGCTCCAGCCTGAACAGGATCGAGGCCATCGCTACGGTGGAGTTGAGCGCATCGGCGCGCGGAACCTCGGGCGGCAAGGGCTCGCTGTCGCTCGGCGCCAGCGGCACCGCACCGCGTTTGGATTTCTCGGCAGGCGGCGGGAAGATCGCGAACATGCCGCCGGCAAATCCGCCTTTCTTCGCGCGCGGCAGGTCGATATGGCCACCCGGCGTCCCCTCGACGAACAGCTTTTCGACGTCCGCATCCTTCGACTGGTAGAGCCTGAGCAGCGTGTCGTTGTGGCCGTCGAAGACGGGAACGAGATCGGATTCGGTCATGGGGGGCCATTCGGTTGAAGTGGTCGGGCCGCAGAAGGCGAGCCGGTTGTTGCCAATACTTAGGTAAGACGGGCGCTCTGCGCAAATCCCGCATGTTTGCCTTGTGTTTGTACGCCGCCAATGGTCGAAGGGGCACGCGGTAAAGCCGCGCACCCTTTCTCCTGTCATTCATCGAGGGGCTGTCTCTTACCGCTTCAGCACGTCCGCCCATTCCGGATGGCGGCGGAACTGAGCATTGGCGAACGGGCAAAGCGGGATGATCGTCTTGCCCGCCGCACGCGCATCCTCGACGGCACGGGTGACCAGGCGAAGTCCCGCGCCCTGCCCGCGAAATGCATCCGGCACTTCTGTATGGTCGATGATGATCTGGTGCTCGCCGATCTTGGTGAAGGTCATCTCCGCCTCGGCGCCGTCCGGCCCACGCAGGAAGTAGCGGCCCTTCGAGCCGCGGTCCTCCAGTTCAATTTCCGGCAATAGGTCAGACATGGCTTGCGGTCCTTTCATCCGACGCCACGGCGAACAGCTGCCGCGCCGCCTCGATCTCGCCCGGCCGCACCTCATGGCCGCCGTCATGCCACTCGACTGTGACATCGGCGCCATCGGCGCGCAAATAGGCTTCGAGCCGCGCCGTCAAATTAGGCGGACAGATCGGGTCTCGCCTGCCGGCGGTGACCAGGATGCGGCTGCCGCCAAGGCTGCCCTTGACCTCCGGCTCGAACGGGATCAGCGGATGCATCAGCACCGTTGCGTCGAACAGCGACGGCTCGGCAAACAGCACCGAGGCCAGGATGTTGGCGCCGTTGGAATAACCCAGGCCTAGCACCGACGATGGCTTTGCCGCCTCGACATGCGCCTTGACGAAGCCGGCCATCTTGTCCGTCGCTCGCGTGAGGTCGCCCATGTCGTAAACGCCCTCGCCGGTACGACGAAAAAAGCGTGCGGCGCCTTGTTCCGAGACATCGCCCCGCGGGGCAACGATCGTTGCTTGCGGCGCAAGATCGCGCCCAAGCGACAGAAGCTGATCCTCGTCGCCGCCAGTGCCATGGAAGACGAAGAGCAACGGTCCGCCCGGCGAACCGGGCAGCACCTTGTGAATATACGAATCCTTGCTCATAACCTTGCCCTCAGTCTTCCAGTTTCTGCAGATGCTGCTCGAGATAGGGCCGCAAATGCTGGTGTTGCGACGGCAGTTTCAGCGCCTCGCCGAGATGGGCGGTATCCTCGTCGCGGTCGAAGCCCGGCTCGTTGGTGGCGACTTCGAACAGCACGCCGCCCGGTGTGCGGAAGTAGATCGCCCAGAAATAATCGCGGTCGATCACTGGCGTCACCTGATAACCTGTATCGAGCAGCGCCTTGCGCACTTCGAGCTGCTTGGCGCGGTTCTCGACGGCGAAAGCGACATGGTGGACCGAGCCGGCGCCGAGATTGGCGAAGCCGGCCCCTGGCAGCGATTCGATATCGACCACATCGGCGCCGTTGCCGTTCTTCACCGCCAGCCGCCTGACGTTGCCGGATTTGTCGACCTCCTCATAACCCATGAATTTCAGCAGCTCTTCGGTGGCGCCGCCATCTTTCAGCCTGAGCGACACCGAGTGGAAGCCGCGGATCGCCTCGTCGGTGGGGATGCCACCCTTGGCCCATGGCGCACGGCTGTCCGCTCTGTCCTCGACCAGCGCAAACCCGTCGCCGTCGGGACCGGCAAACGCAAGACGCTTCTCGCCGAACGTCTCCTCGCGTGACAGCCCGGTGACACCTTGCTCGGCAAACCGTTTCTCCCAATAGCCGAGCGTGCCCTCGGGCACCGAATAAGCGGTGGTGCCGACTCCGCCGACTCCATGGCGCCCTTTGCCGATGTTCGGGAACGGAAAGTAGGTCATCACCGAGCCGGGCGTGCCGACCTCGTCGCCGTAATAGAGGTGGTAGACGTCGGGTGCGTCGAAATTGACGGTTTTCTTGACCCGCCGCAGGCCGAGCGTCCCTGTGAAGAATTCATTGTTCTGACGCGCATCGCTGGCCATCGAGGTGACGTGATGCAGGCCTTTGACCTGGTCGAGCATATCTGTGGCTCCCTTCCTTGTGCCGGTGCGGCCCTTGCCGCTGTCCACGCAAATATGAGCATCCGCCTCCTGGCCGCAAAGGCGGCAAACACAGAATGGACTGTGCTGTTAAAGTGAACGACGAAGCAGGTCTTGTTCACCATTCGGCAAACTGGACCGGCTTGCATACTCGCCGAAATTGCGCTCCATGAGCGACGCATGTAGCCAGCATGAGGATACAGCGGTTGAGTGGAAAACGCCCCAACATTCTCCTGATCACCTGCGACCAGTGGCGCGGCGACTGCCTGTCAGCTGCTGGCCACAAGGTGGTAAGGACGCCCAATGCCGACGCGCTGGCTGCCGAGGGCGTTTTGTTCCGGAAGCACTATGGCGGCGCCGCACCTTGCTCGCCGGCGCGCGCCTGCCTCTACACCGGCCTCTATCAGATGAACAATCGTGTCTGCCGCAACGGCACACCGCTCGACGCCCGCCACGGCAACATAGCGCTCTGGGCGCGCGCCCTCGGCTATGATCCGACGCTGTTCGGTTATACCGACACGGCGCGCGACCCGCGCACGCTGGCGCCTGGCGATCCGCAGCTGAAGAGTTATGAAGGCGTGCTGCCGGGCTTTACCGTGCGCCAGCTTCTGCCCGAGCATCAGAGGCCCTGGCTGTCATGGCTCAAGGCGCGCGGCGTCGATGCCGGCGCCGGCTCCCCCGACATCCACCGCCCGGCGGGCGAAATCCTGGAAAACGACGGCGAGATCAGCAACGCCCCGCCAATCTATTCGAAGGACGAGACGCCGTCGGCCTTCCTGGCTGGCGAATTCATCCGCTGGCTCGGCGAGCAGGAGCACGATGCGCCGTGGTTCGCGCACCTTTCCTTCATCAGCCCCCATCCGCCCTTCATCGTGCCGGCGCCTTACAACACCATGTACGATCCGGCCGTCGGCCCAGCTTTTGACCGCGCTGAAAGCTGGCAGGCCGAAGCAGCAAGCCACCCCTATCTCGCCTATGAATTAGACCGGCAGGAACGGTCGAAATTCCGCCCCGGCTCGGAAGGTAAGGTGCGCGACTGGAGCGACGATAGTTTTCGCCGCATCCGGGCGCTCTATTACGGCATGATCTCGGAGGTCGACGCGCAGCTTGGCCGTGTCTGGCAAGCGGTCAAGGCGGCCGATGCATGGGACGACACCGTCATCGTGCTGACCTCAGACCACGCCGAGATGATGGGCGATCATTTCATGCTGGGCAAGGGCGGCTTCTTCGACGGCAGCTTCCATATTCCGCTGATCATTCGCGATCCGCGCCGCCGCAAGGCTGCCGGCAGCAGTGTCGACCGCTTCACCGAGGCGGTCGATTTGGCACCGACCTTGCTCGAGCTCACTGGGCTCGAGCTCACCGGCGGCGAAGTGCTGCCGCGGCTCGACGGCCGCTCGCTGGCGCCTTTCCTGGACGCAACGGAGCCGGACGATTGGCGCGATGCGGCGCATTGGGAGTTCGATTTCCGCTCGATCGCCGATGGTGATGCAGAACGCTATTTCGGTATCGGTCCGCGTCAGTGCAATCTCGCTGTCATCCGCACCCAAAAGTTCAAATATGTGAATTTCGGGGGCGGCCTGCCGCCCTTGCTCTTCGACCTGGAAAAAGATGCCGGCGAGCTGGCCAACGTCGCTGACGACCCAGCCTATCTGCCGGTGCGGTTGGAACTTGCCGAAAGGCTGCTTGCCTGGCGGGCCGAGCATCTCGACCAATCTCTGGCGCTCGCCGAATTGACGGACAATGGCGTTGCCGGCCATGTCGCCGGCTTTCCCTCGCCATAAACAAAGCCCGCGCCGTTGCCGGCGCGGGCTTCTATCGACCTGTGTGCTGCTTAGCGCATGATCATGCGCTGTTTGTCGCGGTTTTGCGCATAGCTGGCCTTGTCATAGGGGGCCTGCGCTTCGAGCTGCTCCTTGGTGAAGTTCGTGTAGAGATAGCGCTTGCCGTTCTTGTCGGTCATGAATTTCAGGTTGTCCATGCCGACCGCCACCTCCTTCTCGCCGACACCGAGGAACCCGCCGACATCGATAATGACTGCATCGACCTTTTTATCGGCGCCCAGCACGATATCGCCGATCTCGCCGACATTGACATCGTTGGCGCCATAAACGGTGGTGCCAACCAGATCCTCGGCCCGGATCTGGCCGATCGGCATTTCAGTCAACGTCGACTTGTCGATCGACCCGGTCTTGGTCTGGTCGGCCGTTGCGGGCGCTGGGGCGTTTTGAGCCGTCTTGCCGGCCTGGTCGGCGTTGTTGGTCGTCGCGGTGTTGTTGGTCGGCGCGGTGTTGCTGGCCATCACGGTAGGCGTGACGGTAGCAGGCGCATTGGCATCGTTCGACGCAGTGGATGCCGGCGCCGGATCATAGGCCTTGCGGTTGAAGTCCGGCTGCGCCTGCAGCTCTTCCTTAGTGGTTTGCGCGACCAGCCAGCGATCGCCGTTCCTCTCGGCCCACTGCGCCTTGTCGAAATCATAGGCGACGTTCTTTTCGCCGATGCCGAGGAAGCCGCCGACGCCGATGATCAGCGATTGCGCTTTGGCTTCCTTGTTGATGACGATGTCGTTTACGTCACCGATGTTTTGGGCGTCGTCGCCGGTGCCGTTATAGACGGTCTCGCCGATGATATTGGTGGCGAGATTGCCTTCGGCGCGCTTCACTGGCTCAGCCGGCGCGGCAGGCGCTGGCGTTGTATTTTGCGCGCTGGTGGAAGCCGAAGGGGCGGCGGGTGCCGCATTATCGGCCGAAGCTGGCGGCGGAGGCGGATCGTAAGGCTTCCGGTCGAAATCCGGCTGAGCCGTCAACTCATCCTTCGTCGTCTGAGCTATCAGCCAGCGGTCGCCGTTCTTTTCTGCCCATTGCATCTTGCCGTAGTCGAAGGCGACATTCTTGGTTCCGATGCCCAGGAATCCGCCGACGCCGATGACGACGGATTTTACCTTGCCGCGCTCGTCGAAGACGATGTCGCTGACGTTGCCGATATTCTGGGCATCGGCGCCGGTGCCGTTATAGACGGATTCGCCGATGATGTTGGTAGCAAGGCTGCCCTCGGCCCGTTGCACCGGAGCGGCTGGAGCGGGGTTCTCTACTGCGGGTGGCTGCGCCGGCGCCGGGGTCGTCGCCGACTGCGCAAAGGCACCCGTCGCAATCAATGTTGCGACTGCTGTCGTGGTTAAAAGGGTGCGGATCATCTTAGTGTCTCCTCGTCGGTGATTTCGTGCACGCCCTGCCCGCCTGGCGTCACTGCGGGCGCAGCGTCTTCTGCATGTTCACAACGTTGTGACCACACTGTTGTTCCGAAAAAAGCCGTGGTGCACCCGGTACGATGTCAATGGTTCTCGGATTCACTGCGCTGGTCGAAAGGAACATTTTCTCGGCCGCGCCGTTCCACTCCCGGCTGGGACCCCGTCCCGGCCGGATAGGTGCTGGAAAAAATGGAACGGCCATGCGGTTTGCAGCGGTGCTGAACAAGGACGGCGGCACCCTGCGCACCATCGATCTTGAGGCCTTCGCCAGTCGGATGCGCAGCACGC
The DNA here is from genome assembly GCF_040322015.1 of Mesorhizobium sp. M0208. Taxonomy (NCBI): domain Bacteria; kingdom Pseudomonadati; phylum Pseudomonadota; class Alphaproteobacteria; order Hyphomicrobiales; family Phyllobacteriaceae; genus Mesorhizobium; species Mesorhizobium sp. M0208. The sequence goes on along the minus strand of NZ_JAMYSP010000003.1, from coordinate 274,853 downwards.
TTGAGACTGCCGGCCACTCGATCGATATCGAAATCGTTGCCGGCAAGGATATCGTCGCCACACTGGACGGCGTAGCTTCCAGGCGCGACATCGACGCCGTGCTGGCCGGCGGCGGCGACGGCACCATTTCGGCCGCGGCAGCCCGTTTGATGAATGGGGAGAAGGCACTGGCAATTCTGCCGGCTGGCACAATGAACCTTTTTGCGCGCGGCCTCGGCATTCCGCAGACCCTCGATGCGGCGCTGAAATCGTTTGCCGACGGCGAGGTGATGGCGATTGACATTGCAACAGCCAACGGCCGGCCTTTCGTGCATCAATTCTCGATCGGCATGCATGCCAGGATGGTGCAACTGCGCCAGAAGATGGAATTCGGCTCGCGGCTGGGGAAAATGCGTGCCTCGGTGCGAGCCGCTTGGGCAACGATCAACAACCCGCCGGCGATGAACGTAACGCTGACGATCGGCGAGGCCGAGATCAAAACCCGGATCACCGGTATCGGCATCACCAACAATCTGTTTGGCGAGGGCCACCTGCCCTATGCCGATGATCCGGCAGGCGGCGTGCTGGGCATCTATGTCACCGTAGCACGGCGGCGCGGCGAATTGATCAGGTTCCTCTTTGACGTCGCCCGTGGGAAATGGCGCGGCAACGAACATGTCGAAATCCATCAGGCAAACCGCGCCGTTTTGAAAATCCATTCGACGAACAGGAAAGTTCAGGCCGTCATGGACGGCGAACTGGTAAAGCTCGATCGCGAGACGACCGTCGAAATCCATCCGCGCGCGTTGAATGTTCTCGTCCCGGCGCGCGCCGCCGAGGCAAAGGTTGCCTGACGTGGGATGCCTGATGTGGGGCTGCGTGATGCGAGCTGGCACGAGCGATGGGGAGAACCTAGCCGCTGGGCGTGTTGCCCTGTTCGGTCTTCGGCGTCTCGATCATCCAGCCGTAGATTTCGGCGACGCCCCAGGCGATAAAGGCCAGCAGCAGCGCGGCGATCAGGATACGAAGGACATGCCGACCCCGCCGCCCTTGACGGGCTTTGTTTTCAGGAATGGTTTTTGGCATTGTCTGGCTCCATATTTGGCGCCGGCAGGCGTAACTGGCGGGGCGTTGGCTGGTAACGGTCCCCCGCAGCGAAAGTTCCGGCTCTGCAAGGCGGCAAACGGGCCGGTTGGCCTGATCAATCAGCGGAGCCGGCCACTGGGGGCATAGTGGACGACAATAGCCAGAACACGCCGGGTCTGCCGGCCGATATTCGCCGTGTGGTGGGCGCCGCGGACCGTCTTGCCGTGCTGCACGGCCTCGACGCGCTGGACAGGGCTGCCGACCCTGATTTCGATCGCATTGGCGGTCTTGCCGCTTCGGCGATGCAAACGCCTGTCGCACTGATCACGCTGCTCGACGCCGAGCGGCAGTGGTTCAAGTCCTGTATCGGCCTCGACCAGACCGAAACCGCGACCGAGACATCGTTCTGTGCCTATGCCATCGCAGCCGGCAACGTGCCGATGGTGGTGGCCGACGCGGCGGCCGATCCGCGGTTCAAAGCCAATCCGCTGGTCACCGGCGAGCATCATATCCGCTTTTACGCAGGCGTGCCGATCATGATCGACGGCGCGCTGATCGGCACGCTGTGCGTGCTCGACCGGAAGCCGCACGCGCATCCCTCCTCTGTCCAGCTCGACCAGTTGTCGGCGCTGGCTGGACTCGCCGCCAGCCTGTTCACGCTGAAGGATGCAACCCGCAGCGCGGCGATCGCCAAGGCCGCATTGGTTCGAGAGGAAAAGCGGCGCGCTATCGCGCTCGACGCGGCTTCGCTTGCCAGCTGGGCATGGGATATCCGCAGCGACATGATCGACTGCGACGTCCTGCTGCCCGAATTGTTCAACCTGCCGAAGTCGAACAGGCTGAGGGCGCGCGACATCCTGACCGCCATCGACCCGCGCGACGTTCACCAGACCGAAACACGCTTTCGCGACGCGCTGACCGGCAGCGATGACTATTTTGGCGAATACCGTGTCAGAGGCCTCGATCCGCCACGATGGGTCGCAACGCGCGGCCGCGTCATAGAGCGCGACGGCGAGGGCAAGCCGACGCTGATCTTCGGCGTCAATTACGACATCACTGAACGCAAGCTAGGCGACGAACGCCAACGGCTGTTGCTGCGCGAGCTCAATCATCGCGTCAAGAACACGTTGGCAACTGTACAGGCGCTGGCCACGCAGACCGTTCGCCATGCCCGCCAGCCAAGCGAATTCCTCGGCGCCTTCAGCGCCAGGCTGCAGGCACTGGGCGTTGCGCACAGCCTGCTGTCGGACCGCGAGTGGCGCGGCATCGGCATCCGCGAGCTGGTGCAGATCGAGGTAAAGCCGTTCCAAGCCGCCGGACAATCGCGGATGGCGATCTCCGGCGCCGATGTCTTGCTCTCACCCGACCAGGCAGTCGGACTCGGGCTGATCCTGCATGAACTGGCAAGCAACGCACTGCAATACGGGTCGCTCTCGGTTTCTTCCGGAAAGGTCGATCTCGATTGGAAGGTACAAGGCAGGAAGGGTGCACGGCGTCTGTTGCTGGCCTGGCGCGAAAGCGGCGGCCCGCGGGTTGCGCCGCCCGAACGCCATGGCTTCGGCTCGATCCTGATCCGCCGCAGCCTGGCCAAGGTCATTTCCAGCGAGGTGACCCATGAATTCCGGCCGGATGGCGTGGTCGCGGAAATATCGATTCCGCTCGAAGATTTGTAACGCCGGCATTTTGCGACCGGCGCCAGAACCGTTTGCCCTGAACTATCCCCTCCGAACTATTCGGGTTTGCCGGTATCCGGATTATCCGAGCCGCGCTTCACATTCTCGCGGTAGATGGCGTAGGCAGCGAGTGCTATCGCCGGGCCGAGAATGGCGCCCAACCCGCCCTTCGCCAGGCCACCTTTGCCCTTGAGCAGCGCCGGCAGCACGGCGAGTGCCGCAGTGATGCCGATAGCCTTCATGTCGGCGTTGCGTCGCTTCGCCCGGCGCCTGGCGCGCGAGCCGGCCGACATCCGGTAGACGAGCAGGATGAGACCGGCGATTGCCAGAAAGCCGATCCCGAAGCTCAGGCAAGCTGCCATCGGCCCATAGCGGGCCGCCGCCCAGATATAGGCCGCCCCGACGAGGAACCCGAGGCCGCACAGCGCCGCGAGCGCTGCGACCGAATAGACAATCCCAGCGACGCGCACGCGTTGCACCGCCGCAATGGTTTCGCCCGAGGCAAGGCCCGAGATCAGCGATGCAAGCATTCCCATGCGTGCAGAACTAGCGGCGCGCGAGAAGCGCGAAGAGGAATCCGACGCCTGCGGCGATCGCCAGCGAAGTCACCGGTTTTTCGCGCATATGCGCTATCATCTGCGCCTCGATGTCCCTGGCGTTGGCGCGCAAGCTATCGAAAGCTGCCTCGCCTTGGGTTCGCAACTGCTCGACGCCTTCGGCGGCGGCTCGCCGCGCTGCCCCGTAGCCATGTTCGCCAGTTTTGGCCAACAGCTTGGTAAGTTGATCGATGTCGGCCTTCAATTGTGCGATGTCGGCCTCAATATCGGAATTCGTGCGGGCTTCGTTCCCGGCCTTACCTGCGGCAGTCGCCATTGCTTCACTCTCCATGATTTTGCTCGGTCGAAACGCCCGACAGACCCCAAGGTTCCGGCGCGAACCTCTTCTAACCCTATCTCCGGCAGCGCGCGTTGCAAATGCCTTGCATGGGCCGAGGCCGACGCATCCGCGCCGGCACGTCTTTTTTAAATGACAGCATGCCAAATAACGATCATGACTTCCCTCGTTTCACGATACGCATTTAAGGAGATATTGCTGCGTGCGCGCATCACTTGACGGTTTGCGGATTCTTATCCTGGAAGATGAGTTCCTGATTGCCATGGATATCGAGCAGCTTTGCCGCGACTACGGCGCGCTCAATGTGGTCATCGCCCGTGATCTGACTGAGATCGAACAGCAAGACGTTGCCGCGCAGTTCGATGTCGCCATCGTCGACCTCATGCTGAGCGGCGTTTCGACGCTCCAATTTGCTTCGCGGCTGCGTGAAGCGGGCATCCCGTTCGTCTTCGCCTCGGGCTATTCGGATACCGATGAGATCAAGAAATCCTTTCCCGGCGTCAGGCTGGTCACCAAGCCCTATTCGGGAGACGATCTCCTCGAGGCAGTGGCGGCGGCCTGCAGGCGAACGCCTCTCCGCTGAGGCGCGGAGCGGTTCGAACACGCCGCGCCTCACGCAGCCGTCGACCCGGTTACCTGAGCCGAAATTGCGTCCGGGCCATACTCGTCTTCACCGGAGATCTTCAGGATTTCCTGCAGCCGTGTGCGGGCGCGGCTGACGCGGCTCTTGATCGTTCCGACGGCGCAGCCGCAGATCTCGGCCGCTTCCTCGTAGGAGAAGCCGGACGCGCCGATGAGGATAATGGCTTCGCGCTGGTCTTCTGGCAGCAATTCGAGCGCGCCGCGAAAGTCCTCGAGGTCAAGCTGGCCGTGCTGGGCCGGGTGAACGGCAAGCCTGGCCGTCATGACGCCATCGCTGTCCTGCACCTCGCGGCCGCGCTTGCGCATCTGCGAATAGAATTCGTTGCGCAAGATCGTGAACAGCCATGCCTTCAGATTGGTGCCGGGCTGGAAGCTTTCATGCTTGTCCCAGGCCTTGACCAATGTTTCCTGCACCAGGTCGTCGGCCTTGTCGGCGTTTTGCGTCAGCGACACGGCAAAAGCCCGCAGGCTCGGGATCGAGCCGAGCAAGTCGGTCTTGAAGCCCTGGGAGACGGCCGCCATGCCTCAGTCCTTCTTTTGTACAGGTTCGGCCTTTTCCAACTGGCTGAGCAGTTGGGCGAAGCGATCCGGCACATTGTCGGAGACCAGCTCGTCGTAGTATTGTTTGAGTTTGCGGCCGATTTCCGAGTTCGGCCCAAGCGGGTCGCGGGAAGCAGCCCGGCGCCCGTTGCCAACGCCACCCATGGTAGCTTTCGTCATGTTCTTCATTCGCCCTTTTGTCCCAGCCTTAAGCCGCCCTTCAACACATAACGCAAGGCAAGCGGCAGCCTCGTCTGGTTGCCCAACCCGCCCTTAAACGCCAGCCCATATACTTAGTTCCGCATGATCGGAACTTTTTCGCAGAACCTGCGTTTTCACCCTTGGGCCCTGCGAACCGTTTTTAGCTGTAACATGCATCACGTCATATGAGGGAGACGTCCAATATGAGCCTATCAGCAACCATCGCTCCGCACCTGCCGTTCCTGCGTCGCTTCTCGCGCGCTGTATCCGGATCGCAGGAGAGCGGCGACGCGCTGGTCGCCGCAATGCTCGAGGCCATCATTGCCGATGTCGACATCTTTCCGAACGCATCGAACGACCGCATCGCGCTCTACAAGGTCTTTGCCAAGCTCTTCACCTCAGTGGCCATTCGCGTTCCGCAGGAGCATGCCCAGTCGGCATGGGAACAGCGTGCCGCGGCCAATCTGAATGCAATTGCGCCTCGTCCCCGCCAAGCCTTTCTGCTGGTCGCGGTTGAAGGCTTCAGCGAAGATGAGGCGGCGGAGATTCTCGACGTCGACGAACAGGAATTCTCCGAACTTCTCGCGCAGGCGAGCAACGAGATCTCCCGCCAGGTGGCAACCGATGTGCTGATCATCGAGGATGAGCCGCTGATCGCCATGGATATCGAGGAAATGGTCGAAAGCCTCGGCCACCGCGTCGTCGGAACGGCGCGCACCCACGCCGAGGCGGTGGCGATGTTCGGCAAGACGCGGCCAAAGATGGTGCTTGCCGATATTCAGCTTGCCGACGGCAGTTCGGGCATCGCGGCCGTCAATGAGATCCTGTCGTCCACCTCGGTGCCAGTGATCTTCATCACCGCCTTTCCCGAGCGCCTGCTCACCGGCGAGCGGCCGGAACCGGCTTTCCTCGTTACCAAGCCGTTCAACCCGGATATGGTCAAGGCTCTTATCAGCCAGGCCCTGTTCTTTGACCGGCACGCGAAAGCCGCGGCATGAACAGCGGGCGGCCGAGTTGCCGCCGCCAGGGTGTGGGATAGCCACTCCTCTTGGACCAGATGGGGCGTGACGCCGGCTTAACACACGACAGCCAACTGCTGCCGAACCTGACGAGGACCTTTTCGCACACATCGCAGCAATTCGGGCCGCAACGATTTTCAGCATCGTCTTTTTCGGGAAATGGTGGAACAAACGGAGGCGAATCACGTTTTCACCGCAGCATTGGAAGGAGATGGATCATGCTTTACTGGGCGCTCGTATTTCTAGTCGTGGCGATTATCGCCGGTGCGCTTGGTTTCGGCGGCATCGCTGGCACCTCGGCCGGCATAGCGCAGATATTGTTCTTCATCTTTCTCGCCTTCCTGATCATATCGCTAATTGCCGGCCTGATCAGACGGGCGTGAATGCCAAGCGGCCATTCAAGCGAACACTGGAAGCCGCACCCCTCAAACGGTTTCCAGCCACCGCCGGGCAGTGTCCTCCAACGGGATGCCGCTCGGCGGACCGCTTTTAGGGCTTGATCCGCAGCTCCTCCTTTTGGAACCCATTTTTCCGTGAGCCGTTCAGCCTGACGTGGGTTGAGCAAAATTGACCGATGCGTTCCAGAGTCGGAAAAATGAAAGACCGCGGCCGGAGTGATGAGATCATCGCTTTGCATCCCGGAATGCAGCTTGGCCGGGCCCTTCTCCATGCACTGCACAATACCGGGATTTCCGTTCTATACCAGGATCGCGAGATGAAAACTGTGTGGGCGCGCAACATGCGCGCACCATGGACTTCCGATGCCTCCGACAACAACGGCATCTTGCCACCGGCGCAGGCAGAGCGTATCGGCGCCGCCAAGCACGACGTCATCGTCTCCGGCAATCCTCAACATCTCGAACTCAGCGTGCCGGCCGATGATGGCGCCCGCTGGTTTCAGGTGTGGATCGACGCCGACCGCAGCGACACCGGCGCGGTGCAGGGCGTCGTGACCACCATGGTCGAAACAACCGAGCAGAAACGCCGGGAGCAGACGCTGAAGGCGCTGCTGCGTGAAGTCAGTCATCGCTCCAAGAACCTTTTGGCCATCATCCAGAGCATCGCCACCCAGACAGGCCGTTATTCCGGCAGCATTGATGATTTCCTGACGCGTTTCCGTGGCCGATTGCAGTCGCTGGCCTCCTCGCAGGACCTAGTCACGTCATCCAACTGGCGGGGCGCAGCGCTGCGCGAGCTGGTTTCCGGTCAGGTCGGCAGGTACGGCGCCGACCCTTTACACAGCCTGCGTTTCCGCGGCGCAAATCCATATCTCAACCCCAATGCCGCCTTGCACATCGGCTTGGCCATGCATGAGCTCGCCGTCAATTCGGTCAGCTATGGCGCGCTGTCGCGCAGCGACGGTTTCGTCGAGGTGACGGCCGATCTGACGGCAGCTTCCGCTGGCGAGCCTGCGCTGTCGCTGACATGGGCCGAAGTGATCGGAGCCAACGACAATCAGCGCAATGAGAAGCGTTTTGGCAGCGTCGCGCTTGAACGCGTCGTACCCACATCGTTGAATGGAACGGCGACACTTGAGATCACCGGGAACCGCCTCGAATACCGCCTTGTCGTTCCTCACGGCAATTTCGAGACGGATTGAACGAGCGGCGGCCGCCGCGAGAAGGCTTCTGCGCATCGCCAACTTTAACCGACTGTTCACCATAAAGTCCGATCCTGTCCGACGTGTCGATCCATCGATTGAGTTTGGCACAAAATGAAAGGAATGGGCCTTGACGGCTGCCGACTTGAACAGACTGGAACAGGCCGCTCGCGTCTCGATGGGCGGTTTTCAGGATCCTGAAGCGTCCGCAGCGCCCGCGCCTCGTGCTTCGCCCCTCCGCTTCGCCGCCGTCGCGCTTATGGTCGCGATCGTCCTGACCGCCGCGTCCCAGCTGATCTGATCGAGCTCGCCTCTGCTTGACCGCTTTGAAACCACTGCCCGAGTACTGGCCGTGCCCATTCGCGGTCACCGACCTGCAAGGCCAGGCCCAACATCTCGTCGCCAAATGCCTTGCCGTCGATCCGGCGCTCGAGGACGACTATGACAGGATGGTCTGGAACGTGCGTCCCGACGGCACGCTCGATGCGTCCTTGGAGATTTCCGGGTTCGTGGTAGCATCGAACGGCGCACGCCCCGAAAAAGACTATCTTAATCAACAATGAAATCGTGCGGGCAAAGGCCGTACTTTCATGCTAAATGGCGGCTGGAGCTTATTAAAGTGAGGACAAAAGTGAGGATGACTTCATGCGGAAGATGATTATTGCCATGGTTGCCGTGGTTGCGGTCAGCGGCTGCACCACCACGGAAGAGAACGTGGGTATCGGCACTGTGGGCGGCGCGCTCATTGGTGGCGCTGTCGGCGGCGGCAAGGGCGCTTTGATCGGCGCTGGCGCTGGTGCGATTGGCGGTCTGCTGGTTCGCCGTCTGCAAAATGGCTACTGCCAATACAGAGATCGTCACGGCCGGATTTACACAGCTCGCTGCAACTAGTTTCGAGCTCCAGGCGAATAGCAAACGCGGAGGCAGGCCACCTGTCTTCGCGTTTGCCCTTTGAAGCGCTGTTGCGACGCGGCCCGCGAGAGGCGTTTCAGGCCGGCAGCGGAACCCTGATTTCCACGTTCAAACCATCTTCGCGAAAATCGCGCCTGATTGTGCCCCGCAATTCGCGTGTGATGTTGAGATCGATCAGTCTGGTGCCAAAACCGCTCTTTGCCGGTGTCGCGAGCTTCTTCTGACCGGCCTCGCGCCAGTTGAGGGCCAATGTCCGGGCGCCGCTACGGCCTTCGAGCGACCAGTCGACCTTCAGCGCACCGACTGAATTGCCGGCTTCGCCATGCTTCAGCGCGTTAGTCGCCAGTTCGTGAAAGACGAGGCCGAGTGCCTGCGTCGTCTTTTCATCGAGAAGAACCTGCGGTCCCGACAGCAGCCCTTCAGGAAGCTCACTGCCGAACACCTGGCCTAGCTCGATGCGCAGCAGGTCGCCGAGATCGGCTTTCTGCCAGCGTGAGCGCGTCAGCATGTCCTGGGAAGCCGCCATCGCCTGCAGCCGGGCCGAGAAAGAAGCCGAGAATTCCTGGACGTCGGTAGTGTGCGATGCTGTCTGGCGCGCGATTGCCAGCACCCGCGTGATCGAGTTCTTGATGCGATGCTTCATCTCCTGCAGCATCAGGTCTTTTTCCAGCAGGCTCTTTTCGGTCGTTTCGTGAAGCAGCGAGATCGCCTCATAGGCCCGCTCCTGATAGCGGGCCACCAGCGCGATGGCGCCCGCAAGCAGCAGTCCGAACAATCCGAGCATCACCGGGATGGCGCGCGAGGAAGGTTGCGAGAAAGCACTTGTCGGCCTGAACAGGACGACCCACGGCCGGCCGGCGACGGTGATCTTGCGGGTGACCAGCAGCCTGTCGCCGAGGCTCGAAACAGGCGGCGTTTCCGATTGGAACAGCAGGTTGTCGCTGTCCACCGTGCCGTCATAGATCTCGGTGTTAACCGGCAGCAATGGTGCCCGACTGAGCGCAGCCTGGAACAGGTCACGGGCGCGGAAGGCCGCATAAAGGAGGCCGGCAGTCGAGGATCTCGTCGCGTTCACGGCGTCCGGCGCGGTTTCGACATTGAGCCGGACGAAGACGAGGAACCCGGTAAAGGTCTGCGCGGCACCCGTATCCTTGCCGAGCTGCACGAGCCCGCTGGCGTGCTGCTGGTCGTCGGCCATCGCCTTTTCGATCGCCTCGCGCCGCGCCGGCCCGGTGAACATGTCGTAGCCGATGCTGGATTTGTTGGACGGATCCAGCGGTTCGAACAGCACGATGGGCGTACGCCACGGTAAGTTCGTGTCGGGGTAGATCGGGTGGCTTGCGCCGTGATCGTGCAGGATGTCGCGCTCGACCGCCGCCTCGTTGCCAGTTTTCGCCAGGCGGAGGAAACCGATGCCGCGCAGACCGGCGAAATTATTGTCGATGTCGAGCGCGTTGAAGAAAGCCTTGAACTCGCCTTGCGAGATACCGCCATTGCGCGCGTCGAACAGCGCTCGCGTTGCGCGCAGCAGCGACAGGTCCAGGTCGATGCGGCTTTCGATCCGGTTAAGCGCGTCGTCCGCCGTCGCCTCGAATTTAATGCGGGCCGCCTCCTGGGTGGCAAAATAGGCAAAGCCCGCCATCGTCAGGCTGATCAGCGCGACGGCGATAAAAGCGACGGTCGGAAACAGCTTCTTCAATTGCAGATACGTCCCGTGGACGGTTCGGCATCTTTATGGGCAAGTCCCGACGCCAACACAATGCCCAGGCCAAAGCATGGTGACGACTGGCACATTTTGGCGGCTTGTGATTAGCCGGCTAATTCTCGTTCATGCGGCGATCTTCAGCGCGCCCGGCCCCGGAATGGCGCCGGGTGGGCACTTGCCGAGGATGATCATACCGAGCACTTCGTCCTGGGTGACGTCGGTTGTGCGCGCCGTGCCGACAACCCGACCGTTCTTCATGACGCAGACACGGTCGGCAAGCTCGAACACGTCGTGAATATCATGGCTGATCAGGAAGATGCCGATGCCGTCGGCCTTGAGCTGCTTGACCAGTTCGCCGACCTGCGCCGTCTCTTGCGGCCCAAGTGCCGCCGTCGGCTCGTCCATGATCAGGATGCGAGCATTGAACAGGATGGCGCGGGCGATCGCCACCGACTGCCGCTGGCCGCCCGACAGCTTTACCACCGGCTCCTTGAAGCGTTGGAAACGCGGATTGAGCCTGCCCATCACCTTACGCGCCTCGGCCTCCATGGCGACGTCGTCGAGCGTACCCCAGCCGGTCATCAGCTCGCGGCCGAGAAAAAGGTTGGCGGCCGCATCGACATTGTCGGCCAGCGCAAGCGTCTGATAGATCGTCTCGATGCCGTACTTCTTGGCGTCGCGGGGGTTGGAGATCGAAGCCTCCTCGCCGTTGACGAAAATCTGGCCCGCATCGCGCTTATAGGCGCCGGACAGGATTTTTATCAACGTCGATTTGCCGGCACCGTTGTGGCCGAGCAAAGCCATCACCTCGCCCGGGAAAAGATCGACCGAGGCATCGTCGACGGCGCGAATGCCGCCGAAGGCGATCGAGATGTTGCGCATGTCGATCAGCGGCGTGCCCGTGGGAGCGGTCTTGTCGGCCATGATCGTTCCTCCTCCCTAAACGCGTTTGCGATAGACGGTATCGAGCCAGACCGCGAGCACCAGCACGGCGCCGACGACGATGCTCTGCAGCGGTGAATCGATGCCGAGCAGCACCATGCCGGATTGCAGCGACTGCATCAAAAGTGCGCCGAGCATGGCGCCGAGCACCGTGCCGGAGCCGCCTGCAAGTGACGTGCCGCCGATGACCGCGGCGGCGATGACCAGCAGTTCGTCTAGCGTGCCCAGCGCATTGGTCGACGAGTTCTGCCTGGCTGACGAGATCGCCGCGGCGATCGTCGCCAGCACGCCCATGATCATGAACACCTTCATGGTCACCCAACGCGTGTTGATACCGGCAAGGTTGGCGGCTTCCGGATTGCCGCCGATGGCGAAGACATAGCGGCCGAAACGGGTACGCTTGGTGATGAAGGTCATGATCAGCCCGACGGCCACAGCCATCAGCACGGGTATGGCGATGCCATGGGCGATGAACAGCCCGCCTTCGGGAACTGTTATATTGTTGGCCGCCGCGTATCTGTTCACGATGCCGACCGGCCAAGGATAGGAATTGGCGAGCCATATGGCGCCCATGATGACAGCGCAGGTGAGGACACCGAGGAACGTCTCGGCCCAGATCGGGCGCAACGGAAAGCGGAACCGCTTGCGCTGCACCCGTCCGTTGAGCAGCATGAACACAACCGCCAGGCACGCGATAATTCCGACGATCCAGCTCCATCGCGCGCCGATCGAACCCGCCGGCCCACCGCCCATCAGCTGGAAAGTGGCATCAAGCGGCGCAATCGTCTGACCGCTGGCGACCCACCATGCGGCACCCCGCCAGACCAGAAGGCCGCCCAGCGTCACGATGAAGGCCGGCACCTCGAGGTAAGCGATGATGTATCCCTGGAACGCTCCGATCAGAAGGCCGAGCGCCAGGCCAATGGCCAGCGCCAGGATCCAGATCCAGGGGTTGCCGAGTTGTAGACCGATCATTCGCACCAGGAAATGCACCTGCGCAAAGCCCATGACCACGCCGATCAGGCCTTCGGCGGAACCGACCGACAGGTCGATATTGCGCATGACGATAACCAGCACCATTCCGGCGGCCATTATGGCCACGGCGGAAGTCTGCACCGAGAGGTTCCAGAGATTGCGTGGCGTCAGGAAGGTCCGGCTGTCGAAGTCGAACGGATTGACGCCGAGCCGTACGCTGGAAACGACATGCAGGCCGACCCAGATGACCAACAGCGCGCCGACCATGCCGAGCATGCGGGTGTCGATCTCGGTTGCCTTGAGAAACCGGGCAACGATGCCGAGCTCGGATTCCCGCGCCCGGTCTGCCGTGCTGTCGACCGGCGTGTTGGAAGTCGTGTCGGTCATCATGTTTCTCCCGCCGGGTTGCCGTCTGCCGCGGATGCCGGAAGCAGCCTAGAAGTTATCCGCCGGAAGCGGAAAAACAATTCTTTTTGAAAAAACGCCGCGGCGAGCGGCCGCGGCGTTCGGACTTCTCGGAAACGTCGGCTCAGTTGCAGACCGCAACAGTGCCAGCCGCCACGCCGGCGCAGACCTCTTCTTTCTTGATCCAGCCGGCGTCGATGACGACGTTGAGGTTATCCTTGGTGATGGCGACCGGAGTCAGGAACAGCGACTTGACCGTGTTGCCGCCGGGCGTGGTGAAATCCTTCACGCCGGCAATGTCGGTCATCTGCTTGCCGTCGGCAAGCTGCGAGGCGATCTCGGCGGCGTTCTTGCCGAGCTCGCGCGCGTCCTTCCACACCGACACGGTCTGTGTGCCAAGCGCGATGCGGTTCAGTGCGGCGTGGTCGCCGTCCTGGCCCGAGACCGGAACCGATCCGGCCAGCCCTTGCGCCGTCAGCGCGGCGACGACGCCACCGGCGGTGCCGTCATTGGCCGCGACCACGGCATCGACCTTGTTGTCGTTGGCGGTCAGGAACTGTTCCATGTTCTTCTGAGCGTTGGCCGGCAGCCAGCCGTCCGTATAGGCCTCGCCGACATTCTTGATCTTGCCGCTGTCGATGGCCTCCTTCAGCACCTCCATCGAACCGGCAAACAGGAAATCGGCATTCGGATCGGAACCCGAACCCTTGATGAAGACGTAGTTGCCTTCCGGCTTCACCTTGAAGACTTCGCGGGCCTGCATGCGGCCGACTTCCTTGTTGTCGAAGGTCAGATAGAACACGTCCTTGTTCTCGATCAGCCGGTCATAGCCGACGACCGGGATGCCTTCGTCCAGTGCCTTCTGCACGGCCGGCCCGATGGCCGAGGCATCCTGTGCCAGGATGATCAGCGCATTGGCACCCTGCGAGATCAGGCTCTCGACGTCGGTGAGCTGCTTGCCGGGGTTGGACTGTGCGTCGGCGGAAATATACTTGTCGCCGGCGGCCTCGATGGCCGCCTTCATTGCGGCCTCGTCGGTCTTCCAGCGCTCTTCCTGGAAGTTCGACCAGGAAACGCCGATGACCTTGTCTTTCGCCTGCGCCACCGACGCCAGCGCCAGCGTCATGGCGACACCCGCCAGAATGGCGGTCGTGAATTTCTTCATCATATCCTCCCTGCGCCGCGTACGGCGTGACCAATTGCTCAACGACCAGCTTAGAAGCTCTAATTTTTTCGAGCCTCGAAAAAATACTGGCCCGATCTCCGGCTGCTGTCAACATCGATTGTGATGGATTTTGATGACTGTGCGAGTTTTTTCGAGCGTCGGAATAAACGATGACAGCGCCACCTGCATCTGACACTATTTGCCGCATCCGACACTATTTGTCGGACATTACCGACGGCTTCCGGTTCATGAGCGGCCGCGGCAACCGGGAGGAAAGCAAAACGATGTCGGTCGGAATCCGCCACGACGATTTGCGCCGGCGCAACCGGGCGATGGTGATCTCGGCGGTGCGCCGGGCCGGCCAGCCGTCGCGTACGGAGATCGCAGCCACCACCGGCCTCAGTCATTCAACCATATCGGCGATCTCCTCCGACCTGATACGGGAAGGCATCCTCGCCGAGAGCAAGGCAAGTGAGGCCGTTTCGTTGAAACGCGGTCGTCCGCAGGTCGGCCTCGCCCTCAACCCGGAAGCGGCGGCGGTGCTGACCGTGGTGTTGTCACTGAATTTCCTGTCGGCCGCCATTATCGACTATGCGGGACAGGTGGTCGCCGAGGAACAGCGCCGGCTGGACACGCTGACCATGCCGCGCGACGAGCTGATCCGCGAATGCATGGCCATCGTCCGGCGCCGGCTCGAGGACCCAGACCTTGACGCCCGCAGTGTCGCCCGCATCGCCCTGGCGATTCAGGGCATTACCGACTCCCCTGCACGCGCCATGCTGTGGTCGCCGATCACGCCGCAGACCGACATCGCCTTTGCCGACATGCTGGAAGACGAATTCGGTATCCCGGCCACGGTGGAGAACGACTGCAATATGATGGCGGTGGCTTTGCGCTGGCGCGATCCGGATCGCTATCGCGACGACTTCATCGCCATCCTGCTTTCGCATGGCATCGGTATGGGGCTTGTGCTGAAGGGCGAACTGTTCACCGGGACGCATTCCTCGGGCGGCGAATTTGGCCACATGATCCATCGTCCGGGCGGAGCGCTCTGCCGTTGCGGGCGGCGCGGCTGCATCGAAGCCTATGCCGGCAACTATGCCATCTGGCGCAACGCCAGGCAGATGAGCGAAGACAGCGAACCTATCGCCGACGTCAGCGACGCCGACATGCGCGCGCTGGCCGCCCGCGCGCGCGAGAAGGATGGGCCGGAACGCGAGGCCTACCGCAAGGCCGGCGAAGCGCTGGGTTTCGGTCTCGGCTCGCTGTTCGCGCTGATCGATCCGGCACCGGTCGCGATGGTCGGCGCCAGTGCCGCCGCCTTCGATCTGATCGAGCCGGCCTTGCGCAAGGCCATCGCCCAGACCGCCGGCGGCCAGCACTCGGGCTCGATCTCCTTCGATACCGAGCCGAACGAATTGCCGCTGATCCGCGAAGGCTGCGCGATGCGGGCGTTAAGCTTCGTCGACCAGGAGATTTTCGCGCCGGGCGCGCAAATGAGGCCCGGCGTCAGAAAGAACGTCGCCTGACCAGGCGGGTCAATCTTCCCTGATCGCATAGCCGGCACCGCGGATGGTGCGGATGACATCCGGCATGCGGCCGTTATTGACGGCTTTACGCAGCCGCCCGACATGGACGTCGACGGTGCGTTCGTCGATGTAGATCGTCTCGCCCCAGACATTATCGAGCAACTGGCTACGCGAGAAGACGCGGCCCGGATGCCGCATCATGAACTCGAGCAACCGGAATTCGGTCGGCCCGAGCCTGATTTCGCTCTTCTTGCGATAGACCCTGTGCGATTCGCGATCGAGCACGATGTCGCCGACCTTCAGCACGCTGGACAGCACTTCCGGCTTGGCGCGCCGCAGCAGCGCCTTGACCCTGGCCATGAATTCCGGCGTCGAAAACGGTTTGACGAGATAGTCGTCGGCGCCGGTCGAAAGACCGCGCACCCGATCGCTCTCCTCGCCGCGCGCGGTCAGCATGATGATCGGCAGCCGCTCGGTTTCGGGGCGCACGCGCAACCGGCGGCAGAGCTCGATGCCGGAAACCGCCGGTATCATCCAGTCGAGCACCAGAAGGTCGGGCACATTCTCCTGCAAACGGATCTCGGCTTCGTCGCCGCGTGTCACCACCTCGACCTGGTAGCCTTCGGATTCGAGATTGTAGCGGAGCAGCACGCCCAACGGCTCCTCGTCCTCCACCACCATTATGCGTGGTGCGATCATCGGCTGGGCACCCCCATCATGTCACCGGCGCGGACATTGTCGTTTCGTCCTGCTTCGGACGATTGACCGGCAATTGTTCGCCGGTCAGCACATAATACGCATTTTCGGCGATGTTGGTGACATGGTCGCCGATCCGCTCGAGATTCTTGGCGCAGAACAGCAGATGCGTGCAAGCAGTGATGTTGCGCGGATCTTCCATCATGTAGGTTAACAGCTCGCGGAACACGGACGTGTATTTGACGTCGATACGCTCGTCGGCGGCGCGCAGCTTGGCCAAGGCGGCCGCATCGCCTGCAGCATACTCCTCGATGACGCCCTGCACCTGGATGAGCACTAGCTGCGCCATCGCATCGATGGAATGCGATAGGTCGCGCGGCGTGGCGCTGAGGCCGACCGCGCTCACACGCTTGGCGATATTCTTGGCAAGGTCGCCGATGCGTTCGAGGTCGCCGGCCATGCGGATCGCTCCGACGACATGGCGCAGATCGTGAGCCATTGGCTGGCGCTTGGCGATCAGGGTGATGGCGCGATCGTCCAGTTCGCGTTGACGCGCATCCATGATGGCGTCGTCGGAGACGACGCGTTGCGCCAGCACGTTATCGGAATTCAACAGGGCCTTGGTCGCCCCGCCGACCATCGAACCGGCGAGGTCGGCCATGTCGCGGATCAGCTTGCTGATCTGCTCGAGATCCTCGTCGAAAGAAGCGACTGTGTGTTCGCCCATGGTCCTGTCCTCATATGCATGATCGGAACGGCTCAGCCGAAGCGGCCAGTGATGTAGTCCTGCGTGCGCTTCTCGCGGGGCGACGTGAATATCTTCTCGGTCCGGTCGAACTCGACCAGTTCACCCAGATACATGAAGGCGGTCTGGCGCGACACGCGCGCCGCTTGCTGCATGTTGTGGGTGACGATGACGATCGTGTAGTCGGCTTGCAACTCGTCGATCAGTTCCTCGATCTTGGCCGTCGACAGCGGGTCGAGGGCCGAAGCCGGTTCGTCGAGCAGGATGACTTCCGGCTTCACTGCCACGGTGCGGGCAATGCAGAGCCGCTGCTGCTGGCCGCCGGACAGGCTCAAGCCGCTGGCGTTTAGCTTGTCCTTGACCTCGCTCCACAGCGCGGCCCGCTTCAACGCTTGCTCGACGCGGCCGTCCATCTCGGACTTGCCGAGATTCTCGTAGAGCCTGACGCCGAAGGCGATGTTCTCATAGATCGACATCGGGAACGGCGTCGGCTTCTGGAATACCATGCCGATCTTTGTCCTGAGGAGGTTGAGATCCTGCGACCGGTCGAGAATGTTCTTGCCGTCAAGCAGCACCTGGCCCTCGGCGGTCTGTTTCGGGTAGAGCTCGTAGATGCGGTTGAAGACGCGCAGCAGCGTCGATTTCCCGCAACCCGAAGGGCCGATGAAGGCCGTGACGCTGCGCTCGGGCAGCGACAGGCTGATGTCCTTAAGCGCCTTGCTCTGGCCGTAGTAGAAGTTGAGGTTCTTGACCTCGATCTTGGTCTTCTTGGCGACCGTTTCGGTCATCGTCATGTCTGGGGACAACATCTGTGTCATCTGTCCTCTCTGCGTCCGGTAAGGCTGCGGGCGAGGATGCTCAAGCCCAGAACCGTCAGGGTGATTATGAGTGCGCCGGTCCACGCCAGTTGCTGCCATTCCTCGTAAGGGCTGAGAGCGAACTGGAAGATGGTCACCGGCAGGCTGGCCATCGGCGCGTTGATATTGCTGCTCCAGAACTGGTTGTTGAGCGCGGTGAAAAGCAGCGGCGCCGTCTCGCCGGAAATGCGTGCTATCGCCAGCAATATGCCGGTGACGATGCCGGACAATGCGGCGCGGTAGGCGACCGAACGGATCACCACCCAGCGTGGCGCGCCGATCGCGGCACCGGCTTCACGCAACGCGTTCGGCACCAGGTTGAGCATGTCTTCAGTGGTGCGCACGACCACCGGAATGACCAGGATGGCAAGCGCCACGGCGCCGGCAATGGCCGAGAAATGTCCCATTGGCCGCACCATCAATTCATAGACGAACAAGCCGATGATGATCGACGGCGCCGACAACAGGATGTCGTTGATGAAGCGGACGACGGTGGTGATGCGCGAAAAGCGTCCATACTCGGCCATGTAGGTTCCCGCCAGCACGCCGATCGGCGTGCCGACGACAACGGCGATGATCGTCATCAGCAGGCTGCCCGCGATGGCATTGAGCAGGCCGCCGGCTTCGCCCGGTGGTGGCGTCATCTCGGTGAAGACCGCGAACGAAAGCCCGGCTGTGCCCTTATAGACCAACGCACCGAGAATGAGCGCCAGCCAGGCAAGTCCGATGCCGGCGGCGACGACGCAAAGCGCCATCATCACCGAATTCCTGGCTTTGCGGCGGCTGTGGAGCGATGAGGATGTCGACATCGGTCAGGCTCCCGTACGGGCGTCGATCCGCATCAGCATATAGCGGGCGGCGGCAAGGATCAGGAAGGTGATGACGAACAGGATCAGGCCGAGCGCGACCAGCGAGGAGGTGTAGAGGTCGCCGTCGGCCTCGGTAAATTCATTGGCGATGGTCGCCGAGATCGTCGTGCCCGGTGCGAACAGGGAGGCACTGATGCGATGCGCGTTGCCGATGACGAAAGTCACCGCCATGGTTTCGCCGAGTGCCCGGCCGAGGCCAAGCATGACGCCGCCCATGATGCCGATGCGGGTATAGGGAATGACCACGCGCCGGGTCACTTCCCAGGTCGTGCAACCGATGCCGTAGGCCGATTCCTTCAGCACCGCCGGCACCGTATCGAAGACATCCTTGGTGATCGAGGTGATGAAGGGCAACACCATTATGGCGAGGATCAGCGCCGAGGTCAGAAGGCCGATGCCGTAAGGAGGGCCGGCGAAAAGGCTGGATAGTCCCGGCACGCCGTGGAAGATGTTGATGATGAAGGGCTGTATCGTCGTCTGCAGGAATGGCGCGAACACGAACAGGCCCCAGATACCATAGATGATCGAGGGAATGCCGGCCAATAGCTCGACCGCTATGCCGATCGGGCGCCTGAGCGGGCGCGGGCAGAGCTCGGTGAGAAAGATCGCAATGCCGATGCCGATCGGAACCGCGATCAGGATGGCGATGGCCGCCGTCACCAGGGTGCCGTAGATCGGCGCCAGTGCGCCAAATTTTTCCGTGACCGGATTCCAGCTCTCAGTCGTCAGGAAAGAAAAGCCGAAGGACGACAGCGCCTGCCATGAGCCGGCAAACAGCGAGATCGCGACACCGCCGAGGATGACCAGCACAAGGATTGCGGAAGCGCGGGTGAGTCCGCGAAATATGGCATCTGTGAGCGCGAAGCGCCGCACCGTAGCGTCCCTGGCCCGGGCTGCTGCAGATGATGGCATGGCATCGGAAGCGATGGTCATTGGGTCCTCGCGATTAAAGGCAACAGGGAGGGCGCCGTCGACGCCCTCCCTGGAGGAGATTACATAGCCGAGTAGAGCGGCTTGCCATCATCGCCGACGACTTCCTTGGCCCACATGGCCTTGACGCTCTCAACCACCTTGTCGGGCATCGGAACGTAGTCCAGCTCGCCGGCCATCTCGTCGCCCTTGTCATACGCCCAGGCGAAGAATTTGAGCGCTTCGGCGGTGGCCGCCGCGTCGTCCGGCTTCTTATACAGGAGGATCCACGTCGCCGCCGTCATCGGCCAGGACTCGGCGCCCGGCTCATTGGCGAGGATCACCCCATAGCCCGGCTGCGAGCTCCAGTCGGCATTGGCCGCTGCCGCCGAGAACGCGGCTGCGGTGGGCTCGACCTTCTTGCCGTCCTTGTTGATCATGTCGGTGTGGGTGAGCTTGTTCTGCTTGGCGTAGGCGTATTCGACATAACCGATCGCGCCGCCGGTCTGGGAGACGTTGTTGGCAACGCCCTCATTGCCTTTGGCGCCGATGCCGACCGGCCATTCCACGGCCTTGTCGACGCCGACCTTTTCTTTCCAGTCCGCGCTGACGTCGCCGAGGTAGTATGTGAAGTTGAACGTCGTGCCCGAACCATCGGAACGGTGAACGACCGCGATCGCCTGCGAAGGCAGCTTGACGTCGGGATTGAGCTTCTTGATCGCCTCGTCATCCCAGCTCGTGATCTTGCCGAGGAAGATGTCGGCCAGCGTCGGGCCGTCGAGAACCAACTCGCCCGGCTTGAGGCCTTCGAGGTTGACGACCGGAACGATGCCGCCCATCACCATCGGGAACTGAGCCAGTCCGGACGCTTCAAGCTCGTCGCCCTTGAGCGGCGCATCCGAAGCGCCGAAGGTAACGGTCTTGGCCTTGATCTGCTTGATGCCGCCGCCGGAACCGATCGACTGGTAGTTGAGGCCAACGCCGGTGTCTTTCTTGTAGGTGTCGGCCCACTTCGCATAGATCGGGTAGGGGAAGGTGGCGCCGGCGCCGGAGATGTCCGCGGCGAGCGCGGCGGACAGGGTGAGGGTGGTCGTCGCCGCCATTGCAATCGCAACGGCCGCCGAGCGGATGAAATGTCTCATGTGGCCTGCTCCTGTTCGGAATATGGTCTCTCGGCGCCATTCCTCCGGCGCCCGCTGAGGCCAATAGCCCCCGATTATTACAGTCGCATGACAGTTTCATGTCGCTCCGGTAACGTCGTCCAGCCGGGTTAAGAAGGAGCGGCCGCGGGCTTTGTCGGCATGGGCCGCGGTTTGCCGCTGGAATCAGCAGCTTGCGTGATTTCCGGCCGGCATCGTCGGCTCGGCGATCGCAGCCACCGGCTTTAAAAGAAAAAAACCGGACGGGAGCGCGTTGCATGCAGCCAGAACGTGTCATGGCCGCGCCATCGCCGAAACAGGTCCGTTGGGGTAAATCTGACCCTGTTTCTTGCCGGCGGTCGCTGCTCCCGCCCGTAACTGGAGGAGCGGAACTTCGAACATCCCATTGTCGCCACTGAGCGCGGCTTTGGTATGGTGCGATCGCACCATGGCCTTACGCTGGAAGCGTTGACGAATCGCAAGTTTCTAACTCGCGCTGGATCCCCATTCGCGCCCGACTCGGCGCTCGATCTTCGAGCAAGGCCTTCGACGGGAAGCGCGACGACTTCTACTTCACGGTATCTACTCCCTTCGCCCTATTCCGCCGGTTGTCGGTTAGGCCGAAGCGGCGTTATAAGCTTGCAGGGGTATTGCTGATGTCTCGACGGATTCTGCCTGTCTTCCTGTGCCTGGCGCTGCCTCTGGGAAGCGGCTGCGCTCGCAGCTATGACGGCACCGTGATCATTCCCAAGCCGCTCGATGTTCGCCGGTTCTGGGACCGGCCTTCGCCGCAGGCGCAAGCCGAACAGTCGCAACTGGAGACCGACGTCTTTCCAGTGGCGCCGCAAACGACGAAAAGGCCGGCGATGCGCAGGAATGCAGCTTCCGTTGCAGCGCCACGGAGGAGGGCCACCAACAACCCACCCGTGCTGTCGCCGGAGCCGACGAAGGCGCTAACTTGCAGGAACGTCAGCGAGCCCGGCAAACGTGCCCGCATGGTCTGCGAATAACCAGCCGACGTCGGTCGACGGCCCTACGCCTCGAAGCGGCTATCCGGTCAAAAGTTCGCCGTCTCGGAACATCGCCCGCCTGAATCAGTCCGCCGGGAAAAAGGCCGGCCCGACCACTCTCACCGGCCGCGCGCCGATCGCCGTTTCGATCGGCTGATGCTGGGCGGCGCCTTGCACCTCGGCAACAGGCGTTTTTGCCTCTGCGGGAACGGCACCGGCGGTTTCGATCCCGGATTCAGGAATTTCCGCGACGATGCCAAAATCCGGCTTTGCCGTCGGCAAGGGAATGATGGCGTTGGTCATGTTGGCCGGTGTCACGGTTCGTGCCCTGAGTTCGGCGACGCGCCGATAATAGCGCTTGACGTCGCAGGCCTTGAAGTTCGCGTCGTCGCGGTACCGGAACGCGGCAGGTAGCTCCACATAGGGTTTTCCCGACTGGAGCGCGACCATCTCTTCAGTCTCGCGAGTGGCGTCGCTCAGCGTGTAGAGGTCGACGCCGGCATCGTCGCAGATATAGCGGCACTGATCGACCGTTTCCTTCAGATCGTCGCTCTTGGCGAACTGCGATTTTGGCGCGGGGAAGAAATATCCGTCCGACAAGCGAACGCAAAACAGCATCCGATTGCCGCCCATTATTGTGCCTGCGAACTGGGGTTTGGGTGCTGTGCGCTGCTGCGCCGGCTGTTTCTTGGCAGCGGGGGCGGCGCAGCCCAGCGCGACAAACCTGGCCTTCAATCCGGACGTGTCCCTGCCCGAATTCGACAGTCTGGCGATCTGGCGTTGCACCTCCGCCTTGCTGGCGACCAGGTCGGCGCAGGGGTTGAAGAAGAAGCCGGCCGTTTTTGCCGTGCATCGGCGTTGTCTCTCCAGCTTTTGAAGCGCGGCGAGTTGCCGGCGCAGTCGGGCAAGCTCGGGGCTGGTCCCGCCGCTGCGCCCCGCCGAAAACAATTGGCTCCTGATAGCACCGCAGCTATCCGCGTAGGAGAAGGATGTCCCGAGCGCAATGGCTATTGCCGACACCAGCATCAGAATCGTGAGGAACCAGAAGCGTGTCATTGGAACGACCATTGTCCTTGTTGCACCGAGAACAGGATTTCTTTGTCGACTATGGATAAGTGCTGGCTAAATCAGTTATACCTAATTGAAGTAGACCACAACACCATCGGAGACTTCAGTTCTAGTGTAGTAAATCCACTCGCGTGAATTCAATATTACATTTTTATTTCAAGATTGAGACGAACCGGCAGCAACGACGCCCGCCACGGCGAAATTTGAAGCGCGCGGCTGGTTCCGCACCGCGATCAATCCGGCGTTGCCGGCCGGCCGTTGCTGAAACCTTAGCCCCAGGTTCGGCGTTGAGCGGCCAAAGGAGGAGACCGAAGATGTCGATCCACTTCACTGTCGCGGGGCTGACCAGGAATCTGTTCCATTCACTTGGGCTGGACCATGAACGCGCACCAAGGCCACTCGATCACGAGCAGAGGCTTTTGCTGGAGTGCTATCTCGCCGGCCAGATTCCGGAATCGGCCTGGAGCGACTATGTCTTCGAGATGCCGGAACTGGCGCGACATGTCGAGGCCAGACGAAGCCGCCACTAGATCCCGAAAAGTGGAATCCGGTTTTTGGAAAAGATCAAGGCGAAGCCTTCACTCGCGGTGCAGCCTGTTCTTGTTTGGGCGAGTTGAATTGCAGAGTGAACACCTTGCCCGGGATGCCTTGAGCCAGCGCCGGTGAAAAGCTCAACGGCAGGCAATGGTCCACGGCCGCGACCGCCGCGTCGACAAAAGCTTGGCGCGCCTTCTCCTCGCCGGCGACGCGGATGGCGGTCGGCTTGGGCCGGCCGATCAGCGTGCCATCGCGCCTGAAGCTGAAGCTCAGGGTGACGGTGGAATTCCCGGCATTCGCCGGAGGGGTCCAGCACGCCTGGATGGCAGCCCCGACCTCGGGCATGGTGTTGAGCGTCGCTGCATTCGATTGACCGGTTGCGCCCACCAGCATGGCGCCTGCAATCACGATCATTCCAGCAATGCTTTTCATGGCAGGGCCTCTGTCCTTGAACCGCCCTCGAGGACGGGACGAACTTCGATGGTAGGGCCGACGGCGGCGATGACAAGATGGCGGCGACGCGTTTCATCAGCCATGCAGGCGTCGTGAAACGCCGTCTGGCGCAACTTCGGCAGGGGCTGAAATAAGCAAAAGGCCGGCGCGCAGCCGACCTTTGCTTCCCATCCGCGCCAGTACATCCGTGGTCGCGGGCTGGAGGTGGATTCAGTAGAAAGGGTTTAGGTTAACGAAACCTTAAGCTCCCCACATCGTGCAAACAGGGGAGATTAAAAAAATCCCCAATTCATTACCGGCTCCTGCAGACGTGCGGACGACCGCTATTGGCATGTGCCTCAGGCGTTGGCCTGCGACCTCACATAGGCGATATAGCCGCGCACGTCGCCGGCCGGCTCGGCATAGGCCTTGCCGAGCTTCTTCTCGATCGCCGCCATATAGTCTTTTGCCCATTGGGGCAACGCATAGTCGATGACGGCGAGGAACTCGAGCGTCGCCGCCAGACGGATGTCGGCGATCGACGGGTCCTTGCCGCCGATGAACGGCTTGCCGTTCCTGAAGAAGGAGTGAAACACCTCCAGCGGCTCGGCTATCGCTTCTATAGCGGCCTTCTGGGCTTCCGACTTCT
The DNA here is from genome assembly GCF_040322015.1 of Mesorhizobium sp. M0208. Lineage (NCBI taxonomy): Bacteria > Pseudomonadati > Pseudomonadota > Alphaproteobacteria > Hyphomicrobiales > Phyllobacteriaceae > Mesorhizobium > Mesorhizobium sp. M0208. The sequence continues at coordinate 250,675 of NZ_JAMYSP010000003.1, read as the reverse complement.
TGTCGGGATGAGCGTCGCTGTGCCCGACCTCGCCGGCATATTGCGGGAAATTCAGTGCAGGATAGGTGGCGCGCGCCACATAGGGGTAGAGCGTCCCGATCAGGTAGAACATGGCACTGTCGATCATTGCCCGCTTGGCCGGCGCCTTGGGATATAGTTTCTCCAGGCCGTGCTTGTTGGCGAGGTACTGCATGATGGCGCAGCTTTCCCACAAGACACCTCTCGGCAGGCCCTTGTCCTCGATCATCGGCGTCAAATGGGCCGGGTTTCGCGCCATGTATTCGGGCGAGCGCGTGAGGCCCCATACGTCGGTCTCGGAATGGTCGAGCCCGGCGGCGCGTGCAAACACCCGAACGCTCATATTGTTGACGCTCGGCTTCAGCATGCTGAGCGTGAGCGCCGGCTTTTTCGCCGGTTTCGCCTTGGCCTTCGCGGTCTTTTTGGTGGAGACTTTCGTCGCCGGCTTTGCCACTTTCGCCGCTGACTTGGCGGCGGCTTTGGCCGCCGGCTTCGCTCCTGGCCTGGCTGCCTTGGCCGCGGGCTTCTTTGCACTCATGGTTGCTGTCTTTGCCATTATATCCTCCCTTTGTTCGGCGTGCCGTCAGTACGGATTTTTCGGTGCGCGATCCTCCGACAAGGTCGTGCGCGAACGCTCGACCAGCGCCTGGATCGCATCGGCAAGGTGCACTTCGGCGATGTTGTAGTCGCCGCGCGCGACACGCAGCTTGTGCGCCTGCATCAGCACGTCGGCATGGCTGAAGCCGGCCGGCGGCTCGAAGCGGTAGGAGGCGAGCTCGATCAGCAGGCCGAGCGGATCCTCGAAATAGATCGAGTCCATGAAGCCGCGATCCTTGACGCCACTGTGCTTGATGCCGCGCTCGTCGAGCCGGGCGACCGCCTGCAGGAAGGTGACGCGCGACACCGCAAACGCGATGTGATGCACGCAGCCCGTATCGGTCGGCGTGCGCCGTTTCTCCGGCGTGCGGCTCTCGTCGGTGAAGACGGTGATCAGCCGGCCATCGCCCGGATCGAAATAGAGATGGCTTTCGGTGGCTTTGTCGAGGTTGGGCTGCTCGAAGATGAAAGGCATGCCGAGCACGCCCTCCCAGAAATCGATCGAGGTCTGACGCCCGGCGCCGACCAGCGTGATGTGATGAACGCCTTGTGACTGCAGCTTCTGCATCTGACTCCTCCCGGCCACGCCGTCTTGCCGCCGAACGGAAGTTCGGATGCCCAGTCGCGCTTGGATCGGCGCCCGGCATGTGACCGCGCCCGGCCTCGCGCGCCTGCGCTCCGCATTCCGCATCCTGCAGGAGTTCGGCCGGAGCTTTGATGAACGGATGCTAATTCAATCCGAGGCGTTGCGCCAGAAGCGCTGAGTTTTAAGAACTCCACGCAGGCGCCAAGAGCAGCACCGGGATCGCGGACGCCTTCGCCGAGCTCGCTGAAACGATCCGTCGCCGGCAGCTGTAATGGTGCGGCGGCCCGCAGGTCGCTGGGTTTCCCGAGCGGCCGGTTTGGCGACTGCAGGTCAAAGGGGCCTCGTTGACGCATGCCGCGCCTGGTTCGGATTACGGGCATCCGCGGCCCTTAGATGAAATCACATATTCTTCATCGGCACGTCGGGGCCGACATGTCCCCCATCGGCAGTGATCTTCAGCCTTGAGAGGTAGTGCTCCCATCCCCTTCGGTGGCTGTCACGCTCCTTTGCGTTCGGCAGTCCACTGTGCGTGAAGCGGATCAGTGTCCCCGCATCCCTCGCGATCAGGTCGATCTCGACATGACTGGAGCCGGGCGGCACGGTCTCGTTGTCTTCCCAGCCAAAACTGTAGGCAAGACGGTGGACCGGGATCACCTCGGTGAACTCACCGCGCGCCATATGGCGACCACCGACATTGACGAGGAACAGACCGCCCGGCGTTGCATCCAAATTCGCTTCGGTCCCGATCCATCGCACGATCTGGTCCGGATCCGTCAAAAGCGCGAACACGGTCGCTTGTGGCGCGGCGACCTCAATCTCTGTGTAAACCGATTCCGCCATAGCTCACTCCAGGTCACATCCGCATCGAATACCGTGCTATTTAAGCGAATATGGGGAGTTGCAAGAAGATGTTCGAGGCGTAAGCATAAGCCGGTGCCGAGTGACCTTCTACCGATGCTTCTCGCAAAGTCGCTTTCATTCCTTCTGGACGACGCCGCGCATATTGGCGACGGTGGGCGACTTCTATTGCAGCTCTCAACGCATTTGATGGAAGACGGCTTGCCGATCATCGCCGGCGCGCTGGCGCAGGATGCTCCCGACCCAATCATTTCACGCCGTATCTGGCTCTGGCGAGCGCCTGGGGGTGAAGTGGTCGAGGCTTTGGGAATAGGCGCCGACCGTCAGAATGCCGATCCCCGGCTCGTGCTGCGGGAGTGGCTTGGCACGACGCGGGCGATCATGTTCGACGAGCGAGCGGGCGGTGTCGCACCGACTTTGGTGTGGGCCTTCGATCATACTCCGGATGAGGCGCAGTCAGAGCTGCTGCGGCAAATCTCCCGGTTTGCTGCGGCTCCGATGACCGCACTCGCAGAACGGTCCGCGAAACGCGCATTGCTCGAAGCATATTTGGGAAAGCGCAGTGCAGCACATGTGCTCAACGGTCATTCGCGTCGAGTAAAGGGAGAGACGATACGGGCTGCGCTTCTGTGCGCGGACCTTCGAGGTTTCACCGATCTATCCGAGGTTCATGATGCAGACGAGATCGTATTGGTACTTGATGCCTGGTTCGATTGCGTCGCCGGCGCGGTGCACGCATTTGGTGGTGAGGTTCTCAAGTTTATAGGTGATGGCGTCCTCGCGATTTTCCCGATTGGCGAGCGCGATGCAAATGCCGCATGTGACGCTGCGGTCCGAGCCGTGAAGGCTACGCGCGCCGGGATAGATCATCTCAACCAAACTCGGCGCCGCAATGGCGGCCCTGAGCTCGGATATGGCATTGGCCTGCATGTCGGCGAGATACTCTGGGGGAATATCGGCACTGCCGGCAGGTTGGACTTCACCGCGATCGGCAAGGCTGTAAATCTTGTCAGCCGCATCGAAGGGTTGTGCAAGCCGTTGGGACGGACGGTGCTCGCGTCGACAGTGTTCGAAGCAGAAACTACCGAGCCGATGATCGCCATGGGCAGTCATCCGCTCGGAGGAATAGCAGGCGCGCACACACTTTTCGGCTTGCCGGAATAGATCGAATGGTTGAGCGCGCCGTGGATGTGTCGTTCGCAGCACATCTTGGTATCGTGCGAAACCATGAGAGAAGTTCGAACGGCAAAGAAACTACGATACTGCAACTGGAGTATGGCGCGTTTAGAGCCCAGCCATGCGCGTCGCGCGCAGCTTCGCTGGCCGGTGCTAAGGGCCGAGTATTCCCGGCATCCACCCTTCAAGGGAGAGGCGCCTTCGCCGAGCTCGCCAAAACGATCCGCCGCCGGCCGCTGTAGCTCAGGTCGGCTCCAGGCAGTGCCGACCAGCGTGATGGACGCCTGGCGATTGTAGTTTCTATATCTGGCTCCTCCCCGCGTGGCATCGACTGCCCTGTTCAGCGCGACGTTCTGCGCGCCGCTAATTCTGTGCCGCAAGACCCATGATGCAATACTAATGCAATCGGCTCCGCTGCGTCAGAAGCGGCAATGAGCCAAATCCGCCGCGACCTAAGGCGATGGATCGGATTGATGGTTTGCCGAGAGCTTGGAGAGACTTGGTACGCCCAAGGGGAATCGAACCCCTGTTCCCGCCGTGAGAGGGCGGTGTCCTGACCGCTAGACGATGGGCGCGTTCAAGAACCGGCGATATAGGCTGACGGCTGGGAAAAAGCAACTAGGCTCAGGGCCACTGCTCGCACAGACGAAAAATCCGCTGCAAGCCTATCGTTTTGGCTCGATCAGGTCCCAGAGATTTCCATAAAGGTCGGCGAAGACCGCGACCGTGCCATAAGCCTCATGGCGTGGCGCTTCGCGGAACTCGACGCCTTTTTCGAGCATCAGCGTATGGTCGCGGGCAAAATCGTCGGTTTCGAGGAACAAAAAGACCCGCCCGCCGGTCTGGTTACCGACGGCGTGCCTTTGCGCATCGCCGGATGCTTCGGCGAGAAGCAGCCGCGCGCCCTGCCCTTTGCCCGGCGTGATCGTGACCCAGCGTTTGCCGCCGCCGAGATCGATATCTTCGGTGAGCACAAAACCCAGCCGGTCGACATACCAGGAAATCGCCTCGTCATAATTTGCGACGACAAGCGCGACCGTGGCAATGCTGCGGTGTTCGGCAAAACCGGTCATTTGTTCCTGATCGAAAAACGGCCGACGATGCGGCGCTCGGTAATGTCATAGACGAAGATGGCGCGGCTGCCGTCGGGCAGCTCGGCGTCGATCGAAAGGTGATTGCCGGAGAGCGATTGGCTGACCACCCTGGCGCCGACCGGCAGCACGATGTCGCCGTTGACCGGCTCGCCTGCCGGCACCTGGAAGTCACTGGTCAACGGCGGGGCGGCAGGCGGCGCGTTGCGCGCTTTGTAGACAAGTGCTGCTATCACCACCATAAGGGCGAGGAACAGCAGGCCGAGATTGATGGCGACGAAGCGAACGAGCTTCGTCCGCACCTTTTCGACCTCGGGGTCGAGTGGCTTTTCCTCGTCTTCGTCGGCAAGCGGCCGGGCCATGGCAGCAGATTCCGGAACTGTTTTCGATGAGCGCTCATAACGAAGAGGTCAGACAATTAATAGGGGCCGGACCGATCGTGCTGGAGGCGGGCGCCGATGCCGCCGGCCAGCGGCTCGACCAATGGCTGGCGGCCAGGCTCGGCCCCGACATGTCGCGCAGCCGGGTGCAGATGCTGATAAAGCAAGGCGCGGTCAGGATCGGCGGAAGGCAGGTCGAAGAGACGAAGCGCAAGATGGCACAAGGTGACAGCGTGTCGGTCGACATGCCGGAGCCTGAACCGGCGGCGCCGCAAGGCGAAGATATTGCGCTGGACGTCCTCTACGAGGACAACGCGCTAATCGTCATCAACAAGCCGGCCGGGCTGGTCGTACATCCCGGCGCCGGCAACTGGACCGGTACGCTGGTCAACGCGCTGATCCATCATTGCGGCGACAGCCTGTCCGGCATCGGCGGCGTGAGACGGCCGGGCATCGTCCACCGCCTCGACAAGGAGACCAGCGGCGTCATGGTCGTCGCCAAGACCGACCGCGCCCACAAGGCGTTGTCGGAGGCCTTTGCCGACCACGGCCTGACCGGCGATCTCGAGCGCGCCTATCTGGCGTTGGTCTGGGGCATACCGGCAAGGCCGACCGGGACGGTCGACGCGCCGCTCGGCCGCGCCGCCGACCGGGTACGCCGTGCCGTGGTGCCGCAAGGCCGCGACGATGCGCGCCATGCCATAACGCATTTCACCGTCGTCGAGCGCTTTGGCGAGCAGCAGCAGGAATTCGCCACGGCGAGCCTAGTCGAATGCCGGCTGGAAACCGGTCGCACTCACCAGATACGCGTCCACATGGCCCATATCGGCCATCCGGTGATTGGCGACCCCGAATACGGCCAGGCTTTCCGCACCAAGGCCAATCGGTTGCCCGAGCCGCTAAAGAGCAAGGTAAAGGCGTTTCCGCGACAAGCTTTGCACGCCCGCCTCCTTGCATTTCGCCATCCCGATACCCATCTAACGATGAGGTTCGAAGCACCGATACCGTGGGACATGGAGGAACTCGTCGACGGCTTCCGCAAGCTCTGAACCAACCACCTGAAAACCTGACCGGCGTTGTTCACTTCAGCGTGACACACTGTTTCGTGTTGAACAAATGCCTGTCTTTCTGGTTTTGTTCCTATATATGTCGGTTGGCGCGAATGTGCCTTTGGCATTCGTGCCACATGCCCGCCGCGTTTCGGGGGCATCACTCCAATAGAGAGGGGGCGCTATCATGGCCCAGTCATTACCCAGTATCGTTTCCGGCGAAGGCGGTCTCAGCCGCTACCTGGAAGAAATCCGCCGCTTTCCGATGCTTCAGCCGCAGGAAGAGTACATGCTCGCCAAGCGCTACGCCGAGCATGAGGACACCACGGCTGCGCACAAGCTCGTCACCAGCCACCTTCGGCTCGTCGCCAAGATCGCCATGGGCTATCGCGGCTACGGCCTGCCGATCGGCGAAGTGATCTCGGAAGGCAATGTCGGCCTGATGCAGGCCGTCAAGAAATTCGAACCGGAGCGCGGCTTCCGTCTCGCCACCTATGCGATGTGGTGGATCAAGGCCTCGATCCAGGAATACATCCTGCGCTCGTGGAGCCTGGTCAAGATGGGCACCACCGCCAACCAGAAGCGCCTGTTCTTCAACCTGCGCAAGGTGAAGGGCAAGATCCAGGCGCTCGATGAAGGCGATTTGAAGCCCGACCAGATCACCGAGATTGCCACCCGGCTGAACGTCTCGGAAGCGGAAGTCGTGTCGATGAACCGCCGTCTGTCGGGCGACGCCTCGCTCAATGCGCCCATCCGGGCCAGTGAAGGCGAGTCCGGCGAATGGCAGGACTGGCTGGTCGACGACCACGAAAGCCAGGAAGAGATGCTGATCGAGCAGGACGAGCTGGAAAACCGGCGCGGCATGCTGTCCGGCGCTCTTGCCGTGCTCAACGACCGCGAACGTCGCATCTTCGAGGCGCGCCGCCTCGCCGATGAGCCGTTGACGCTGGAAGAGCTGTCGGCCGAGTTCGATATCAGCCGCGAGCGGGTGCGGCAGATCGAGGTGCGTGCCTTCGAGAAGGTGCAGGACGCGGTCAAGGCCGCGGCCAAGCGCCAGACGCAGGCGTTGCGCACGATTGAGGCGCAGCCGGCGGCATAAGGCCTCCAAGAGAACCAAAAAAACGGCGGCGTCAGGTAACTGGCGCCGCCGTTTTTTCCAAAGCGGCGTCGCGTTCGACCGGCGGCGCCTTCGCGGATGTCCGATCCGCCGCCGTAACTGCCGTAGCCTCGCCATGGCGTCCGCAGACGATCGCATTGATAACGGCATTACCGCAATTTTCCCCAAGCCCTGAAAACCGTAACGCTGCAAGCTGTGGCGTCGATATTCCGGCGCCGACCGGCGCATTCCACAACCCGGCGCTCGCAGCAAGTGGCGCGATAACGGGCCGCTGATAACGGGCCGCTCGGGCTGCCTCAGCCAGTTGGAGCTCGTCTGTTGGAAACGAAAGGCAGTATGACGATGACGATTTCCCCGTTTCTGACCGCTCTTGGATCCGAAGGCCCCCCAGCCGATCGGGCGAAAGACATGGCCCTCTATGGGTGGCTAATTGGAAGCTGGGAAATGGACTCGGTCCACTACCTCGACGACGGCACAATCCAGAAATGGGATGGCGAATGCCATTTTGGCTGGGTGCTCGAAGGCCGCGCGATTCAGGACGTTTGGATCAGGCCCAGGCGCCCTGCGCCGTCCACGATGTACGGCACGACCCTGCGCATCTTCGACCCTGGGATCGATGGCTGGCACATCATATGGAACGACCCGCTCAACCGGGATCACTCGCGCCAGATCGGCCGAGCCGAGGGTAAGGACATTGTCCAGCTCGGCGATGACTCGCGCGGTCTGAAAACTCGTTGGCGTTTCACAGAGATCACTGCCAACAACTTCCATTGGATCGGCGAGGAAAGATCTTCCGAGGGCGACCCTTGGCAAAGCACGTATGAACATTTAGCCCGCCGAACAAAACCCTGACGCTGAGTAAACACCTAGCTGGCGTTCTGCGCCGCTCCTCATCCGGCTGCCGCCACCGTCTTCCCGCATGGACCTATCGGATTCAAACATCGCAAAAATCGAATCAGGATCAATAACGATCAATAACTTGGATGACCGTCGCAGAACGATGAGGGCGGCGCCAAGTTTGGATGGCACTGTAGTGCCAGCGACCCATCTCCTCACAGGCAATCGAGCGGAAACTTCAGATAGCGCCGCCCGTTGGATTCCGGTTCCGGCAGGCGTCCGCCGTTCATGTTCACCTGCAGCGCGTGCAGGATCAGCCGCGGCATCGGCAACGTCCTGTCGCGGGCTTGGCGGAGCGCGACGAAGTCGGCTTCCGTCTTGCCGCCGGCAACATGGATGTTGCCGGCTTTCTGCTCCGCGACCGTGCTTTCCCAGCGCGCTTCACGACCGCCCGGCTGGTAGTCGTGACCGACGAACAGACGTGTCTCGTCCGGCAGCGCCAGGATGTCCTCGATCGAACGCCAGAGCCGCTCGGCACTGCCGCCCGGAAAGTCTGTCCTGGCGGTGCCGCTGTCCGGCATGAACAACGTGTCGTGGATGAAGGCGGCGTCGCCAATGACGTAAGTGATCGAGGCCAGTGTGTGGCCCGGCGAGAACAGCACTCTCGCCGGAAGGCCGCCGACCGAAAAAGTTGCGCCATCGGCGAATAGCCTATCCCATTGCGAACCGTCGGCGGAGAATTCCGGCCAGTTGTAGATCACCTTCCACAATTTCTGGACGTCGATGATCCTTTCGCCGATTGCCGTCGGCGCTCCGGTTCTCCCCCTCAAATAATGGGCGGCGGAGAAATGATCGGCATGCGGATGCGTGTCGAGGATCCACTCGACCTCCAGCCCGCTTTCCCTGACGAAGTCGAGCAGGGCGTCGGCGTTCTTCGTTGCCGTTGCACCGGCCCTTTCGTCGAAGTCGAGCACCGGATCGATGATGGCGCATTTGCGGGTCGCCATGTCGGCGACCACATACTGGACGGACCCGCTCGGCTCGTCATAGAAGCCGGTGACCTGCGACCTGGCCGATAATGCGTCCAATCCCAGCCTCCTTCGCCCCTCACCACGGCAGGAAGGATTTTCTCTGCCACGGCAAATGAAAGGCATGGTTGTCCGTCAACCAAGCGCCGTCAAGCACCTCATGCTCATAGGGTCAGGAAAACCGAAAATTCTCCGTGCCGCCCCTGCCTGCTCAGGCGGAAGGCTGCTTGGTCTTCCTGAGATATGGCAGGATCGTCTCGTAGGCACCGAAGCGCTTGATGGCATCCTCATTGGAGACGGCAGCGGTGATGATGACGTCCTCGCCCTGCTTCCAGTTCGCCGGCGTCGCCACCTGGTGTTTGGCGGTCAGCTGCATGGAATCGATGGCGCGCAGGATTTCGTCGAAGTTGCGGCCCGTCGTCATCGGATAGGTGAGAACCAGCTTGATCTTCTTGTCGGGCCCGATGACGTAGACCGAACGCACCGTGGCATTGTCCGCCGGCGTGCGGCCTTCCGAGCTCTCGCCGGCACCCGCCGGCAGCATCTCATAAAGCTTGGCGACCTTGAGATCCTTGTCGCCGATCAGCGGGTAGTTCAGCGAATGGCCGGTCGCGGTCTTGATATCGTTCTGCCACTTTTCGTGGCTTTCGACGGGATCGACCGAGATGCCGATGATCTTGACGTTGCGCTTCCTGAACTCGCCTTCGAGCCCGGCCATCGTGCCGAGTTCGGTCGTGCAAACCGGCGTAAAGTTCTTCGGATGGCTGAACAATACCGCCCAGCCGTCGCCGATCCATTCATGGAAGCTGATCGGTCCTTGCGTGGTCTCTGCGGTGAAGTCCGGTGCGATGTCGTTGATGCGAAGGCTCATGGCGTGTCCCTACCTGTTTGGCTTGCCGCTGGCATTGAACGCCCCACCGGCGTTGCTTGCATTTCTAACACTGCGGCGTCATCCTTCAAGTGGCTGTTGACGCTAGGATAGTGGCCGGCCTCAAAAAAATTTTTGTCACTTAGGCGGGAAATACAGCAGTGATTTCCGCGCTGGCGAAAAAGCACCGGAGGTTGGTTGAACGCGCAGGCATTTCCGCCGATTGTTCGGCTCAGATGCTGCCCATTCCGCCGTTAAGTGGCGTCGGGTCGATGAGGCGACGCGACGCGCTACGCCTTGTTCACTGCCAGCGTCGTCGCCAGGTCTTCCATGCGCTGGGCCAGCGCGCCGAGCGCCCCGGTCAGCACGGAATCGTTCTTATCGGCCTTGGTCAGTGCATCGTCGCGCGTCTTGCGCAGCGTCAGCACTTCGCTTTCCATGCCCTTGACGCGCTTTTGCAGTTCCGAAAGCTCGTCCATGACCATGATGCCGGCCATCACAGTCAGCCGCTGGTCGCCGATCTCGCCAAAAGAATCCTTCAGATGCGAGACATAGCGGTCGAAGCGCTCGGCAAGATCTATCAGATGCTCTTCCTGGCCCTCGTCGCAGGCCATCCGATATTGCTTGCCGTCGATGGAAACCGTGACTTGTGCCATTAGCCTACCTGTCCAGTACCGCGCGGATGGTCTCCATGGCTGTCACCAGCCTTCGCGACACTTCTTTGTTGGCATCTTCCAGCCGTTCGGCGCGAGCTTCGGAATTGTCGAGCTCCTGCGCCAGCCGCGAGCGGTCGGCGTTCATCCGCTGCACTTCGGCCTCGGCTTCCGAATAGTCCCGCTCGTGCTCGAGCTTGGCCGCGACGGCGTTTTCCAGCCCTTCGATGGCCTTACCCAGCCTGGCAATGACTTCCTTGAGGGTCGTTTCCCCGGTCATGGCTTTCGTCCTGCGCCCTGCCCATCACCGAATCATCCACGTTCAGAACGCGTTATCCTTGAAACATTACGCGTCGTGTAAACCGCACGTCAATAAAGCTGTCGCGACTGTCCCCTGCTAACGCTAATGTAAGTCGCGCATGGCCATCACAAGACCGGCAAAAGCACACCGATTTGTTGACTAAAAGGCCGCGCCTGTTATGTGTCGCGCACCCTTTTCAAGGGCTTTCCCAAGGCCCAAACCCCCATTTTGGAGGAAGCATGACCTCGCGCGAACAACATGACCGGATGGCCAATGCGATCCGTTTTCTCGCCATGGACGCCGTCGAGAAGGCAAATTCCGGCCACCCCGGACTGCCCATGGGCTGCGCCGACATCGCCACGGTGCTGTTCACCCGCTTTCTCAAATACGATCCGAAAAACCCGCATTGGCCGGACCGCGACCGCTTTATCCTGTCGGCCGGCCACGGCTCGATGCTGCTTTACTCGCTGCTCTATCTGACCGGCTACGAAGACATCACCATCGACCAGATCAAGCAGTTCCGCCAATTGGGGTCGAGGACGGCGGGCCACCCGGAATACGGCCATGCCGCCGGCATCGAGACGACGACCGGCCCACTCGGCCAGGGCCTTGCCAATTCGGTCGGCTTCGCGCTCGGCGAGCGCATCATGAATGCCGCTTTCGGCAAAGATCTCGTCGACCACTACACCTATGTGCTGGCCGGCGACGGCTGCCTGATGGAAGGCGTATCCCAGGAAGCCATCGCGCTTGCCGGGCATCTGAAGCTGAACAAGCTGATCGTCTTCTGGGACAACAACAACATCTCGATCGATGGCCCGGTGTCGCTCGCCGATAACACCGATCAGGTCGCCCGCTTCCAGGCGTCCGGCTGGAATGCCAGCCATATCGACGGCCAGGACCCGGAAGCGATCGCCTATGCCATCGAAGCGGCCCGCCACTCCGACAAGCCGACGATGATCGCCTGCAAGACGACGATCGGCTTCGGCGCGCCGACCAAGGCCGGCACCAACAAGGCGCATGGCTCGCCGCTCGGCGCCGAGGAAATCGCTGGCGCCAGAAAATTCTTCGGCTGGGATTATCCGCCCTTCGAGGTTCCGGCCGATATCCTCGACGCATGGCGTACCGCCGGGCGGACCGGCGTCAAGGCGCGCACCGACTGGGAAAGCCGGCTTGCCAAGGCCGACGCCAAATTGCGCGCAGAGTTCGAACGCCGCATCAGTGGCACGCTGCCGGCCAACTTCGACGCCGTCATTGGCGACTACAAGAAGAAGCTCGCCGCCGACAAGCCGAAGGTCGCCACCCGTAAGTCATCGGAAATGGCGCTGGAGGTCATCAACGGCGCAGTGCCCGAAACCATCGGCGGCTCGGCCGATTTGACCGGCTCCAACAACACCAAGACCAGCCAGACCAAGAACATCACCGCCGACGATTATGGCCAGCGCTATGTCCACTACGGCATTCGTGAGCACGGCATGGCGGCAGCGCTCAACGGCCTGACATTGCATGGCGGCATTATCGCCTATGGCGGCACTTTCATGTGCTTTTCCGATTATGCCCGTCCGGCGATGCGGCTTGCTTCGCTGATGGGCATCCGCTCGATCTTCGTCATGACCCATGATTCGATCGGCCTTGGCGAAGACGGCCCGACCCATCAGCCGGTCGAGCATCTGGCAGCACTTCGCGCCATCCCGAACCACAATGTCTTCCGCCCGGCCGACGCGGTCGAAACCGCGGAATGCTGGCAGTTGGCCATTGAGTCGGAAAAGACGCCTTCGACATTGGCGCTGACCCGGCAGAACCTGCCGACGGTACGCAACGACTTCGTTGCGGAAAACCTCAGCAGCCGCGGCGCCTATGAACTTGCCGCCGCGAGCGGTGAAGCCGCGGTGACGATCTTCGCTTCCGGCTCCGAGGTCGAGATCGCGCTGGCCGCCCGCCAGGCGTTGGAAAAGCACGGCCATGCGACCCGCGTCGTCTCGGTGCCGTGCTTCGAATTGTTCGATAAGCAGAGCGCCGACTATCGCAGCAGGACGATCGGCAATGCGCCGCTCAAGATTGCCATCGAAGCCGGCATCCGCCAGGGCTGGGATCGCTTCATCGGCACCGACGGCATCTTCATCGGCATGACCGGGTTTGGCGCCTCCGGCACCATCGAACAGCTCTACCCGCATTTCGGCATCACCGCCGAAGCAACGGTGAAGGCGGCGGAAGCCCGTCTGCACGGCAAATGAAGGTGAGCCCGCCCGGCAAGGGCTGGCATAGCGGTTTTGCCGGGCGGTGGAGCATTAATCGATTTAAATCCAAGCCTCGGCGGCTGGATTCTTTGCCCGTCCGCCGTTATGAAGCTGCGGACTTGATCTTCGGCCTCCAGCTCCCAGGGAGAGAACAATGACCGTCAGAGTTGCCATCAACGGATTTGGCCGCATCGGCCGCAACATTCTGCGCGCCATCCATGAATCCGGCCGCAAGGATATCGATGTCGTCGCGGTCAACGATCTCGGCCCGGTCGAGACCAACGCGCATCTGCTGCGCTTCGACAGCGTGCATGGCCGCTTTCCGCATGAGGTGACGGTTGACGGCGACCAGATCATCGTCGGCAAGGAAAAATTCAAGGTCACCGCGATCAAGGATCCGACGCAACTGCCCTGGAAGGAGCTCGGCATCGACATCGCACTCGAATGCACCGGCATCTTCACCGCCCGCGACAAGGCCGTCGCCCATCTGACCGCCGGCGCCAAGCGCGTTCTCGTCTCCGCTCCGGCAGAGGGCGCCGACCTCACCGTCGTCTATGGCATCAACCACGACAAGCTGACCAAGGACCACATCGTCATCTCGAACGCCTCCTGCACCACCAACTGCCTGGCGCCACTGGCGGCCGTGCTGAATGAGGCGGTCGGCATCGAAACGGGCATGATGACGACGATCCATTCCTACACCGGCGACCAGCCGACGCTGGACACCATGCACAAGGACCTCTACCGCGCCCGTGCTGCCGCGCTGTCGCAGATTCCGACCTCGACCGGTGCCGCCAAGGCCATCGGCTTGGTACTGCCCGAGCTCAAGGGCAAGCTCGACGGCATCTCCATCCGTGTGCCGACGCCGAACGTTTCGCTCGTCGATTTCAAGTTTATCGCCAAGCGGCCGACCACCGTCCAGGAGATCAATGACGCGGTGATCGCTGCCTCAAATGGCAAGCTGAAGGGCATCCTCGCCGTTACCCGTCACCCCAATGTTTCGATCGACTTCAACCACGATCCGCATTCTTCGATCGTGGCGCTCGACCAGACCAAGGTCATGGACGGCAACTTCGTTTCGGTGCTGTCGTGGTACGACAATGAGTGGGGCTTCTCGAACCGCATGGGCGATACCGCCGTCGCCTTCGGCAGGACCATCGCCTGATCGCAGAACCATCTTCTCGACCTGGAAGACGCCCGGCTCAGTCCGGGCGTTTTTCGTTGCAGCACGAACCGCCAACGCACGCTCTGCTGCTCGGGGATGCCAAAACTTTCGACGATCGGCAGCGTGGGGCAAAAAGCCACGCTGCTGCCTTGCAGCGGCCATGTCTTCGCCCCACTCTCCCGTGATGCCGGAGCATATCGACTAGGGGCGACCAACGAATGGAGCATGGTATCTATCTGGTGACGCTTGTTGGAGCAGCACTTGTCGTTGCCGCCGCGTTTTCGAGCTTGATCGCCTTCCGTTTCGGCGCCCCTCTCCTGCTGCTGTTTCTCTGCATCGGCCTCGCTACCGGAACCGACGGTCTCGGCATCCACTTCGACAACGCCCGAGTTGCTTATTTTGCCGGCTCATTGGCGCTGGCGGTCATCCTTTTCGATTCCGGCTTCGGTACGCCGCTCAACGCCTTGCGGCAGGCGGCCGGGCCGGCGCTGTCGCTCGCGACATTCGGCGTCCTTTTGACCACCGGCCTGTTCGGCGCCGCCGCCTATTATCTGCTCGACCTGACCTGGCTGGAATCCTTCCTGCTCGGTGCCGCCGTCGCCTCGACCGACGCCGCGGCGGTGTTCTTCCTGCTGCGCGCCGGCGAGATCAATTTGCGCGAGCGCGTGCGGTCCACGCTCGAGGTGGAATCCGGCACCAATGACCCGATCGCCATCTTCCTGACCATCACGCTGGTCGAGGTCATCGCCGCCAACATCCACCCCGAGGCAAAGGTGCTGGTTACCGATCTTGCCGTCGGTTTCCTGGTCAACATGGGCCTCGGTGCGGTCATCGGCATTCTCGGCGGCATGGCCATTGTGCGTCTTGTCGATCGCCTCAATCTCGATCACGGCCTGCTGCCGATCTTCGTACTGACGCTGTCGCTGATGGTGTTTGCTGCCGCCGGCGCCGTCGGCGGCTCCGGCTTCCTGGCGGTCTATCTCGCAGGCCTGATTGCCGGCAATTCCGATATCCGGGCCGTCACCATCCTCAAGCGCTTCCAGGACGGCATGTCGTGGCTGGCGCAGATCATCATGTTCCTGATCCTCGGCCTGTTCGCGACGCCTTCGCAATTTCCGGCGATCCTGATGCCGGCAGTGCTGCTCGGCCTGTTCCTGATATTTGTGGCACGGCCAATCGCGGTCTGGCTGTGCCTAGTGCCGTTCCGGCTGCCACGCCCGGAAGTCGCCTTTGTCTCATGGGTTGGCCTGCGTGGCGCCGTGTCGATACTGCTTGCCATCACGCCGCTGCTCGGCGGCCTTGAGAACGGCCGCCTCATCTTCAACACCGCCTTCATCATCGTGCTGGTCTCGCTGATCATCCAGGGATGGACCGTCGGGCCGCTGGCGCGCCGCCTCGGCCTTATCGTGCCGGCCCGCCTGGGACCGCTCGACAAGGTCGAATTGGAACTGCCGGGCTCCGCCCATCATGAGCTTCTCGCCTACCGCGTGGCACCCGGCAGCCCGGTGGCGCGCGGCGAACGCATTCCGCGCTGGGCGCGGCCATCGCTTGTGTTGCGCGACGGACGCTCGATGCGCTTCCAGGATATGGGCCGGCTGGCGGCCGGTGACCACGTCTACATCTTCGTGCCGGACCGCTATCCGCGCCTGCTCGACAAGCTGTTCGCCAGCCGTGCCGTGGTCGATCCCGAGGATGCCGACTTCTTCGGCGCCTTCGCTGTCGATCCGTCACGCTCCGCCGAGGAACTGGAGACCGCCTATGCGCCGGGCCTGACCGAAGCGGAACGCAAGCTCAGCATCGGCGACCTGGTCACGACGCGGCTCGGCGGCCACGCCGAATACGCCGACCGCGTGCTGCTCGGTCCGATCGAGCTGATCGTGCGCGACGTCGACGACAAGGGCAGGATCACCGGCCTTGGCCTGTCCTTCGAGCCGACCGCGCCGGTGGCGCGCGTTCCGGTGTTCCTCAGCGCCGGCGAAATCCGCGACCGCATCGCCGCCTTCATCCGCAACCGGCGCAAGCCGGCCGAAGCGCAGGCGGTCGAGGCGGAGGCCGAGCTGGTACCGGTTCCGCAGCCCGTGGCGGAAAAGGCAACTGGCGAAGGCTGACCGCTGTCGACGCTAGCCGCGGAACCCTGCCGCCGAGGGTTGAAGAATGGCTCGGCAACTGGCGTGGCGAGCCATATGGTCCGACATCGCCGGAGTCCCGATCGGCTGCTCCAAGGCATCTGGCCGAACAGTCGGCAATTCTCCGTGACTGTACGGCGCCATGGGAGCGCTTTTAATTGTTGCGGGCTGCTACGAACTGCGCCGCTTGTTTCAGAAGCGCGGCTTGTGCGCCAAAAGGCTCGAGCAGCGCATGAGCCTGGTCGACGAGGCCCTGGAGCTGGTCCCGCGCCCAGCCCGGTCCGTGCAGCGCGACCAGCGTCGCCTTGCCGGCCGCGGCGTCCTTGCCCGTGGCCTTGCCCATCTGATGCGCGTCGGCGGTCAGGTCGAGCAGATCGTCGGCAAGTTGAAAGGCAAGCCCGATCGCCGAACCAAATTCGGCCAGCCTTTCGCGGTCGCCCGACGGCGCGCCGGCAAGCATGGCTCCCGCTTCGCAGGCAAAGCGGATCAGCGCACCGGTTTTCATCGCCTGAAGCCGGATGATGCCGGCCTCGTCCGGCCGGCTTTGTTCGGCCTCGAGATCGAGCATCTGGCCGCCGACCATGCTTCCCGCCCCGGCGGCACGGGCCAGTGCCAGCACCAGCGCTGCCCTGCGCTCGGCCGGCAGCATTGTCGCCTCGTCGGCAAGGATGTCGAAGGCAAGTGTCAGCAAGGCGTCGCCGGCAAGAATGGCGGTCGCCTCATCGAAAGCCCTGTGCACGGTCGGCTGGCCGCGGCGCAAATCGTCGTCGTCCATGGCCGGCAGATCGTCATGGATGAGCGAATAGCAGTGCACGCATTCGAGCGCCGCCGCCACGCGCAGCGCCGCCTCGCCGTCGGCTGAAAACAGTGCAGCACTTTCCATAACCAGGAAGGGACGCAGTCGTTTGCCGCCGTTCAGCACGCCATGTCGCATTGCCGCCATCAGGCGTTCGGGCCGCGCGACCTCGCCTGAAAGCGTGCGTCCGTCGAGCAACCGCCTCAGCAGCGCCTCGAGCGGAACTGCCCGGGCAATAAGTGCAGCTTCGAACGCCATTTGGTCGTCTTTCGTCATGGTCGGGAGCGGTAGCCGACACTCAGACGTTGCGCAAGAAGCCAAGCGCCATTATGCCGGGGGCAGGGAGTAGCGCGGACTGGGTGGCTTGGCGGAACCGATCGTCGATCACGAAACCGAAGGGTTGGACATGGCGAGACCGAGACGCGGCAGCCGCATCGGTCTTCAACGCTGGGTCCGGCGCGGCATCGCCGTCGCCGTCGTGCTGGCGCTGGTGCCGGTGCTGCTGACCTTCCTGTACCTGCCGTCATTCGTGCATCCGGTGTCGACATTGATGCTGAAGGACCTGGCGACGTTTTCCGGCTACGATCGGCGCTGGGTTTCCATCGACGAGGTCGCGCCGGTGCTGGCATATTCGGTCATCATGTCGGAGGACGGGCAGTTCTGTTTCCATCGCGGCGTCGATCTGGGCGAGTTGCGCGGCGTTGTCGACGATGCGCTCGCCGGCGAGATGACACGTGGCGCCTCGACCATCACCATGCAGACGGTAAAGAACCTTTATCTATGGTCGCGGCCGTTGGGCTCGGTCCGTAAGGTCGTCGAACTGCCGCTGGCCGTCTATTTCGATGCGGTGCTGTCGAAACGGCGGATCATGGAGATCTACCTCAACATCGCCGAATGGGGACCGGGCGTCTACGGCATCGAGGCCGCCGCCCAGCATCATTTCGGCGTCTCGGCAAAACAGCTGTCGCGCCGGCAGGCAGCGCTGCTTGCCGTCACCTTGCCGAACCCGATCGTGCGCAATCCAGCGAAGCCCGGGCCAGGACTGAGGCGGCTTGCCGCGTTGATCGAGCGGCGCGCGGGCCGCGCCGGCGCCTATGTCGGTTGCCTGCGATAGTGTCAAAAAAAAACACGGCGACGCTGGCCAAAACGCCATCGGGCGTGTATAGGCAGCCGACTTTCTCAGATTCCGGCCCCTGATGTGGCCCTTTCACGAGGGCCGCCGGGGCGTTTTGACCATGTAGTGGAGCATATCCATGGCCGTTCCGAAACGAAAAACCTCTCCGTCGAAGCGCGGCATGCGCCGTTCCGCCGACGCACTGAAGGCCCCGACCTATGTCGAGGACAAGAACTCCGGCGAGATGCGCCGTCCGCACCATATCGACCTGAAGACCGGCATGTATCGCGGTCGCCAGGTTCTGGAGCCGAAGGAAAGCTGAGAGAGCTTTCGACGGTTTACAGGTTGCGAAGCGACCGGCCATTGGCCGGTCTTTTTGCGTTTGTGACAACTGATCGTATCAGCCGGGCCTGACATTGTTGTTTCACGCCGTCTTTGTCCGTGTTTATCGGTCGCACGAAAATTCTTGACGGCGAACGCCGGGCGCACTCTACAAAGATCAGTCCAACCGGAGCCGCCACATGTTCGGTGCCATCCCGCTGCTGATCGTGCCTTTCATCCTCTACAATCTCGGGCTTCTAGGAATATTCGGTAGCGGCGACGATCCGTGGGCGACCGAAATGTTTTCGGTCCGGATGATGTCGGGTGGCGTGTTCTCGATGACCCTGGGCGATCTCATCGTGCTGATCGCACTGATCTTCTTGTTCGTCGAAGTAGTGAAGTCGACGCGTACGACAAATGCCTCGATCATGGACCACCTTTTGTCGACCTTCGTCTTTGTGGCCTATCTGGTCGAGTTCCTGCTGGTGAAGGGCGCCGCCCATTCTGTTTTCTTCACACTGATGGTCATAGCGCTGATCGACGTGCTGGCCGGCTTTTCGGTGTCGATGCGGTCGGCCAGCCGCGACATCAATATGAATTAAGGATCCCGGCTCAGCCCGGGTCGGCGCCAAAGCCAGCCGCCTCGATGCCGGCGATGGCTGCCGTTTCGTCATTGTCGGACGTGTCGCCGGAAATGCCGACGGCGCCGATGATCGTGCCGGCCTCGTCGCGGATCAGCACGCCGCCGACGACCGGCAGGACGCGCCCGCCCGACACGTCGGAGACGCCGGCGATCAGATGCGGGCGCTCCTTGGCGAAGGCTTCCACCCGGCGCGAGCCCATGCCGATAGCGAGCGCGCCATAGGCCTTGCCGGCCGACATTTGCGGACGCAGGAACGACGCGCCGTCCTGACGCTGGAACGCGACCAGATGGGCGCCGGCGTCGAGCACCGAGACGCCAAGCGGCCTGAGCTTGAGCTCGGCACCCTTGGCAAAGGCGGCGGCGATGATTTCAAGGGCTTTGTCGAGCGTCAGTGCGGTCATGGCCGTCTCCTAAACGCCAGTTATCAACCGGCAGAACAGATCGCGGTGAAACTGTTTCGCGTACGAAAGGAAGCAGTGGGATCCAGGGAGCGCCGGCTTATTTCTTCTTGGCGCGAGGCTTCTTCACCGGCGCCGGAGGCGCATTGGCCAGGTCTTCCGCTTCCTTGGCGAGGCGCAGCGCCCGCAGCTTGTTGGTTTTGGCTTGGCGCGCGTCGCTCTCGGCGACATATTCCGCCATCGCCTTCTGGCGCACCGTGGCTGCCTCTTCCTGTTTCTTGAAACGCAAATCGGCCCGCGCACGGGCAGTGTCCTTAGAGTTCTCGACCAAGAGCGTTATCCAATCCCGTAAATTATCTTCAGTCCCTTGATAGCAGAGCCAGCCCGCAATTGGGAAAATAAGTTGGTCATGGCGCCGGATCGCAGCCGACTCGCTCCGCGTTGCGGGCGACCACCGCATCGTATCCGGCCTGCAAGATCGCGCGGACAGCGGGTCCAGTTGGCGCGGGAGATGTGCCCAGATGCTCGTAGCGTAACTCGTTCATGAACTGCTCCCACATCGGCGGGCCGCCTTTTTCCAGAAGCTCGGCACGGATCGAGAGCTCGTCGCTGACCGGCAGCCAGACGCGGCCCCAGGCGCCGAGATGGGCCAGGATCGGCACCAGCGTAATCGCCATTTCGGTCAGGCTGTAGATCGCCTTTTGCTTGTGGGAGGGATCGCCCGTCTTGGTCAGCATGCCGAGCTCCATCAGCCGCTTCAGCCGGTCGGCGAGGATGTTGGAGGCGATGCCCTCCATCGAGCCGTTGAGCAGTTCGCGAAAGTGGCGTCTGCCGCCGAAGATGATGTCGCGAAGGATGATCAGGCTCCACCGGTCGCCGAACACTTCGAGCGACAGGTTGATGGGGCATCCGGACCGACGATCGATGTTCATGCGAATCTCCAAAACCGGTTGCATTATTGTATCGGTTTTAATATCGTGCAACTGATTGCAATTTGCAATCGGATCGGAAGCCCACGGAGGAAAACCATGAAAAGCGCCGGACACCCCGAAATCGTATCGCAGACCTTCGGCGACCCGGCCCATCCGGCGGTGTTGTTGATCATGGGCGCGATGGCTTCCATGCTTTGGTGGCCCGAAGCGTTTTGCCGGAAGCTGGCCGGCGAGGGTTGCTTCGTGATCCGCTATGACAATCGCGATACCGGCCGTTCGACCAAATACGCGCCGGGCGAGCCGCCTTATACATTCGACGACATGGCGGACGATGCTATCAGCGTCCTTGACGACCATGGAATCCGAAAGGCGCATATGGTCGGCATGTCGATGGGCGGCATGATCGCGCAGCTCGTTGCGTTGAAATACCCGTCGCGTGTCACTTCGCTGACGGTGATCAGCAGCTCGCCCTTGGGCATCGATACGTCGCATCTGCGCGGAACCACCGAGGCCTATAGGAGACATTCGGCCGAAGGCGCGAAGGTCGACTGGTCGGACCGGGGCCAAGTGGTCGATTTCATCGTTAAGGACGCGCATGCGCTCACCGGTGCGGCGCACTCTTTCGACGAGCAGCGAACACGGGCTTTCGTCGAACAGGATTATGACCGGTCCGGCGGTTTTCTAAGTGCGACCAATCATTTCATGCTCAAAAGTGGCGAAGATGGGAGCGGCGAGGACTGGACCGGTCGGCTGCGCGACATGAAAATCCCACTCCTTGTTATCCACGGCACCGACGATCCCATCTTTCCAGTCGAGCATGGCGCCGCTCTTGCCGACGCGGTCGCCGGTGCAAGGCTGCTCCGGATCGAGGGCGGTGGCCACGAACTGCATCCCGACGACTGGGCTGCGATCATCGATGCCATCGTCGCCCACAGCCAGGCCAGATAGTTATCCGACCCCGACACCGCGAGACAGACCACCCAAGGAACGAAAAACAATGTCCCTGATTATGCACCTTCATCCACTGGCCTCCTTCTGCTGGAAACCGCTGATCGCGCTCTATGAGAACGGCACGCCATTCACATCCGTCGTTGTCGATCTCGGCAATGAACAGTCGCGCGCCGCGTTTCTGAAATTGTGGCCGCTCGGCAAGATGCCGGTGCTGCGCGATGAAGCGCTGGACCGGACCGTGCCGGAATCGACGATCGTCATCGAATATCTCAACGCGTATTATCCTGGGCCGGTCGAACTGATCCCCGCCGATCTCGATCTCGCTCGCCAGACCCGGCTCGCCGACCGCTTCTATGACTTCTATGTCCAGGAACCGATGCAGAAGATCGTTGGTGACCGGCTGCGGCCGGAGGGCAAGACCGATCCGTTCGGCGTCGAGCAGGCCCGCGCCCAGCTGCGCAGCTCCTACGCCATCATTGAACAGGACATGCAGTCGACGACATGGGCGGTGGGTGCGAGCTTCACCATGGCCGACTGCGCTGCCGCCCCCGCGCTGTTCTACGCCAACAAGGTCGAGCCGTTCGGAGACGAATATCCTGCGGTCAGGCGCTATCACGACCGGTTGCTGCAACGCCCCTCGGTTGCCCGTGTGATCGAGGAAGCGCAGCCGTATTTCAAGCTCTTCCCCTACAACAATGGCTAGAGTAGTTCATCGTTCACGGAAACGCCGAACCGCTCTGTCTCTTTGTTTTTGCGCAATTCCGCACGGAAAACCGTTTCACACTTTTCCTGGAATTGCTCTAGGCCCGATGCTGCATAGTTGCTCGACGCGCTGACGATGCCTCTCAGCTTCCGGGTGAACCGAGCTGCTCCGCATCCCAGAACTGGTCAAGCCAGATGTTGAGCTTCAGGAAGCCGGCATTGCTGACCGTATAGACGCGCCTGGTGCCTTCCGGCTTGGCGTTGACCAACCCCGCATCAAGCAGCACCTTCAGGTGCTGCGAAACGGCCGGGCGGGACACCGGCAAGCCGGATGCCAATTCGTTGACGGTCTTCGGTCCGCGCCGGAGCTCTTCCAAGAGATGGCGCCGGTTGGGATCGGCAATCGCCATGAAGGCGTCGGAAAGCATCATGCCTTATTTGTGGGGCAAAGCGCCTCGAATCTCAACTGTCGGCTTCAGCTTTTCTACGCGGGTCGAGCCGCAACGCTTCCGGCGTCACCGAGCGATCGGCGGGCTGGGTCTTGAAGGCATCGCGGCCTTCGATCGGCACCGGCGCGCGACGGCTGATGCGCAGCAGCGTATAGCCAGCCAGGCTGAGATGCGCGAGCGCAGTGGCCAGGAACAGCCCCTCAGGGCGCATCCAGCCCATCAGGCCGGCGGCCACCAGCGGACCGATCATCGTGCCGAAGCCATAAAGCAGCAGCAGGCCGCCCGACACTTTGACGAAGTCCTCCGATCGCGCATGGTCATTGGCATGCGCCACCGCGATCGAATAGAGCGTGTAGGCGAAGGCGCCGTAGGCGGCGGTGCAGACGATGACGAAGACGCCGGAGCGCGGTTCGAACAGGAAGATGGCGATGGCAAACAGCGCAGCGCCGAAGGCCGCGCCCGCCAGCACGAAACGACGGTCCGTCGTGTCGGAGAGCCGCCCGGCCGGAAGCTGCATGGCAGCGCCGGCGATGACCACGAGGCTCATCATCAGCGCGATCTCGGCTGTCGAGATGCCGATGCGCGCTCCATAGACGGCACCAAGTGTACCCCAGGCGCCGTTGGCGATGCCGATCAGCACGCAAGCGATCGCCGACACCGGCGAATTGACGTAGAGCCCCTTGACGTCAAGCGACACGTCCTGCAGCGGCTTGGGGTGAGACGCCGTCGAGACCGCCGTCGGGATCAGCGACAGGCAGAACAGAATGCCGGTGATCATGAACAGCGACGCCGATCTCACATCGCCGCCGGCAACGATCATCTGACCGCCCATGATCGAGGCATAGGTGACCATCATGTAGAGGCCGAAGACGGTGCCGCGGTTTTCGTTGGTGGCCTTCTCGTTGAGCCAGCTTTCGATGACCATGAAGGCGCCGGCCATGGTGAAGCCGGTGAAGGCGCGCAGCAGGATCCAGGTATATTCGTCGATGATCAGGCCGGTGAGCAGTGCGACGATCGCTCCCGATGCGGCAAAGGCGCCGAAAGCCCTGACATGACCGGCGCGGCGCACGATGCGTGGCGCAAAGAAGCAGCCGGTGACGAAGCCGCCGGCCCAAGCCGTGCCCATCAGGCCGAGCGATGCCGTCGAGAAGCCCTCCACCTGGCCGCGCAGCGGCAACAGCAGACCGTGCAGTCCGGATGCCGCCAACAGGAACGCGGTGCCGCGCAGCAGCGAGAGGATCGGTCTGTAGCTTGCGAACATTTTTCAATCCGGCTGGGGTTTAGGGCACAAGTCTGGAGACAGCGGCATTCGGGCTTTTCGGCGGCGTGCCCGAGCTTTTGGAATTACCCGCAGTAACTACCCACGGCGAAACAGCGCCTCTGCCGCCGACTTGGTCGAGCCCTTGGTCTTGAGCTCGGCTTCCAGCCGGGCGATCTCGTCGCGCAGGATGCCGATCCGTTCGGACAATTCATCGACAGAAAGCAGCGACAGATCCTGCCCGATCTCGTGCGGGCGCGCTTTCTTCTTGGGTTCGTCGTCGAAGATCGCCATCGTCGCTCCTCCGTGATTGCCCATTTGCCTGATTTGCCAATGAGCATACATAGGGCAAGGGTATGGATGCAAATGGCGGGCAAGAGCTGGCACGAGAAACCGGCGGAGCACGACGGGAAAATTCATGGCGAACGCACAGAAAATTCCGGCGAAGATGATGGCGATCGCCATATCGGAACCGGGCGGGCCGCGGGTGCTGAAAGCGGAAACCCGCGACGTACCGGTTCCCGGTCCCGGCGAGATCCTGATCCGGGTGCGGGCCGCCGGCGTCAACCGGCCGGACGTGCAACAGCGCAAGGGCGCCTATCCGCCACCGCCGGGAGCGTCGGATCTGCCGGGCCTGGAAGCAGCAGGCGAAGTCGCTGCCCTTGGTGATGAGATATCGCGCTGGCGCGTCGGCGATCGGGTCTGTGCGCTGACGGCGGGCGGCGGCTATGCCGAATATGTCAGAGTGCACGCCGGCAGCGTGCTGCCGCTGCCCGCCGGCTTTACCTACACCGAAGCGGCGGCGTTGCCGGAGAACTACTTCACTGTTTGGCACAATGTCTTCGAGCGCGGCGGCCTGAAGAGCGGCGAGACCCTGCTCGTGCATGGCGGCTCGTCGGGTATCGGCACCACGGCGATCCAGCTTGCTGCCGCTTTCGGCGCCTATGTCGTCACCACCGCCGGCAGCAAGGAGAAATGCGACGCCTGCCTCAAGCTCGGCGCCGACCGGGCGATCAACTACCGCGAGGAGGACTTCGTCGCCGCAGTCAAGGAGGCAACCGGCGGCAAGGGCGCCAATGTCATCCTCGACATGGTCGGCGGCGACTATGTGGCGCGGAACTATGAGGCTGCAGCCATGGAAGGCCGCATCGTCCAGATCGCGACGCAGGGCGGAGCGGTGGCGAGCGCCGATTTCTTCAAGATCATGGCAAAGCGGCTCGTGCACACGGGATCGCTGCTCCGGCCACGCACCGTGGAGTTCAAGGCGGCAGTCGCGGCGGCACTGGAGGCGCAGGTTTGGCCGCTGCTCGGCACGCGCAAGGTTGCGCCGGTGATGGACACGATCTTCCCGCTCAAGGAAGCCTGGCGGGCGCATGAGCGGATGGAGGAGGGTGAGCACATCGGCAAGATTGTGCTCGATGTCGCCTGACGACCGGCAAACAGACTGAACGAAAGCTTAATGGTGCAATGCAACAAACGCATTGCGGCCATGCAAAAGCGTCTGTTCAATTTTTCATCGCCGATGCCTACTTACGCGGCATCGAAACGATGGAGGACTACCATGAACCCGATCCGCGCTTTCCGTAACTGGCGCATGTACAACGAAACCGTGCGCGAACTGAACCGGCTGAACGCTCGTCAGCTCAACGACCTCGGCATCAACCGCGGCGACATCGAGAGAATCGCCCGCCAAGGGCTTTGATCTCGAGCACGATCCCGCCCGAAGACCGGGCGTTGCTTTTCCGCAACGCCGAGCCGCGGTTCGGGATCAAGCTTTAGAAGCCAGAGCCGCAGCAGACGGATTTCCGTCGCCGGTTCCGAGCCCGCCCGACCTTGGTCTGGCGGGCTTTGTCTTTTTGAAGCTTTCGACTGCATGGCGTCATCTGCCGACCCTTCGCGGTCTGCTGGTCGCGCTGCCGTGCCGTCCTTGACGCGCGCCTGCCAAAAACATTGCGAAACGGCGAGCGAGCGGTTATATAGGCCGCGATTTTCCCATTTGGTGGCTCTAAACCACCGCCCGCGCGGGAACGCGGGCGAACGAGAAGGATTTTTGTAATGGCCAATACGCTGCTGATGCCAAAGGCGACCGCCGTCTGGCTGGTTGACAACACAGCGCTTTCCTTCGAGCAGATCGCGCAGTTCTGCGGACTGCATCCGCTTGAGGTCAAGGCGATCGCCGACGGCGAGTCGGCGCAAGGCATCAAGGGCATGGACCCGATCATGACCGGCCAGCTCACTCGCGACGAGATCGCGCGCGCCGAGAAGGACGCCAACCACCGGCTGAAGCTCTCCGATCCCAAGGTGCGGGTGCCGGAATCCAAACGCAAGGGTCCGCGCTACACGCCGCTGTCGAAGCGCCAGGACCGGCCCAACGCCATCCTCTGGCTGGTGCGCAACCATCCCGAGCTCAAGGATGCGCAGATTGCCCGCCTTGTCGGCACAACGAAGTCGACGATCGACCAGATCCGCGACAGAAAGCACTGGAACTCCGCCAATCTCCAGCCGATGGATCCAGTGACACTCGGCCTGACGTCGCAGATCGACCTCGATATGGAAATCAACCGCGCCTCGCGCGGCCGTGAGCAGGCGCAGCCGGTCGGCGATACGCTGCTGCCGGCCGCCTTGACCGAACGACTGGTGCCGGCGCCGGAAAAGCCGAAAGACGAGGACCAGGAACTCGACGCCAACGCCGTCTTCGCCAAGCTTTCGGCGCTGAAGTCGAAGGACAAGGACGCCGACGAAGAGGAATAGGTCTGGCATCCAAAACAAAAAGCCCGCTTTCAAGCGGGCTTTTTTGTGATCTTCCGTGTCAGCTTCGCGCCGCCCGGTCCGGCGCCATGCCGTAATCCTCGCTGCGCTCCACCGCGCGATAGAAATCGGCGAGCTGCTTGCCGCGCTCCGGCTTGAAGGTGCGGCCGGCGATGACCACCGAGGCGATGCGGTCGATGCGGAAGGCGCGGAAATCGCCGCGCATCTCACACCAGGCGACCAAGGTCCACACCTTGCCCCAGAACCACAGGCCGAGCGGGCGGATGTCGCGCGCGGTGCTGCGGCCGGCCTCATCCGAATAGTCGATGGTCAGCACCTGACGTTTCTCGATGGACCGCTCGATCAGGTCGATGGCTTCGCGGGCGGCATCGCTTACCACCCACATCGGCGTGTGGATCTCGGTACGGGCGATGCGGTCCTTTTCGGCGTCGGGCAACACGGCGCCTATCTTGACCAGCGCCTCGTCGGCGGCTCGCGCCATGGCCGCGCCACCAAAGGCGCGCACCATGCGGGCGCCGGCGACCAGCGCGACGATCTCGTCACGCGTGAACATCAGCGGCGGAAGGTCGAAACCCTCCCTCATCATGTAGCCGACACCGGCCTCGCCGTCGATCGGCACGCCGGTCGACTGCAGGTCTGCGATGTCGCGATAGATCGTCCGCTCGGAAACCTCGAGCCACGTGCCCAGCTTCTGGGCGGTGACCAGACGACCACCACGCAGATGCTGCACGATCTGGAAGAGCCTGTCGGCGCGGCGCATCGTATGGTCCCTCGGCGTCTATCGTTCCAGCCCTTCGCGCTTGCGCTGCGCGGCGACGAAGGCCGCGCCGAAGGACAGTTTCTTCGTTGTCGGCGTGCTTGCGTCGACCACCCGCCAGAACGGCGCAACGTCGCCCAGCGCCATACCACGCTCAAGATCCTCGTTGGCGGCCTCGGCGACGGTGCGCAGATGATAGCCGATGGTGACCGGACATGCCATCTCGGCATCGTGCTCGATGGCGAGAGCGGTGCGCAAAGCGCGGATATCCACGTCCATGCCTTCGGGGATGGAGCGGATGAATGCATGGACCTGGCGAGCTGTAGGAACCAGCATCGGCTGGCCTTCGACGACGTCGCCGATGGTGCGTGGCGACGGTCTTAATGCCGTTGAGGCCAGGCGTGTTCAGCCTGTCGTTCCAGCTTTTCATCGATCGTCCTCTCGGCCATCCGGCTTCGGCGGCCATCGCACTATGGCACGAGCCTCCTGACACCATACTGTCAGGAGGCTTCAGCATGCCCATTTCAGCTCGTCGCCAGGTCGCATCCAAACGCCACGCAGAAAGCTTGCCTCAATTGCTGCCATTGCGGCGGTCGCCATACATGTCCGGCCAACCAATATCCTTGCGGATGTCCGCCGGCAGGGTGTTCATGAATCGCTGGGTGCGGATCTCATTGCGGATCGTCCGGATCTTGCCGACATAGTGCTGCACGCTACGCAGAATGGTAATGCCGTTCATGGCTGGTCTCCTCTCTTTCGATGCAGGCACTATCGCACACCCCTGCTGACAGCAGTCTGTCAGGAGGGTGCGGCTCTCATGACCGGCGTTCCGATTTATCCATCGAAGTGACAAGGCAGTGCTGAAAAGAGGCCTGCCGCACTGGAAAGACGGCGATCGCGGAGCCGCTTTGACAGCCAGCCGCGATGCTGATCAAAGGCTGCATGTCGAAACTTCTCGCGCTCGTCATCATCGCCATGATGGTCATCCAGCTCATCAAGCCGCTCGGCTGGCCCGGACTGAAGCGGCGCAGCGATTTCTGGAAGCTGGCGCTGCTGGCGATGGCGGCGATTTCGATTACGGCGGTGCTCGGGCACTGGACGTGATGCATGTCGCGCAAACGTGTGCAGCGGTTTTGCGACAACGACATGCATGGAAACAGTACCTGAAGCGCGTCGGATGAGGCCAATCGAACGCGACGCGCTTTAGTGCCGGCGGCCCGCTACGCGACGCCCGGTTCGTTGCCGAGCACCAGGCTGACCAGATGTTCCGCCCAGGCTCGGTAGCCGGCTTCCGAAGCATGAAATCCATCCGACGCAAAGCCGGCCTCGGCATCGGTGATCGGCAGGCGGGGCGCCGGTATGGCGCCGCGCTCGAGGCAAAGGCGCGCGCCCATCCGGTTCATTTCGACGGCACGGATTTCGAGAATCTTGCCGAGCAGCGGCGGCATCGCCGGCGCCCGGGTGAACTCAAGCACCGGCGACCACACGACGCGCGCCTCCGGCCATTTGGCGCGCAGCGCGTAAAGCAGCCCGCCAAACTCGCGCTTGAACCGCGGTACCGAATGAAAATTCTTGGTGTCGTTGGTGCCGATGGCCAGCACGATATGCGTCCACGGATCGGCCGATAGATTGGGCAGCACATGATCGCGGATCTGGCCGGAGGTTGCCGAGTTGAAGCCGGCTGACCGCCAGCGCACGATGCGGCCGGTGCGTTGCGCAATCAGAACGGCCAGTTGCGCGGCCAATCCGTTTTCGGAATTGCCGATGCCTACCGAGGCGGCGGAGGAATCGCCAAGCACCAGAACCGAGATTGCTGGCGTCAGGCCAGATATCTCGTGAATGACCGGACCTTGTGCCGGCAGCATGCGGGTGGTGCGGCGACGCACGCCAAGTCCTTGCCAGACATAGACCGGAAAGGCGAACCAGGTGAGAAGGGTCGGAAAGCGCCGCATGGCAAGTCCCTTTTAGGGCATAGCGAACAGCACTTAGCGCATGTTGCATTGGAGGTGAACGACCTTACAGTGACACCCTTGTCGCCTCAATGGCAGCAGTCATGTGTCCCGGATTGATCTTCGTACTCGTCATGCAGCCGCACCCAGTCGACGAGGCTATGATGCGGGCCGGTTTCGTTGCGACCCTTCGGCGTCAGGTCGAGATAATGATAGGCGCCGATCAGCGGATCGCCGCCTCGGGAGCGCAAGACGAAGGTCAGGAAGATGTCGCCCTTCTCGTCGCGATAGAACACGCTGGCGCCGGGAAGGTCTTTCGAGTTTCGCGCGCGCCGCTCGAAATTGTAGGTCGTATCGCCGACCGCGATCTGCTTGTCCGTGAATGACACCTGCATATCGAAGTTGAAGTCCGAGGCGTAGGACGACACCCAGTCGAATTTCCAGCCCATACGCTGCTTGTAGGGCAGCAATTCGGCCAATGGCGCCCGCGCTACCACGACAAGTGAGACATCGTGGTGCCTGAGATGCTGGTTGGCGCCGTCGATATGATCGGCAAGGAATGAGCAGCCCTCGCAGCGATAATCGGCGCCCGGCCCGAACATGAAATGGTAGACGATCAGCTGGCTGTTGCCGCCAAACAGGTCGGGCAGTTTCTTTGGCCCTTGCTCGGTTTCGAAGACGTAGTCCTTGCGGATCTTCAACCACGGCAGTTCGCGGCGTTCGGCGGCGACACGATCGCGAAAGCGGGTCAATTCCTTTTCGCGCGCCAGATGCGCCTTGTGCGCCTGAAACCAGTCTTCCTGCGAAACGGTCTTGTTGTTTGGCATAGGTCTGCTCCTCTTTTCACGGAGGACGTTCGGCAGCGAGGAATACCGACACCGGGCTGCATTTCAGTTGCAAGAAATTGCACCCCTTGCTGCTTTCAAACAAAAACCCGGGCACGTGGCCCGGGTCGGGAGAAACGCAAGATGTCTTCGGTCAGGCGGCTTGCTCAAGCTTCGGCTGCCATTGTCCAAGCGCTGCCAGATGATTCATGTGGGCGCGATGGGCGAAGGCGGCCTGCGCGGCGGCGACGTTCGCTGCCTTGCCGCCCCAGGCCTTCTGCGGAGCGGCCTGCAAGGCGCGGCCATAGGAGAAGGTCAGCTTCCACGGATGCGGGCCGATGGCGTTGATGGCATTGAGGTTGGCGGTCGCCTCCTCGTCCGATTGTCCGCCCGAAAGGAAGGCGATGCCTCCAATCGCCGCCGGCACCGTCTCGCGGAACAGTTTTATGGTCCTTTCGGCAACTTCCTCGGGGCTGCTGACCTTGCCCGATTTCTTGCCGGCGAGGACCATGTTCGGTTTCAGGATGGTGCCTTCGAGCGCGACGCGGGCCGCATAGAGCTCGGCGTACAACTTTGTCAGTGTCGCCTTGCTGATCTCGTAGCACGTGTCGATGTCGTGGGCGCCGTCCATCAGCACCTCCGGCTCGACGATCGGCACGATGCCGGCTTCCTGGCAAAGCGCGGCGTAACGGGCGAGCGCATGGGCGTTCGAGGCGATCGAGGTGGCGGAAGGCACGCCCTTGGAAACATCGATGTCGATCACCGCGCGCCATTTGGCAAAGCGGGCGCCGAGCTTGTAATAGTCGGCGAGGCGTTCGCGCAGGCCGTCCAGGCCTTCGGTGATGGTGTCGCCGGGAAAGCCGGCCAGAGGCTTGGCGCCGGCATCGACCTTGATGCCGGGGATGGCGCCTGTTGCCTTGATGATGTCGACCAGCGGCGTGCCGTCGGCGGCCTTCTGGTGGATGGTCTCGTCATAGAGGATGACGCCGGAAATGTATTTGGTCATTGCCTCGCTGGCGCGGAACATCATCTCGCGATAGTCGCGCCGGCTGTCGGCGGTCGACTCGACGCCGATGACGTCGAAGCGTTTCTTGATGGTGCCGGAGCTTTCGTCGGCCGCCAGCAAGCCTTTGCCATCGGCCACCATCGCGGCGGCAATGTCCTCGAGACGTTCGCTCATCGTGCTTCTCCTGAAAGAATTGATCCGCGCCCAGCAGACCACCAGAGCCACGCAGGTTCAAGTCGAACCATTTCGTCAAACAAGCGCGAATCGATTGAAAGTCGCGGGGGCACTCCTTCGCGCTGCTCTTGCGGTCGCGCTCAGCGCTTCAAGACGTCGACGCCGGGCAAGGGCTTGCCTTCCATCCATTCGAGGAAAGCGCCGCCGGCCGTCGATACATAAGTAAAATCATCGCTGACGCCGGCATGATTGAGCGCTGCCACCGTGTCGCCGCCGCCAGCGACCGAGACCAGTCTGCCGGCCTTGGTGCGCGCTGCCGCGTGCCTGGCCGTCGCCACCGTTGCGTGGTCGAATGGCTCGATTTCGAAGGCGCCGAGCGGCCCGTTCCAGACCAGCGTCGCGGCGCGGTCGATCCATTCGGCAATGGTCTTCACGGTTTTCGCGCCGACATCGAGGATCATGCCATCGGCCGGCACGTCTGCTATGGCGACGGTCTCGCTGGCAGCACCGGCCTTGAACTCCCTGGCGACGACGCCGTCGGCGGGCAGGATGATGGCGCAGCCGGCCTCGGCCGCCTCGATCATGATCTGCTTGGCGGTGGTCGCGAGATCATGCTCGCACAACGATTTCCCGACGTCGGTGCCGCGCGCCGCTAGAAACGTATTGGCCATGCCGCCGCCGATGACCAGCGCGTCGACCTTCTTCACAAGGTTCATCAACAGGTCGATCTTGGTCGAGACTTTGGCGCCGCCGACGATGGCGACAACCGGACGGACTGGATTGCCAAGCCCCTTTTCCAGCGCATCGAGTTCGGCCTGCATGGTGCGCCCAGCGAAGGCCGGCAGCACATGCGCCAGCCCTTCTGTCGACGAATGGGCACGGTGCGCAGCGGAGAAGGCGTCGTTGACGAAGATGTCGCCATTAGCGGCGAGCTTTTCGGTGAAGGCCGGGTCGTTCTTCTCCTCGCCCTTGTGGAAGCGGGTGTTCTCGAGCAGCAGCACGTCGCCGCCGTTCATGGTAGCAACGGCATTTGCGGCCTTGTCGCCGATGCAGTCGGCGGCAAAGCCGACGGGGCGGCCGAGCACGTCCGCCGTCGCCCTGGCGATCGGTTCGAGTGAGAATTCGGGCGCCGGTCCATCCTTGGGCCGGCCGAAATGGGCAAGCAGGATGACCTTGGCTCCCTTGCCGGACAGCTCGGCGATGGTCGGCGCAATGCGCTCGATGCGGGTGGCGTCGGTAACCTTGCCCTCGGTGACGGGAACGTTGAGGTCGACACGCACCAGCACACGCTTGCCGCTGATATTGCCGATGTCGTCCAGTGTCTTGAAGCCGGCCATGCTGATCCCTTTCGCGAAAAATCGCGGGGACCTTACCCCGCATCGACAACGATGCAAGACCTGGCTAACGGCTCACCGAAAATATGATTTCACGTGTCGAGGACGAAGTGCCCACGGGGAGCAAGATGGCAGCAATGGCGCGAAACGCACCGACATATGGCTTACCGATTGCGCACCACGATGCATGCGCCGCCCACGCTGTGCAGTTTCTGGCAAATATCGTCGGCCTTGGCTTTAGTGTCGGCGCCGATCCGCACCGCATAGATGCCGCGTCTGCCGATCGGTGTGCGCACCCGGCTGACCACCGGATCGCGACCGCTGAGCAAGGCTGGAAACCGGCGCTTCACGTTGCTCCACTGATTGAGCGCCGCGGCGCGACGGAAATTGCCGGCCACCTGCACGCCCCACGGCTTGATGTTGATCGACGACATCGGCACGGTTCTGGACATGATCACCGGCAGCTCGCGGCAAGCGGCAGCGAAACTCGCCTTCTTGTCGAGCGGCCGGATGACGCCGGCATACGCGGCATCGGTGAACTTGTCGGCCGGCTCGCCCATAACGTCCAGGACGTAGCTTTCGGTCTCCATCGGGAGGAATCCGCCGGAATTCAGCCAGCGCGTCACCCGGCTCTCGCCAGCATTGTAGGCTGCGGCGGCGAGGCCCAGATTGCCAAAGCCGGTCTTCATTTCGGCGAGATATTTTGCCGAGGCCGGGATAGCCTGCTCGATATCGAACGAATTGGCGAGCCCGCGCATCTTGGCGGTGCCCGGCATGAATTGGGCGATACCCTCCGCGCCGACGGGGCTGACCGCGTTGGGATCGAAACGACTCTCCTTCCAGATCAGCCGGGCAAAGAAATCCCGGGGCAGGCCGTTCTGGTCGGCATGCGTCTCGATAAGATCGCAAACTCGATCGATCAGCTTCTGCTTGGCGGGCCGCGGCGGATCGGCCTGGACGGCCGCCGCCCAGCCCAGCCCGGAAATGACAACCAGCGTCGCCCCAAGCAAACGCCGCATCGAACTACTCCGCCGCGGCTTTGCCGTGTTGCCCAAACCGCCGTTCGATGTAGTCGGAAACCATTTTCTCGAAATCCGCGGCGATCGACGGGCCGCGCAGGGTCGCCGCCTTCTTGCCGTCGACGAACACCGGGGCGGTCGGCGTCTCACCGGTGCCGGGCAGCGAAATGCCGATATCGGCGTGCTTGGATTCGCCCGGACCGTTGACGATGCAACCCATCACCGCGACCTTGAGGTTCTCGACGCCGGGATATTGTTCGCGCCACACGGGCATGTTCTTGCGCAGGTCGGCCTGGATGTTCTGGGCAAGCTCCTGGAACACGGTCGAGGTTGTGCGCCCGCAGCCCGGGCAGGCGGCGACGATCGGCACGAACTGCCGGAAGCCCATGGTCTGCAACAGCTCTTGCGACACCTGCACCTCGCGCGTGCGGTCGCCGTTTGGCTCCGGCGTCAGCGAGATGCGGATGGTGTCGCCAATGCCCTGCTGAAGCAGGATGCCCATGGCCGCGGACGAGGCGACGATGCCTTTCGAGCCCATGCCCGCCTCCGTCAGGCCGAGGTGCAGCGCATGGTCGGAACGGGTGGCAAGCTCGGTGTAGACGGCGATCAGATCCTGCACGCCGCTGACCTTGGCCGACAGGATGATTTTCTCGCGGGCAAGGCCGATCTCTTCAGCCATTTCGGCCGACAGGATTGCCGACTGCACGATTGCCTCGCGCGTCACTTCCTGGGCGGTCAGCGGAAAGCCCTGGGCCTGGTTGTCGTCCATCAGCCGGGTCAGCAGGTCCTGGTCGAGCGAACCCCAATTGACGCCGATGCGCACCGGTTTGTCGTATCGGATCGCCATCTCGACGATCGCGGCGAACTGCCGGTCTCTCTTGTCCTTGAAGCCGACATTGCCGGGATTGATGCGGTATTTGGCCAGTGCCTGGGCGCAGGCCGGGTGGTCGGCCAGGAGCTTGTGGCCGATATAATGGAAATCGCCGACCAGCGGCACGTCGATGCCGAGTCGTTCCAGCCGCTCGCGGATGGCCGGCACGGCGGCAGCGCTTTCGTCGCGATCGACGGTTATGCGCACGATCTCGGAGCCGGCGCGATGCAGCGCCGCCACCTGTGCGACCGTCTGATCGACATCGGCCGTGTCGGTGTTGGTCATTGACTGGACGACGACCGGCGCGCCGCCGCCGACAATCACGCCGCCGACATCGACACCGATCGACCTGCGGCGTGGGAAGGGTGAGGAAAAATATCCGGTCATGCCGGCTGCCTTTAATCTTGAAGGTCCGGGCATGAGGTGGAGGAGCAAAGATGGCTTGTCAATGGCGACTGGCGCGCAGGCCTAGCAAATCGGAAATGACAAGACGGCAGCTTGCCGCAAATCCACAGGCATTTCCGGCAGCATAGCGGTATGCCACCGGAAAGGGACGCGCGCCGGGCGGCGCGCGCTTCTAGTCCTGGAAGGGCTTCAGTGCGTCGTCGGTTTCGCCTTCAGTTTTTCAATCTCGTCCTTGAGCGCCAGCTTGCGCCGCTTGAGATTCACGATTTCGAGGTCGTCTACCGATGGATGGGCCATCGCATCGTCGATTTCCCGTTCGATGTCGCCGTGTTTCCGCTGCAGCTCATCAAGATGGGATGCAAGAGACATGATTGGTTCTCCCTTTCATGGTTTCCTCGATTGCAGCCGCCAAGGCACGTCCACCGCAGGCTCGCTTCTGTGACGGCATAATGACAGTGTGCCACCATCGAGCACCGATGTCGAATGCTGCGTGGTAGCATTCCACGACAATGTGAAATGTGGTATGGGCTGCGCGCCGGTGCAAGAAGGCCCCGGTCCCGCCCAATCAGGCCCAGTGTTTGGGCGCCGCAGACGTGCAGACGGTAAAAATGTCCGATCAGGAACAGGCTGATATCCGCCTCGAATATTCCCGGCTGAAGCAGGAACACGCCGATTTCGATGCGGCCATCAATGCGATGATCGCCATGAATTGCGACCCGCTGCAGATCCAGCGCATGAAGAAAAAGAAGCTTTTCCTGAAGGACAGGCTGATGGCGCTGGAAGACAAGATCATTCCAGACATTATTGCTTGAACGAACGCCGGCGCCGGCCTGCTGGAAAAGCGCTATGCCGCGATCGAAAGCCGTGCGGCGCGCTCGCGCAACAACGCTATCAGATCGTCGGTCTTTTCGGTCGAGGTATCGATCGGAACCACCAGGCACATCGTCGCCTCGACCCTGCCCGGCGCTGAAAAAACCGGCGCGGCCAGGCATTTCGTATAGGCATCGACAAGGCCGGAGGTGACGCAGTAGCCGGCCGACTTGGCGACGGCGATGTCAGCTATGAAATCGTCGAGCCGCAACCTGCGGCCGTCCGGCAGCACGAGATCGTCTTCCGAGACCATATCCTCGATCGCCGCCCTGTCGAACCCGGCGAGGAGCAGCCGCCCGGAAGCTGTCCAGGGAAGCGGTATTTGCAGACCCGTCGCCGAACTGATCCTGAATGGCCTCGTTCCCGGGCTTGAATGGACGATGGTGTAGCGGCCGCTTTGCAGCATGCACAGCTCCGAGGTCTCGCCGGTCTCGCGCGACAGATGGTCGACTTCCTGGCGCCCTCGCCTGAGCAGGTCGTTGCCCCGCACATAGTCCATTCCGTAGAGATAAAGCTTCTTTCCGAAATAGACCCGATTGCCGTCTCCGGCCATCTCAAGCAGGCCTGCGTCGACCAGCGAGCGCACCAGCGTATAAGTCGTCGAACGCGGCGCGTTCACTCCTTTGGCAAGGTCGCCAACGCCGATCGCGCGCTGGGTCGTGTGGAGAAACTCCAAAATCTGGAGAACCCGGTTGAGACCCTTCTCCCGAGAGCCCGAGGTCTTGTCTTCGTCCAGTCCGGCGTCCGGTCGAGCGGCCAATGCATTGCCATCTTGCATTATCGATCCCTGATGTTAATCTGTCTTGTACAGAGTACAGGCGTCTCTTGTAAGAGACAATTACATCAGTTGCAACCGATGCCTGTATCGCTGGTCCAAAGGGGAACACAACACGAAAGGAGGTCGCCGTGAACGACACATCCAAAAGACGTGAATTTCTGAAACTGGGAATGGCCGGGCTTGCAACGGCCGGAGTGATGAGCGCCGCTACCGCGGTCGACGTTCAGAAAGCGGCGGCCCAGGCAGCGCCGGACAGCCTGCTGCGCACCGTCCTCGAGCGCGGCAAGGTGATCGTCGGCACCGGCAGCACCAATGCGCCCTGGCATTTCGAGAACGACGCCGGCGAACTGGTGGGCATGGACATCACCATGGGTCGCATTCTCGCCAAGGGGCTCTTCGACGACCCGACCAAAGTCGAATTCGTCATGCAGGATCCGGCTCAGCGCATTCCGAACGTGACCACCAACAAGGTCGACATCACCATCCAGTTCATGACCATGACCGCCCAGCGCTCGCAGCTGATCCACTTCTCCAGGCCCTACTACGTCGAAGGCATCGCCTTGCTGACCCTTCCGAACGCCGAAAACAAGACCTTCGACAAGCTGCTTGCCGCCGGTTCGGCGACCCGGATTTCCATCCTGCAAAACGTTGATGCCGAGGCAAATGTGCATATCGTGCTGCCGGAGTCGCAGGTGATGCAGATAGACACGCAGGCCAACGTGCTGCAGGCCCTGGAATCCAAGCGCGTCGACGCTGCCGCGGTTGATCTGTCAACGGTCCGCTGGCTCGCCTCGCGCAATCCGGACAAATACTTCGATGCCGGCAAGAGCTGGTTCTCGATGCTTTATGGCGCCGCACTGCGGCAGGGCGACCTCGACTGGCTGACCTTCGTCAACCAGACCTTCACCATCGCCATGTTCGGCCATGAAACGGCACTCTACGACGCTGCGTTCAAGGATTATTTCGGACAGGAGCCGCCGGCCCGCCATCCCGGTTTCCCGGTCATCTGATGCAAGCAGGCGGAAGGACAAACGTCCTTCCGCCCCCCTCTCATCACAGCCCTCTATGACGGGGATGCATGGGTTATACCCTCAACTTCAACCTGATCTGGCGGCATTTCGACAAGCTCTGGGGCGGACTGCTGTTAAGCCTCGAACTGGCCGTCATCTCGATCGCGATCGGCATCGTCATCGGGCTCGTTCTGGCGGTCTGGTACGTATCGGCCGGACGTGCGGTGCGGACCATCATCGCGGCCTATGTCGAGTTCATCCGCAACGTGCCGCTGATCCTGCTCGTCTATCTGGTCTTCTACGGCCTGCCGACGGTGATCGACATTGCCTACAGTGCGCAAACCTCATTTATTGCCACGCTATCGCTCTACAGCGGCGCCTACCTGGTCGAGGTGTTTCGCTCGGGGCTCGAGGCGGTGCCGCGCGGACAGCTCGACGCCGGCAAGGCAATCGGCCTGACGCCATGGCAAAGGCTGCTCCACGTGCGCCTGCCGACGATGCTGCGCATAACCCTGCCGGCGCTTTCCAACACATTCATATCGCTCTTCAAGGACACGTCCGTGGCATCGGTCATCTCGGTACCCGAGCTCACCTACGGCGCCCAGTGGATCAACTTCAACACGTTCCGCATTGTCGAGGTCTATCTGGTGGTGACGGCGATGTACCTGTTGACCGGCTATGCACTGCTTTTCGCCTTGCGGCT
Source organism: Mesorhizobium sp. M0208 (assembly GCF_040322015.1). Taxonomy (NCBI): domain Bacteria; kingdom Pseudomonadati; phylum Pseudomonadota; class Alphaproteobacteria; order Hyphomicrobiales; family Phyllobacteriaceae; genus Mesorhizobium; species Mesorhizobium sp. M0208. The sequence goes on along the minus strand of NZ_JAMYSP010000003.1, from coordinate 212,558 downwards.
GGTCGAGCGCCGGTTCAAGGCGGCGCGCTGAGATGCTGAGCCAGATCATCTACGCCTTGCCGTTCCTCGCCCAGGGCTTTGCGGTAACCTTGTGGGTGTCGCTGCTGGTCGTGGTGTTATCGCTCATCGCCGGCGTGCTGATGGGCGTCGGCCTTGTCTACGGTCCGGCTCCGCTGCGCTGGGCAGTGCGCATCTTCAGCGACACCATACGCGGCATTCCGATCCTGGTGCTGATCTTCTTCGTCTATTACGGCCTGCCCGCGGTGGGGCTGCATCTGGAATCCTTTTGGGCGGCCGTACTCGCCCTCACCCTCTTCAAGACCGCACAGGTGGTCGAATATCTGAGGGGCGCCGTCGGCTCGATTCCCAAGGGTCAGTCCGAGGCGGCGATGGCGATCGGACTGACCTTTCGCCAGCGGCTGGCCTACGTCATTTTTCCGCAGGCGTTCAGGCGCTTCCTGCCACCCTGGATAAATGGCGTGACCGACGCGGTGAAGGGCAGCGCGCTGGTCTCGCTGCTCGGCATCACCGACCTGATGCAGGCGATCAACCAGGTCATCGGCCGCACCTATGAGGCGATGCCGCTCTACATTCTCGGTGCGCTCGTCTACTTCGCCGTCAACTACGCCCTCTCCTTGGCCAGCCGGCGGCTGGAGCAGCGTTTCTCATTCATCCGGGAATAGCAAGATGTCCAATGCCTCGCACCAGAATCCGGCACTTCTCGATGTCTCCGAGGTTTCCAAAGCCTTTGGATCCGTCGAGGTCCTGCGCTCGGTCAGTCTCAAGGTGACACGCGGCGAGGTGGTGACTGTCATCGGCCCTTCCGGCAGCGGCAAGACCACGCTGCTGCGCTGCGTCAACTTCCTGGAGAGCTACGACAGCGGCTCGATCCGTATCGATGGCAAGGAGGTCGGCTATCGCGAGACGGGAACACGCCAGCGACGCAGCGAGCGCGACCTGGCGGCGATGCGAGCCGAGACCGGAATGGTGTTCCAGAGCTTCAATCTGTTTCCGCATTTGACTGCCGCCGGCAACATCATGCTTGGCCTGCGCAAGGTGCGCGGCAAGAGCAATGCCGAGGCCCGCACCATTGCCGAGCACTGGCTCGGCCGGGTCGGCCTCGCCCATAAGGCCGACAGCCTGCCGGCCGAGCTGTCCGGCGGCCAGCAGCAGCGCGTCGGCATCGCCCGCGCGGTGGCGATGGAGCCGAAGATACTGCTTCTCGACGAGATAACTTCGGCGCTCGACCCCGAACTGGTTGGCGAGGTGCTCGAGGTCGTTCGCAGCCTCGCCGAAGACGGCATGACGATGCTGATGGTCACGCATGAGATGGCTTTTGCACGCGATGCATCGAGCCGCATCGTTTTCATGGCGGACGGCGGCGTCAGCGCCGTCGGACCACCCGCCGAGATTCTGGCGGCGGGCTTCGACAATGAACGCCTTCGCAGCTTCCTGGCGCGATTTCGCGCCTCGCATTTTTGACATCGGACGGCGAAAGCTGTCGCAAGGAGCTTTTATGACGCCTTACATCCGGCTCGCGGAATTGGGCCTGACACTGCCCGAGCCGCCGAAGCCCATCGCCAACTTCGTCACCTATGCCGAGAGCGGACGGCTGATCTTCCTCTCCGGCCAGGGGCCGTTGCGCGCCGACGGCGCGCTCTGCACCGGCAAGGTCGGCGACGACGTCAGCGTTGAAGAGGCCTATGGGCATGCGCGTCTGACCGGCCTGAACCTGCTCGCCGTCATGCATGCGGCGGCCGGCGACCTCGGCCGCGTCGTGCGCGTCGTCAAGCTGCTTGGCTTTGTCAATGCGACGCCGACATTCAGCGAGCACCCCAAGGTGGTGAATGGCTGTTCCGATCTTTTCGCCGCCGTCTTTGATAAGATCGGCGGACATGCCCGCTCGGCAATCGGTGTCGGCTCGCTGCCGGGCAACATCACAGTTGAAATCGAGGCGGTCGTCGAGATCGCCTGAAATCGTTCGAAACAGGATCTGCAGAGATGACGACCTATGCCGCTGACCGTTCCAACACGACAATACGCGAACGGCTTGGCCTTCGCCCGATCATCAACGTTTCCGGTACGATGACGGCGCTCGGCGCTTCGATCATCGTGCCAGAAGCGATTGCCGCAATGTCGGAAATCGCCTCGCAATGGGTCGAGACGGACGATCTGCAACGCGCCGCAAGTACTGTGATTGCACGCCTCACCGGCGGCGAGGCCGGCTTCATCACCGCGTGCTGCGCCAGCGGCATAACCATGGCGATTGCCGGCGCGATGACCGGAACCAGCCTTCTTGCGATCGAGCGGCTGCCGGACGACACTGAGGGCCTCAAGTCGGAGGTCATCGTCCAGCTCGGTCACATCGTCAATTATGGCGCGCCGATCGACCAGTCGATCCGGTTGGCCGGGGCGAAGACAATACCCGCCGGCACGGTCAGCGTGACGCAGGATTATCATGTGCGCGACGCGATCCGCGACCGCACCGCAGCCGGCCTCTACGTAGTTGCGCACCACACGGTGCAATACGGCATGCTTTCGCTCGAGGAGTTCTGCGAGATCTGCCACGCCAAGGGCGTGCCGGTGATCGTCGACGCCGCCTCCGAATACGACCTGCGCGGCTTTCTCGCACGCGGCGCCGACATCGTCGTCTATAGCGGGCACAAGTTCCTCAGCGGACCGACAAGCGGCATCGTGACGGGGCGCACGGATCTGGTGCGGGCCGCCTATCTCCAGAATCGTGGCGTTGCGCGGGCGATGAAGGTGGGCAAGGAAAGCATTGCCGGTACCATGGCGGCCCTGGAAGCCTGGGAGCGGCGCGACCATGCCGGCATCCGTCAGCGGGAGGAAGCCGCCCTGCATCTGTGGAAAGACGCATTGCAAGGACTGCCTGGTATCGCCGCGCATATCATTCCCGATCCGACCGCCAATCCGCTCGACCGCCTGCAGGTGTTTGTTACGCCTGAAAGCAGGTTCACCGCCGCCGGCCTTGCCTCGGCGCTGGCGGCGGGCTCGCCCCCCATCATCGTGCGCAACCACGAGGTCGAGCGCGGTCACTTCTTCCTTGATCCGTGCAACCTGCACCCCGGCGAGGCAGAAATCGTCGCCGAGCAGCTTCGCGCCGTGCTGACCGCGAAGGAGCGTCCTGCGGATGCGATGAAACCCGCTCGCAAGCAGTCCGCCGGGGCCTTGCGCTGGCCGGACTAGATATCGCCAGAACGTGGTCGAGCCAGTGCCTTCCAGCGCCGGCTTGGCATCGGGCCATTGCGCCATCACGGCACTGTGAATGACTTTTTGGTCGTCGGGCGGAATAAACCACCCCGCCCATTGGTCTCCCAAGCAGACGCCATTTCCGGCGTTGCAGGAGACCGGTATGACCCACCACCACGACAATGAAGCTGACGGCATCAGCCGCCGTCATGCACTGGAATGCATGATCTGGGCCGGCACGGGAGTGCTGTGGACGATTTCGGCCGGCGTGCCGGTTTCGCTGAGCCTGCTCGGCGCGGCGCAAGCCGCAGAGGCCTTGGCCACCGGCTTCACTTTCCTTCAGATCTCCGACAGCCACATCGGCTTCGACAAGGCTGCCAACCCGCACGCCATCGACACGCTGAAGGAGGCCATCGGCAAGATCCAGGCGTTGCCGCAAAAGCCCGCTTTCATGATCCACACCGGCGACATCACCCATTTGTCGAAAGCCGCGCAGTTCGACAACGCTGCCCAGATCATCGGCGGCGCAGGCTTCGACGTACATTATGTGCCCGGTGAGCACGACCTGATCGACGACGGCAATGGCCAGGCCTATCTCGACCGCTACGGCAAGGGCACCAAGGGCGCCGGCTGGTATTCGTTCGATCAGAACGGCGTCCATTTCATCGGGCTGGTCAACGTCGTCAACCTGAAGGCTGGCGGGCTGGGCAATCTCGGCGCCGACCAGTTGGCATGGTTGGCCGATGATCTGAAGGCGGTCACCGCCTCGACGCCAATCGTCGTCTTTGCCCACATCCCGCTATGGGCTGTTTATCCCGAATGGGGCTGGGGCACCGATGACGCGGCGCAGGCCTTGGCCCTGCTCAAGCGCTTCGGCTCCGTCACCATACTCAACGGCCATATCCACCAGATCATGCAGAAGGTCGAAGGCAACGTTACCTTTCATACCGCGCGCTCGACCGCTTTCCCGCAACCGGCGCCGGGCACCGCAGCCTCACCCGGGCCGATGACGGTACCTGCCGGCCAGTTGCGCAGCCTGCTCGGCACGAGCAGCGTGACAGTCAAGCAAGGCGGGCAGGACCTCGCCATCATCGACAGCACGCTGGCCTGAGGGGAAATGCGATGATGCGCTTCCCATCCCGCGTCTTGGTCGTATCCCCTGTCACGCTCGGTTTGGCGGCGATCCTGATAATGGTTGCCATGCCACTGAACGCAGCAGACCAGTCAATGATCAAGATCGAGAACTTTGCCTTCACACCGGCGGTGCTGACGATAAAGCAGGGCACTACTGTAACCTTCGAGAATGACGACGACATCCCGCATCTGGTGGTCGCCAACGATGCCTCGTTTCGCTCCAAGGCGCTTGACACCGGTGACACATATGCCTTCACCTTCACCAAAGTGGGCGACTATGCCTATTTCTGCGGGCTTCACCCGCACATGCAGGGCAGGATCACCGTCGCTCCGTGAGGATTTTCGGAAGGTTCTGCCCGGGATGCCGGGCGATGCGACGGTGTTGAACCAAGAGGCCGCGACCGAGCGCTTTCGCGAGGTGGTTCTGCCCCATCTCGCGGATGCGCTTGCGCTTGCCCGCTGGCTGACGGGCAACGCCGCCGATGCGGAGGATGTGGTGCAGGAGGCCTGTTTGAAGGCGCATGCGGGCATCGCCGCCTATGCCGGCGGCAATGCGCGCGCCTGGCTGCTGGCGATCGTGCGCAACGCCTCTTACTCCTGGCTGGCGCGCAACCGGCCGCGCAGTATCGTCGCCGTCGGCGGCCTGAGCGACCTCGATGACATGACGGCTGCATATGGCGCCGGCCTGCCCGATACGGATAATCCTGAGGCAAGCCTGATCGCCAAGGCCGACACGGCCGCACTCGAGGCGGCGATCGCCGCGCTGCCGCACCAATTTCGCGAGACTGTGGTGCTGCGCGACGTCAACGGCCTCAGCTATCGCGAGATCGCGACGCTGCTTGGCGTGCCGCTAGGCACGGTGATGTCGCGGCTGGCGAGGGCGCGCGGTCTGCTGATATCCCAACTTGGGAGGGCGCCATGAGCGCGCACAACGATGGACTGCCCGATGACCCGGCGGGCGTGGCGCTGATGATCCATGCCTTGGTCGATGGCGAGCTCGACGCAGCAGCAGCATTGGCTGTCGAGCGACGCATCGCGGCCGACCCGGCGCTCGCCGCCGAGCATGCCCGTATCGTTGCGCTGCAGACGGTCGTCAGCGGGCTGCCGAGGCTCGATGTCCATGAGGATTTCAAGGCTCGCATCACTGCAATCGGGACAGCCGGTATGGAGAAAGTGCTGCCGGCGCCGGCGCCCGCCGCTCGAGTGCCGCCGGCACACAGAGCCGTGCACCGATTTGGCGCGTTCGACTGGCGCGCGCTGGCGGCGTCGATCGTCGTTACGGCTGTGCTGGCCAGCGGCGCGACGCAATGGATGATGCTGAGCAGGGCGCCCGACAGCTTTGCCGCCGCGGTCGCCAACGGCCATCGCCGCAGCCTGCTGGCAGCCAGCCCGGTGGACGTCGTCTCGTCGGACCGGCACACGGTCAAACCCTGGCTGGATGGCAGGGTCGGCCTGTCACCGCCGGCACCTGACCTTGCCAGTGACGGCTTCGCGTTGCTCGGCGGCCGGGTCGAGGTGATCGCGGACCAGCCAGTGCCGGCACTGGTCTACAGGCACCGCGAGCACCTGATCACTCTCGTCGCCGCGCCCGAGGAAACCGGCTCGACAGCCGGACCGGTCGATCTTTCTGCTGGTGGCTTCTCGCTGGTCCACTGGAGCGACAGCGGCTTTTCCTACTGGGCGATTTCCGATACCGAACGGCCTGAACTTGACGACTTCGTCAACCGCTTCCGAGCAGCGGCCGCCCGATGACAGACCGCGCAAGTCCATGTGCGTGGCCACGCAGACGGCACAAGCGGCTTTGCCGTTTCCGGCCATCCTTGCGGCTCCCCTCGATTTCCGCTAATGCGCGCCTTTGCCGCCGGAGAGCAGAAGCTTGGACGATCACCGCGCCGACGTCGCCATCATCATGGGCAGCCAGTCCGACTGGGCGACGATGCGCCACGCCGCCGAAACGCTTGAGGCGCTTGGCATTCCGCACAAGCGCCTGATCGTCTCGGCCCACCGCACGCCCGACCGGCTCTATGACTTCGCCAAGGGCGCCAAGGCGGCCGGCTACAAGGTGATCATCGCCGGTGCCGGCGGTGCGGCGCATCTGCCGGGCATGACGGCGGCGATGACGCCGCTGCCGGTGTTCGGCGTGCCGGTGGAATCAAAGACGCTGTCGGGCCAGGATTCGCTGCTATCAATCGTGCAGATGCCGGCCGGCATTCCGGTCGGCACTTTGGCCATCGGCAAGGCCGGCGCTGCCAACGCTGCCCTTCTCGCCGCCGCGGTGCTGGCGCTGAGCGACGAAAAGCTCGCCGCCCGGCTGGATAGCTGGCGCGCCGCGCAGACCGCCAAGGTGGCCGCCGAGCCCACGGACGCGCCGTGAGCCTGCCGGCGGGATCGAGCATCGGCATCATCGGCGGCGGCCAGCTGGGCCGCATGCTGGCGATGGCCGCGGCCCGCCTCGGCTATCGCATCGTCGTGCTGGAGCCGCAGCCGGATTGCCCGGCGGCACAGGTCGCCAACCGGCAGATCGTCGCCGCCTACGACGACGCGGCCGCGCTTGGCGAGCTGGCTGCGGCCAGTGCCGTCGTTACTTATGAATTCGAGAACGTTCCGGTCGCGGCTGCCGCGGCACTTGCCTCTACGGTGCCGGTCTATCCGCCGGCACGCGCACTGGAAGTGGCGCAGGACCGGCTGGCGGAAAAGAAATTCCTCAATGGTATCGGCATACCGACCGCGGATTTCAGTCCCGTCGACAATGACGAGGAACTGACGGCTGCGCTGAAACAGTTCAACGGCAGCGGCATATTGAAGACGCGCCGCATGGGCTATGACGGCAAGGGCCAGCGTGTCTTCCGCAACATGGAAACAGGCGGCTTTGCCGGCACTTGCGAGGCGATGGGCAACGTGCCGTTGATCCTGGAATCCTTCGTCACCTTCGAGCGCGAGGTTTCGGTGATCGCCGCGCGCGGCAGCGACGGCTCGCTCGCCGCCTACGATCCAGCGTGGAATGTCCATCGCAACGGTATTCTGCACAGCTCGACGCTGCCGGCCGGAGTAGAATCCGAGACGGCGGCTGCGGCTCAAACGGCGGCGGCGGAGATCCTTGCAGCGCTCGACTATGTCGGCGTCATCGGCGTCGAATTCTTTGTCCTTGCCGACGGTTCGCTGTTGGTCAACGAGATAGCGCCGCGCGTCCACAATTCCGGTCACTGGACGGAGGCCGCCTGCACCATCTCGCAATTCGAGCAGCACATCCGCGCCGTCGCCGGCCTGCCGCTGGGAAGTCCCGCCCGGCAGTTCGACTGCGTCATGGAAAACCTGATCGGCGACGACATCCGGCGCGTTGCTGAGCTGCTCGCCGAGCCCGATCTGATGCTGCACCTCTATGGCAAGGCCGAGGCGCGGCCCGGCCGCAAGATGGGCCATTTTACGCGCGTGAGCCGCCGCAGCTAGAGCATGATCCCGAACCGAAGGTCCGCGCTAGCGAAAAGTGGAATCCGGTTTCGGAAAAGATCATGCTCAAACACAAAGTTAGAACCTACGCTTACTGGATGTCGCCGCTCTCGTCCTCGTCGGGGCTGGCGCAGCTCACATCGCCTTCTGCGCAGGTCGAATCGGCGGTGAGCTGCTTAGTGCGATCGTCGGTCAGCCGCGTCAGGCATTCCGATATCAGCATCGGATAGATCGAGCCGCCTTCGCTGTCCGCGGCGGATAGCTGCATTCCGCGTCGCGAAAAGCGATCCAGGCGCGCTGCGCCGTCTGCAACAGCTTCCTGGCTTTTGCGTCACTTCCGCCGATGAGATCCTGGTAGGCCTTGTTGAGCTTGGCGTCGGCGGATTTGTAGTCCGCGTCGGCGCAGATGTTCATCATCTGCTGGCTGTCGTCGTTGCGGTCGCATTCCTGCGCATGGGCAACAGAGCCTGCCGCGAGGACGACAAGACAGGCGGACACAAGAATTCGGCGCATGACGATCTCCAATTCGCAACCGCATCATTCCAGCCGTCGCAAGCCTGCGCAATGCCGCAAGGCGCCAGTGGCGGATATTTGATGATACGAAACGGTCCGTATCGTTTAGGCAACGCGCTTGCGGTTGACACGGGCAACGCTCCTCGTCTATGAGCCACGCACAGTTCAAAGGCGCGTCTGTGGGCGCGCCTTAATAATTCGGCCCGTGACCGGGCCCAGACCGACGGGCAAGACCATGAAAATCAAGAATTCGCTCAAGGCGTTGAAGGCGCGTCACCGCGACAACCAGCTGGTTCGTCGCAAGGGCCGCATCTACATCATCAACAAGACCGCGCCGCGCTACAAGGCGCGCCAGGGTTGAGTTTTCGACGGAGGCTGCGCGCCTCCGTTCGCATGATACGACACTCACGCTAAATTCAGTTTGACGATCCGGCGTCGGGGGCTAGATTCCCGCGATGCGGATTCTTTTTGCATTTTTCACGGCTTTCCTCGTTTCCGGCGCTGTCTCGCTGCCGGCGTGGGCTGAAGATCCGACCACAACTCCGCCGACAGCACCTCCGGTCGTCAAGACGAAACAGGCGCGGCTCGATCAGCTGTTTGCCGATCTCAAGCGCGAACGCAATGAAAAGGCGGCCGAGCGCATCGCCGGACGGATCGGCAGCGAGTGGTCCCAGTCGGGCAGCGCCTCTATCGACCTGATGATGCAATGGTCGCAGAAGGCAATCGAAAATCAGAAATTCGATGTCGCGCTCGATTTTCTCGATCAGGCGGTGACTTTGCAGCCGACCTATGCGGAAGGCTGGAACCGGCGCGCCACTGTTCATTTCATGATGAAGAACTACGGGAAGTCGATGGCGGACATCGACCGCACCCTGCAGCTCGAACCACGCCATTTCGGCGCGCTTTCGGGCCTGGCTCAGATCATGGCCGAAACCGGCCACAAGCAGTCGGCACTTGAAGCCTGGCAGCGCGTTCTCGGCATCTACCCGATGATGCGCAGCGCCCAGGACCAGGTCGCCGCACTTTCCGAGGAGCTTGCCGGCGAAGGCATTTGAAGCCAGTAGGGCAATAGGGGAGTAAGGCAGTATGTGAGGTGTAGATTGCACTGCGGAACGCATGCCCCCTACTCCCCTACTCCCCTACTCCCCTACTCCCCTACTCCCCTACTCCCCTACTCCCCTACTCCCCTACTCCCCTATAGGCCCGATCTACGCCGCTTGCTTCCGTGACGAGTTTCTCCACAAGCGCGGCGGCCGGCATCTGCCGCAGCTTCGCAACGCCCTGCCCGGCCCAAATGGGCAAGAAGTCAGCCCGCTTGCTTTCATCCTTCGCCATCGAAAGCGGCATGACCAGACTCGCCTGTAGCGGAAACGCCAGCGCAGCATCTTCCTCACCAGCCATTTCCATCACAAACCGGTTGCGCACCACGCGCGCTGGGCGGCCAGTGAAGCAGCGAGTCACCGACGTGCTCTCGTCGTTGGCCGAGCGCAATGCTGCGCGATAGACTGGCTGCACATTGGCTTCAGGACAGGCCAGGAAAGCCGTGCCGATCTGCACACCAGATGCACCAAGTGCAAAGCTGGCGGCAATGCCGCGACCGTCGAAGATACCGCCGGCGGCAATTACAGGCACCCGCACGGCATCAACAATCTGCGGTACGAGGGCCATGGTGCCGGCTGTGCCGATAGCAGGGTCGCCAGTGAATGTGCCGCGATGCCCACCGGCCTCGTATCCCTGGGCGATAATGGCGTCCACCCCTCCTGCCTCAAGCTGGCGCGCTTCCGAGACGGTGGTAGCCGAACACAAGACAGTACAGCCGGCCGCTTTCAACTGCTGCACAATTGCGGTGTCGGGTAGGCCGAAGTGGAAGCTGACCACCTTCGGGCGCAGCTCGAGCACAATTTCGAGACGCTCACGATCGAAGGTGGGGAAGGGCTCGCCCGGCTCGGGCACCGGTCCGAGGCCGACCTCCTCATAGCAGCCGCGAAGGCGGTCTCGCATGCTTTGGGCTGCCGCATCATCGCGTGCCGGCGGCGGGTGCGCAAAGAAGTTGACGTTGATCGGACGATTGGTCGCGTGCTGCGTCGCCGTGAGCTGCTCGCGGATAGCCGCCGCAGGCAGAATGCCGCATCCGAGCGAGCCAAGCGCCCCGGCATTGCTGACTGCCGCCGCCAGTTCCGGCGTGGTGATGCCGCTCATCGGCGCCTGGATTATCGGGTGCTCAATGCCGAGGAGTTCCAGAAGATCAGTGCGCATCCACATTGGATCACCCTCCTCTTTCTCCCAGGAGAGATTTTACCCTAACTGACCTCCAGCTCAAGTCGGATGGGGCCTCCGAACCGGCTCGCGGCCGGCCACAGGCTGATGCACGCGGGCGGGAGTTCGGCGTCGACCCTGATCTACCTGCCGTCGATGCGCCGGGCTGGCGCCGCGTTTACGACGCGCCATGCAGCCGGCCCATCCGGCAGCCGCCGCCGACATTAGCGGCCGACTTCCGATCCGACATAGGCGATGCGCAGCATGTTGGTCGAGCCGGGCGTCCTCAGCGGAACGCCGGCCGTGATGATGACGCGGTCGCCGGGCTTGCCGAATCCTTCGTCCAAAGCGATGCGGCAGGCGCGATCGACCATGTCGTCGAGGTCGATGGCATCGGGAGAAACGACGCAATGCGTGCCCCACAACAGCGACAGCCGCCGCGCCGTGTTGAGGATCGGCGACAGCGCCACGATCGGCACTTGCGGCCGCTCGCGCGCGGCGCGCAGGCCGGTTGTACCCGAGGCCGTGTAGGTGATGATGGCCGACAGCTTCAGCGTCTCAGCGATCTCGCGGGCAGCAAGCGAAATGGCGTCGGCGCCGGTCGCTTCCGGTTCCGAGCGCTGCGCGTTGATGATGCCGGCATAGGTCGGGTCGGTTTCGACCTTGGTGGCGATCCGGTTCATCATCGCCACCGCTTCGACCGGGTAGGCGCCGGCGGCGGACTCCGCCGAAAGCATGATCGCGTCGGCGCCTTCAAACACGGCGATCGAGACGTCCGAGACTTCGGCGCGGGTCGGCACCGGCGCGGTGATCATCGATTCCAGCATCTGCGTGGCAACCACCACAGGCTTGCCGGCGCGGCGGGCGGCGCGGGTGATCTGCTTCTGAATGCCAGGCACGGCTTCGAGCGGCATCTCGACGCCGAGATCGCCGCGGGCGACCATCAGCGCATCCGAAAGCTCGATGATCTCGGCCAGCCGGGCGACGGCCTGCGGCTTTTCGATCTTGGCCATGATCAGCGCCCGGCCGCGCGCGATCTTGCGCGCTTCGGCCAGGTCCTCGGGCCGCTGCACGAAGGACAGCGCCACCCAGTCGACGCCGGTCGCCAGAACCGCGTCAAGATCCCGGCGGTCCTTTTCCGTCAGCGCGCCGACCGGCAGGTCGGTGTCGGGCAGGCTGACGCCCTTCTTGTCGGAAATGGTGGTGCCGGCGACGACGGTGCAGACGATCGCCTTGCCGTTGCTGCTGACCGCCTTGAGCTCGAGCTTGCCGTCGTCGATCAGCAGGCGATGACCGGCCTCGACCGAACGCAGGATTTCGGGATGCGGCAGGTAGACCCTCTTCGAATTGCCGGGCTCGGGATTGTCGTCGAGCGTGAAGGTCTGGCCGACGGTCAGCACTTCTTTGCCGTTGGCGAACTTACCGACGCGCAGCTTTGGCCCTTGCAGGTCGGCGAGAACGCCGATCGGCCGGCCGACCGCCTCCTCGACGGCACGAATGCGGCCGACAAGCGTCCGCATCAATTCATGGTCGGTGTGGCTCATATTGATCCGGAACACGTCGGCGCCGGCTTCGAACAGCTTCTTCAGCATCTCCTCGGACGAGGAGGCCGGACCGATGGTGGCGAGGATCTTGACCTTGCGGCTGCGTCTCATTGACTGTTTGTTCCCGGGGCGGCTGCAGCGCCATCCGTTGCGGGCTCGTCAGTCAGCTGGACCATCCAGCTTGCCTGCTCGCCCGTGTCATATTCCTGAAATCCGGCGCGCTGAAAGCCCCGGGCGACGCAGTCGGTAACGCCGGCAATCTTAAACTCTTTTTCGGCCACGCACATGTTGATCGGGCCATCCCAGCGTCCGCCGCGCTCGGCGTCTTCTGCATAAAGATAGTAAAACCTTGATGACAACGGTCCCTCGATCAGCGTCTTGCAGCTCGATCCTTCGATGTGCCACCAGCCTTCGGTGATCCAGCCGGCCTTGGCGCGATAGCCGATGCCGACGCCTACCAGGTTCTGCGTGGCGTTGCAGACCCGGAAATCGGCCCGTGCCGGCGAGGCCGTGATCACCGCGAAAAGGCCCATTGCCGGTATCAGGAGCGGCATGGCCAAGGCATGGCGCACACGCAGCCTGCCGGCGAAACCCATCCTGAAACCCCTCAAGAACCACATTTGCATCTCTCAACGCCCCTTTTCGGAAAAGTCCGTACGCATGTCAACGCGCCGATCTGTCCAATTCCAATCGATTTAGAAGGCTCCGGCGCGCTTGCGGTCGCCCCTGCTCAGTTTTTTGGCAGAAACCGTGGCCAAACAACGGCATTGCGCAAGCGTTCTCTTCGTGGAATGACGATACCACCCTCCCAGGAAGCCCGCGAACAGACCTTTCCCGCCGATGACCCGATCCACAGTTTTCGCGCCTTTCGACATCGTCGAAGGCGACCGCAAGCGCGGCATGGTGCTTTTGGCCGATCACGCTCGCCGCGACCTGCCGGAGGAGTATGGCAGCCTTGGCCTGCCAGCGGCGGAGTTCGACCGCCACATCGCCTACGACATCGGCGTCGAGACTGTAACCCGCGAACTCGCAAGTCTGCTCGGCGTTCCGGCGGTGCTTGCCAATTTTTCACGGCTGCTGATCGATCCCAATCGCGGCGAGGACGATCCAACGCTGATTCGCCAGCTCTATGACGGCACCATCATCCCGGGAAATTATCCCATGGCGCCGGAGGAACGCGAAAGACGTCTGGACCGCTTTTACCGCCCCTATCATGATGCCGTCGGCGCCATGATCGCCTCGGTGGCGCAAGCGTCCGCGCAGGCACCTTTCATCTTTTCGGTGCATTCCTTCACGCCGACCATGCAGGGCTTCGTGCGGCCGTGGCACGTCGGCATATTATGGGATCTCGACGATCGCGTTGCGCGGCCGCTGATCGACATGCTCGCCAAGGACAAGAGCCTCATCGTCGGCGACAACGAACCCTATGACGGCGCACTGCGCGGCGACACCATGTTCAGGCACGCCATCGTCAACGGATTTGCCCATGCGCTGCTCGAGATCCGCCAGGACCTGATCGCCGACCTTAAGGGTGCCCTCGACTGGGCCGAACGGCTGGCGCCGATCGTTGACGCGATCGATCGACGTGCCGATATACATGCGGTGAAAATATTCGGCTCGCGCACCGGACCGGTGTGACGGAAGGCCCAAGGGACGCCAAAGACATGACCGAACTCAGCGACGAACAAAAGCGCGATTTCGAAGCCGCTGCCTTCCGCCGGCTGGTCGCGCATCTGCGCGAGCGTTCCGACGTGCAGAACATCGACCTGATGAACCTCGCCGGCTTCTGCCGCAACTGCCTGTCCAACTGGTACCGCGATGCGGCGCAGGCCGAGGGTGTCGAACTCAGCAAGGAACAGTCGCGCGAGATCATCTACGGCATGCCCTATGCCGAGTGGCAGGCACTGAACCAGATCGAAGCCTCCGATGCCAAGAAGGCCGAGTTCGAGGCAAGGCGCCCCAGGGATCACTAGGGGAGGACGCCGTGCCTAAAATTGACGTTGCCGACGTGCCCGGACGCAAGGGCTCATCCTATCCACCGCCGTTCGATGCACCCTGTGCCGAACGCGTGCGGCAGCAGCTGGGCAACGCAGGCGGGCTCACCGACTTCGGCATCAATCTCATGCGCCTGCCGCCGGGCAACTGGTCGAGCCAGCGCCACTGGCATTCGCACGAAGAGGAATTCGTCTACGTGCTTGAAGGCGAGCTGACGCTCGTCGAAGATGCCGGCGAGACGGTGCTGCGCGCTGGTGACTGCGCGGCCTTTCCGAAAGGATCAGGCAACGGCCATCACATGATCAATAAATCGGGCGCGATGGCGATCTATCTCGAAGTCGGTTCGCGCTGGCCCGATGACGTCGCCACCTGCTCCGACATCGACATGATGAGCACCAACGCTGATGGCCGGTTTGTGCACAAGGATGGCGCGCCTTATCCCGAGCCGTAAGGATTTCGGAGTGGACCGCCGAGATGGTTGGCCGACGCGAGAGGACGTAGCGTCTGGTCCAAGCACTTTCGGCAAAGAGCGCTTGACTGTGAATTGAATCGATCTAATTTGCCGCGCGAAGCCATTTCCGGACCGGATTCTACCCGATGGACGCGCAGAAAATGACGCAGACCGCGATTCGTGGACGCTGGGCAGTGGCCGGCATCTTCCTCGCCAATGGCTTCCTGACCGGCAGCTGGGCGCCGCAGATCCCGGTGTTCCTCACCCGGCTGGACATCAGCAAATTCACGCTCGGCCTGTTGATTCTGTTGTTCGGGGCCGGGGCCGTAACCGCCATGACCTGGTGCGGCCATCTGATCTCGAAGCATGGCTCGCGCACTGTGCTGCGCTGGTTCGGACTTGCCGGCAGCTTCGGCCTGTTGGTCGTGGCTCTGGCCCCCAACGTGCCCCTCGCGGCCGTCGCCATGTTCATCTTCGGCGGTTCGATCGGCGGCATGGACGTCGCCATGAATGCCAATGCAGTGGCAGTCGAACGGCGGCTGTCCCGTGCCATCATGTCGTCCTCGCACGGCTTCTGGAGCCTTGGCGGTTTCGCTGGCGGCGCTTTGGGCGGTTTCGCCATCCAGAACTACGGTCACCTCGCCCATGCGACGGTGGTGACGGCTCTTGCCTTTGCCGTCATCGCCGTAGCGATCCGCTACCTGATCGCCGAGGACAAGCACCCAGTCGCCGAGCACCACAAATTCGCGCTGCCGGCAAACCCGCTGGTCTATCTGGTTGGGCTGATGGCACTGCTGACGATGATCTCCGAAGGTGCGGTGCTCGACTGGGCGGCGCTGTATCTCAGGCAGGAGCTCGGCGCCGATCTTGCCATCGCAGGCCTGGCCTACGCCGCCTTTTCCGGTGTCATGGCCGTCATGCGCTTCCTTGGTGATGGCGTCCGCAACCGTTTCGGGGCCGTTACGACGTTGCGCGCCTCGGCTCTTGCCGCTGCTGCCGGCATGCTGGTGGCCGGGCTGGCTCCCTCGCCGTGGCTCGCCATTGCCGCCTTCGCCTTTTGCGGCCTCGGCATCGCCAACATGGTGCCGATCATCTTTTCGGCCGGCGGCAACCAGGAGGGCATGGCGTCCGGCACCGGTATGAGCGTCGTCACCACAATGGGTTACTCAGGCATTCTGGTGGCGCCGTCGGCGATCGGCTTCATCGCCGAACACTCGAGCTTCGGCCCGATCTTCGTCGCTCTGTCCGGGCTGCTGATCGTCGTGCTGTTGATGGCCGGCCTCGCTCACCGCGCTGAATTTGCTGCCGAGCCAGCACCGGCTGAATAGCGCTTGAGCTCTTCGTAGAGGAAATCCGCGACGCGGCGGATGCGGACGCTTGTACGCACGTCGCGGTGCATGGCGAGCCACACCGGCAGCGTCGGCAGCGGGAGACCCGGCAGCACTGTCTCGACCAGCGGATCACGGTCGGCGAGCGGCTCCTGGCCAAAGCCGATGCCGTTTCCCGACCGCACCGCTTCCCACAGCACGATCTGATTATCGGTCCTGAAGCGGAAGGCATTGCGGGCGAGCGGGACGCCGAACTGGGCAAAGCCGCGAATGATCTCATCGCTGCGATCGAAGCCGACCAGATCATGGCCGGCGAGATCCCGGGCCTCGCGCGGACGGCCACGCCGGTCGAGATAGGATTTTGCCGCGCAGGCGCGGAGCGGAATGTCGGTCACCTTGCGCGCGACCAGTTCATTCTGCGCCGGCTTGACCATGCGAATGGCGATATCGGCATCGCGACGCAGCAGATTCTCGACCTGGTTCGAGGCGACGATCTCGACCTCGATGCCCGGCTCCTCGAAACCAAGCCTCGCCATCATTTCCGGCAGCACATAGGCGGCCACCACTTCGCTGGCGGCAATGCGCACCGTACCCTCTATCGCCTCGACCGATCCCAGCGCCAGCAGCGAAAAGGCGCTCGCCTGCTCGCTCACCGCGCGACCCTGTTCAAAGAGCGTGCTGCCTGCTTCCGTGAGCGCATAGCCACGCCGCCCACGCCGGAACAGGGTGACGCCGAGCGCCTGTTCCAGCTCGGCGATGTGGCGGCCGAGCGTCGGCTGGCTTGCGGCAAGTTTTCGCGCGGCGGCAGACAGGCTGCCGGTCTCCGCCACCGTGACGAAACTCTTGATCAGGTTCCAATCGATATCCATTCAAAATTGAATATCAGAACGCCAGCCTTAGTCAATTTTCATTCGCTTGCGAAGAGGCCACAACAGGGTCGCAACACAAACACGGAGACGAACAATGACCAAGATCGCAATTCTCGGCGCCAACGGCCGGCTCGGCCGTGCGGTGGCCAAGGCCTTCCTCGATGCCGGCTACGATGTCCGCGCCGTCACCCGCGGCGGCAAGGTGCCGGCCGAGCTCAAAGGCGCCACGGCAATCGCCGGCGACGCGCTCGACCGCAACGCGCTGATCCGCGCCACCGAAGGCGTCGACATCATCTTCAACGGCCTCAACCCGCTCTACACCGACTGGGGCAAGTGTCTGCCGATGGCGGAGAACGTCATGGCTGCCTGCCGGGCGAACGGCGCACTGCATCTCTTCCCGGGCACCGTCTACAATTACGGCTCGCCGATGCCGGCGGTGATCGCCGAAGACACGCCGTTTCGCCCGACGACGGAAAAGGGCCGCATCCGCGTCGCCATGGAAGATCTGTTTCGCCGCGAGGCGGACGCGGGTCGGGTGCGCACGATCCTGCTGCGCGCCGGTGATTTCTTCGGCGGCACCGGCAGCGGATCGTGGTTCGATCTGGTTGTCGCCGCCAAGATGACCAAGGGTATCTATACGGCACCGGGACCGGTCGATCTCGTGCATGAATGGGCCTATCTGCCCGACCTGGCCAAGACCTTCGTCGGGCTGGCTGACAATCTCGACAAGCTCGGCTCATACGAGGCGCTGAATTTTCCTGGCCATGCGGTGACCGATCTGGACATCAAGGCGGCCGCGGAGAAGGCGCTCGGGCACGCGCTGAAGCTGACGAAGATGCCGTGGTGGGTGCTGCGCGCCGGCAGCCCGTTCGTGGCGATGTGGCGCGAGATCGTTTCGATGTCCTATCTCCGCTTCGAGCCGCACCGGCTGGCTTCAGCCCGGCTGGAAGGCATTATCGGTACGATCCCGCACACGCCGCTGGAAGATGCAGTATCGGAAGCGCTTGAGGATATCGGCGTCGCCACAACCAAGCCGGTGCAGCAAGCTGCCCAATAAGGAAGTTGAAAAAGACGGATGGTCTGACGGTCATCCGCCGCTTGTCCGGACCAATGATTGCGCTCAGATCCGGCCCATCAACAGCAGCACCAAGACAACGATCAGGATGACGCCGACGATGCCCGATGGGCCGTAACCCCAGGACCGAGAATGCGGCCACGCCGGAACCGCGCCGATCAGGATAAGAATAAGAATAATGATGAGAATGGTGCTGATCGTCATCAGAAAATCCTCGCTTTGAGGTTGCAATGACGAAACAATGCAGAAGGCCGCCCATTGTTCCCGGGCGGCCTTTGCTTGATCAGGGCAGCAATCGGACTCTATTCGGCGGCCTTCGGGAAGGCGATCGCCGGCTCGGCGCCCAGATCGGCGTCCAGGCCTTTCGACGGGATGTCGGCCTTGCGACGCCCCAACAGGCTACTGAACCAGCCACGGCGCGCACCGGGTTTGACCTTGGCGCGCGTGAACACCATCAGCATCGACGGCGTCACCACCAGCGTCAGCACGGTGGCGAAGGACAGCCCGAAGACGATAGCCGAAGACAGCGAAATCCACCATTGCGTCGACGGCGCGTTGATCGTCGTCTCGTGGTGGAAGATTTCGAGGCCGAGGCCGAAAGCGATCGGCAGCACGCCGAGGATCGCCGACACTGCCGTCAGCACCACCGGGCGGGCACGTTCGCGGCAGGTCTGCAGAACGGCTTCGTATTTGTCCCAGCCCTCTTCGCGCAACCGGTCATAGGTGTCGATCAGCACGATGTTGTTGTTCACCACCACGCCGGCCAGCGCAATGACACCGATGCCCGACATGACGATGCCGAATGCCTCTCCCGTCAGCAGCAGCCCGAGGAACACGCCGATCGTCGCCATGACCACGCAGGACAGCACCAGCCAGACGCTGGTGAACTTGTTGAACTGCGCCAGAAGCACGATGAAGATCAGGAAGATCGCCGCACCGAAGGCTTTGCTGAGGAAGGCCCCGGCCTCCGCACTGTCCTCATTCGAACCGGCAAGCTTCCAGCGAATGCCGCTGCCGAGGTTCATGTCGGCGACAGCTTTGGTGACCTCCTGCTGGACGGCAGCCACCTGGGCGCCGGCAGCGACGTTGGCCTGGACGACCACCGTTCGCGCGCCGTCGATGCGGTTGAGGATACCGACCGTCGGCTCCGGCTTGCGCACGACGAAGTTCGAGATCGGCACCGAGCCTTGCGCGGTCTGCACCCTGAGTTCGTCGAGCGTCGACAGCGTGCGCCGATCCTCGGGCAGGCGCAGCCTGATGTCCACCGCATCGTCGGCGCCGGCTGGCCGGTACTCGCTGAGCTTCAGCCCGTTGGTCACCAATTGCACGACCGTCCCGACCGCGGTCGGACTGATGCCGTACTGCGCCGCCTTGGCGCGATCGACCTCGAGCGCCCAGTCGACCCCGGGCGGCGCCAGACCATCGGAAATATCGATGACGCCGGGCACCTTGGCAATGCGCGCGGCGACGGCGCGGGCCTTGTCGTCAAGGCCCTTCGGATCGACGGCCGAAAGCCTGATCTGGATCGGCTTGCCGGTGGGCGGGCCGGCTTCCGGCACGCGAACCTCGACGTCGACACCGGGAATGCCGGCCATCACGCCGCGCAGTTCGTCCAGGATTGAGTTCGCCGATTTGCGCTCGCGCCAGTCGACGAATTCGTACTGGATCACGCCGACCACGTCTTCCGGAACGTCCTGGCCGCCGCCCTGCGTCTTGCCGACACGCGTATAGACGGACTTCACGCCCGGCCAACCGAGCAGCCGATTTTCCGCCGTCTTGGTGGCCGCGTCCATTTCGGCAAGCGAAAGATTGCCGCGGGCGTGGACATAGAGCAGGCCGTAGTCAGGCTCGACATTCGGGAAGAATTCGACGCCGGCGCCGAATTTCGAATAGGCGTAGCCGACGCCGAACAACAGCGCCACAGTGAGGACAAGCACGGTGATGGGATAGTGCACCGCCTGCTTGACCACGGCCATGTACCAGCCGTCGCGATTGTCGTCGGGGTGATGGGCCGGCGCCTTGGCAAATATCGCGCCCAGCGTCGGCGCGAAGACCAGCGCATAGAGCATCGAGGCCGAGAGCGTCACGATCAGAGTGATCGGCATATATTTCATGAAGTCGCCGATGATGCCCGGCCAGAACAACAGCGGCGAGAAGGCGGCAATGCGCGTCATCGTCGCCGCGATGACCGGGCCGGCCATGCGCTTGGCGGCAAGCGCGAACGCCTCTTGCTTCGGCATGCCCTCGCTCATGCGACGCTCGGCGAATTCGGTGACGATAATGGCGTCGTCGACCAGCATGCCGACCGCCAGGATCAGGCTGAACAGCACGATCATGTTGATCGTGTAGCCCATCATTGCCAGCAACAGGATACCGATCAGGAAGGATGAGGGGATGGCCAGTCCGATCAGCAGCGAGGCACGGCCGGACAGCGCGTAGAGGATAACGATGAACACCAGGATGACGGCGATCATCACGTGGTTCTGCAGGTCGCCGAGCAACTGGTTCACGAAAACGGACTTGTCTTGCGTGTAGGTGACGTGCATGCCCTCCGGCATCGTCTTGATGAAGGCGTCGGACACCTCCCTGACCTTGCCAATCGTATCGATCAGGTTGGAGCCGATGCGCTTCTTCACCTCGATGGCAATCGCCGGCTTGCCGTCGAGGCGGGTAACCGTCTCGGCGTCCTTGAAGGTCGAGCGGATGGTGGCGATATCCTTGGCCTGCACCACGGCATTGGGGCCGGCGACGACCGGAAGCGCCGCCACATCCTCTGGCGTCTCGATAAGCGACGGCACCTTGACTGCGTATTTGCCCTCGGACCCTTCGATATTGCCGGCGGCGACAAGACTGTTGGAAGCGCCGACCGCACCGATCAACTGGTCGAGCTGCAGCCCGTAGGAAGACAGCTTCATCGGATCGATGACCACTTCGACGAGGTCGTCGCGCGCACCCTGCAGCGAGCCCTCGAGCACACCAGGCACTTCCTCGATGCGGTCGCGCAACTCGCGCGCCGCCGCCGTCAGCACGCGCTCGGGCACCTCGCCCGACAGCGTCACGACCAGGACGGGGAACTCGGAGATGTTGACCTCTGAGACCACGGGCTCCTCGGCCGCTTGCGGCAGGTCGGCCTTGCCGTCCTGCACCTTGCTGCGCGTGTCCTGCAGCGCGGTGGCGAGATCCGTCTGTGGCTGGAATTCGACCAGCACATAGCCGCCGCCCTGGAAGGCGGCCGAGCGCATCTCCTTGAGGCCCTTCAGGCTCTTCAGCTTGGCTTCCATCGGCCGCAGCAAGAGGCGCTCGGAATCTTCCGGCGAGATGCCTTGGTAGATCAGGCTGATATACATCATCGGAATCGGAACGTCCGGTTCCGCTTCCTTCGGCGTCGACTGGTAAGCGACCGCACCGGCAAGGATGAGAAAGACCAGGACCGATATGGTCAGCCGGGCATTGCTGATTGCAAGTTTGACGATGTCCATGATTACTGCGTCCCGGTCGTCGCTTCGCCCAACAGCTTTTGGATGGTCGCCTGGTCCGCTTCGACCGGCTTGACCACTTCGCCTTCCTTCACCAGCTCCTGGCCGGCGACGATGATGCGGGCGTCGGTCGGAATGCCGCCAAGCACCAGGCCGGTCGGCGTGTCGTCGACCAGGTCGATCGGGAAGAACACGACCTTGTCGTCCTTGCCGACGGCGCGGATGCCGAGGTCGCCCTTGTCGCCGAGCGTCACCACCGAGCGCGGCAGCATGACGGCATCGGTCGGCTGGGCGCTGAGCGCGATTTCGGCCGTCATGCCGGCCGGTACGGAACCATCTGCATTCGGGATGGCGACTTCGACCCGGAAGGTACGGGTTGCCGATGATGCATCCCGGCTGATGTAGCGCACGATGCCCTCGACGTTCTGGCCGCTGACCAGACGCACATTCGCCTTGTCACCGATCTTCAGATAGCCGAGATCGCGTTCGCTGACCTCGCCGCGCGCAATCACCGGGTCGAGGCTGAGAATAGTAGCCACCTCGCCGCCCTGCATCACGGAACTGCCAAGCTCCACCGGCACCCGGTCGATAACGCCGTCGAAGGGCGCCTTCACCTCATTGCGGTCGAGTTCGGCTTGCGCTGCGTCCAGTTGCGACTTGGCCAGCGTCAGGTTGGAGCGGGCTGTATCGAGCTGCAACTTGGGCAGATTGCCGGTTTTCATAAGCCGCAGGGCAGCAGCCAGCTCTGCCTCCCGCTGCACGACAAGCTGCTTGGCATTGTCGACCGCCGAGATTTTTTCCTCGGCGGCAAGCATCAGGATCAGGTCGCCGGTCTTGACGTGCTGACCCTGCTTGACCGGCAGCTTGTCGATGACGCCGGCGACGCGTGTCGCCAGGACGGCGCGCTTGTCGGCTTCGGTCAGTCCGGAAATGCGGATAGCGCGTGCATAGGTGCGCCGCGGCGGGGTTATGACCGCGACCGTACGTAACGGCGCCTTGGGCTGTTCCGCCTCGGCAGTCCCCGGCTTGGCAGCCCCCTCTTCGCCAGTTTGGGGCTTGCCTGCGTCGGCTGTCTTGGGCTGCTCGACCTCTCCTGCCTTGGGCTTGTTATCGGCGGACGCGCTGCCGACGGACGAGAACTCGCCTGTCACCATCCAGCCGGCGAAACCGATGAGCACAACAATGGCAGCAAGCTTGTGAAACCTGAATTTCGGCATCGTTATTTTTCCAGTGCGCGGGGTTCGGCCAAGCCGCATCTTCTACTTGGGGCGCGTCGCCGATATGGGTGCGCGCGAGGCCGTATTCAAATTGCCGTGATCGGCGAAGCGCGCTTCTACCGCAAAGTTGCGGCGCAATATAGTCAGAAAAGTTGATGGATTGTTGCTTTGTCCGCAAAGATGCGGCTGCAGCATCGGCTGTTGATCGCCAAAACAGCGGTATGGCAGCAAGTGTCAGGATGATTGGACAGATTGCGACGTCATCTGCTTTGCGGAGGAGCGAGAGCAATTCCAGGAAAATGTGAAACGGTTTCCGTCCGGAATTGCGTCAAAACAAAAAGAAAAAGATAGAGCGGTTCGGCGTTTCCGAAACGATTAACCGTTCTAGGCCGGACGGCGGGCGGCCTCGGGCTGCTTGCGCGCCGCAAGAAACTCCTTGACCCGCCGGCCCGGCGCGGGCCCGCGTACCGGCTTCAGGCCGTCATCGAGCTCGCCGGACAGATCGATCGTCGGCCGCTTGCCGACGGCGTCGTAGTTTTCTTCCAGCCAGTCACTGGCCGCGGTGCGGCCGAGGTCGCGCAGATAGGCAAGGAACGCCCATTCGGCATTGACCTTGGACGATGCCGACAAATCCTTGAACGCTTCGTCGGCGTCGATGCGGTGCATGCGTATGTCGCGATATTCGCCGTGCGGCAGTCGGCCGGCGGCGATCAATTCCTTGACGAAGGCGATCGAGCGGAATTCGCGCAACAGCCCGGCATTGAAGGTGATCTCGTCGATGCGGTTTTGAATCTCATTGGCGCTCTTCGGCGTCCCCTCGCGGACCACCGGATTGATCTGAACCAAAAGCACGTCCTCGGTGGCCGCCGTCTTGAAGAACGGGAACAGTGCCGGGTTGCCGCCATAACCGCCATCCCAATAGGGCACGCCCTTGATCTCGACGGCACGGAACAATTGCGGCAAGCAGGCCGACGCCATCACCGTGTCGAGGTCGATCTCGCCGTCAGAGAAGACCCGCAACTGGCCGGTCTCGACATTGGTAGCGGAAATGAACAGTTCAATCGACTTGCAGGCGCGCACATTGTCGAAATCGATCTCACGTTCGACCACGTCGCGCAGCGGATTGATGGCGAGCGGATTGGCGACATAGGGCGAAAATACCCGAGACATCGTATCGAACAGGAAATAGCCGGGCGTGTTCTCGATCGACCAATTGCCCCAGGCGACGTCCCAAGGCATGCGCTGCACCGGGCTGAAGCGGCCCTTTGCCGCCACCGCACGCCAGAAATCGTCGAGCTTGCGCCGCGCACCCTCGACGCCGCCGCGGACAAAGCCGTCGGCCAGCGCCACAGCATTCATGGCACCGGCGCTGGTGCCCGAAACCGCCGTTATGTCGAGGCGCCCGTCCTCCAGCAGCCGATCGAGCACGCCCCAGGAAAACGCCCCGTGCGAGCCGCCGCCTTGCAGCGCGATGTTGATCTTCTTTGGCTCTTCCACCTTGCCGTTCTTCGGCATGGCGTGGCCCTTGACCGCTGGATGGCTCACTGAGCGGTCCAGCCGCCATCGACAGAGATGTGCGTGCCGTTGATCTGCGCCGCCGCATCCGAGCATAGGAACACTGCCACCGCCGCAACCTGCTCGACGGTAACGAACTCCTTGGTCGGCTGCTTTTCGAGCATGACCTCGCGGACCACCGTCTCGCGGTCCATCTTGTTGGCCTTCATCTGGTCGGGGATCTGCGCCTCGACCAGCGGCGTCAGCACATAGCCCGGACAAATGGCATTGCAGGTGATCTTGTCGCGCGCCAGCTCCAGGGCGACAGTCTTGGTCAAGCCCATAATGCCATGCTTGGCCGAGACATAGGCCGACTTGAACGGCGACGCGACTAAGCCGTGGGCCGAGGCGACGTTGACGATCCGGCCGCCACCGGCCTGTTTCATCAACGGAATGGCGGCGGCGATGGTGTGGAAGGCCGATGACAGGTTGATGGCGATGATCGCATCCCACTTCTCGATCGGGAAGCTTTCCACCGGCGCGACATGCTGGATGCCGGCATTGTTGATCAGGATGTCGACCGAGCCGAATGCCTCGGCTGCCTTCGCCACCAAAGCCCGGCACTCGGCCGGCTTCGACATGTCGGCTTTGACATAGGCGGTCCTCACCTTGTGGTGCTTCGCGATCGCGTCTGCGATGGCGTGGTCGTCTGCGGTATCGGAAAAGGAATTGACGACGAGGTTGCAGCCTTCGGCCGCGAGCGCGTGGGCAATGGCCAGGCCGATGCCCGAGGTAGAACCCGTGACGATGGCGGTTTTTCTGGTAGTCAAGGCTGGCTATTCCTTTGAAGTGGGTTCCCGCGGAACCATGTTGCACTGCAGCATATAGGTTCTCTGCCATCCAAGAACAGCGGATGTGTGGGGCAATGACATGAAATTTTTGTCATGAGGACCTCTCTTATCTCGACGAGAGAGGTGTCCAGCACCGGCTATTGCGACCGGCTTCCGCAAGTATGCGAGGGAAAAATCCTCAAGCGACGAGGTCTGGGACCGGCCCGATATAGCGCGACTGCGGCCGGATCAGCCGTCCGCTCGTCTGCTGCTCGCGCGCATGGGCAATCCAGCCGGCGACGCGCCCGGCAGCAAAGACATTGGTGAACGCCTCTTTCGGAAAGCCCGCCGCTTCCAGCAGAAGTGCTGTGAAGAACTCGACATTGGTCTGGAGCGAGCGCGACGGCTTGGCGATGCGAAGCACTTCGAGCGCCGCTTGCTCCACGCTCTCGGCAAACGCCAGCCGGTGGCCGGCTTCACCCTTGGCGCCGAGTTGCCGCACCACCGCTTTCAGCACGTCGGCACGCGGATCGCGCACGCGGTAGATGCGATGCCCGAAGCCCATGATGCGGCGGCCGCGCCCGATCTCGTCACGCAGCCAGCCGGCGGCGTCGTCATGCGCCTCGATCGCATCCAGCATCTCGATCACCGGACCTGGGGCGCCGCCATGCAGCGGCCCCTTGAGCGCTCCGAGCCCGGCCAGCACCGCCGAAGTAAGCCCGGCCTGCGTCGAAGCGACCACGCGCGTGGCGAAGGTCGATGCGTTGAGGCCATGGTCGCAAACCGTCACGAGATAGGCATCGAGTGCCTTCGCCAACTTCGGCGAGGCCGCAATGCCGGTCAGCATCCGCAGCATGTCGGCGGCATGATCGGCCTTGCTATCGGGCGCAATCGGGCTTTCGTCGCGCTGCAAGCGCAGCAAGGCCGGCGTCAGCACGGCAGGCGCCGCAACCAGCCGCAGCGCGTCCGGCAATTTGCCGCCGTCCGGCAGCAGCGCAATGCCGGCGCGCATCGCGCTGTAGATATCGAGGGATGCGAGAAACGGCAGCAAGGGTTCGATCTGCCCGAACACTTCGCTGCGCGCCCGACCGATCGCGTTCGCCAGCTCCTTGTCGCCGGGAAAATCGTCAAAAAAGCCGTCGAACAGCAGATGGACCACCTCGGCGTATTTCCAGCGGCCTGCCAGTTCGGGCAACGAATGGCCCCGGATGGTCAGGCGGCCGCCAAGACCGTCAACATCGGAGAGCACCGTTTCCGCCGCCAGCACATCATCGAGCCCATTCGCCATTGGTTTTCTCCTTGACCCTTTCCGCGCGGTAGATAAGGGTTTGGCGACTCGATCATCAATCTTGATCAACAGAATCAACATGACAGGACTGACATGACAGAGTGGCTGACGCGGGACGAAGCCCTGGAGCGTCTCAAGGTGCGCGCCCAGACGCTCTATGCCTATGTCAGCCGCGGGCGCATCGGCATGCGGCCGGATGGGGCGGATCCACGCCGTAGCCAGTATCGCGCCGACGACATCGCGGCGCTGGCGAGCCGCCGGGCGCGCGGCCGAAATCCCCAGGCCATCGCCGAAAGTGCAATTGCCTGGGGTGAGCCGGCGATAGCCACCACGATCTCGACCGTTTTGCACGGCCGCCTCGTCTATCGCGGCCAGGATGCGGTTGCACTCTGCGAGGCTGCCACGCTGGAGCAGACGGCAAACCTGCTTTGGGCGTCTGACGCACCAGTGTCGTTCGTGTCGGCGAGCCGCCATGGCAACGGCGCAACTGGCCGGCCGGCCGCCTTCGCGGAATTGGCCGCGTTGGCGGCCCCCGGCCGGCCTTCGCTCGGCCGCCGATCAGCTTCGCTCAACCACGATGCGGCCGGCGCCATCGCCGCCCTGGCCCAGGCGCTCGGCGCGATTCCCGGAACCGGTGCCGTGCACGAAAGGCTGGCGCGGGGATGGTCGCTCGATGCGGCCGGCGCAGACTTGATCCGCCGCTCGCTCGTACTGTTGGCCGATCACGAATTGAACGCATCGACCTTCGCCGCGCGGGTCGCCGCGTCCACCGGCGCACCTGTTTCGGCCTGCCTGCTTGCCGGCCTCGCCACGCTCTCCGGTCCGCGCCATGGCGCCGCCGCGGAGGCCGTCATGATATTGGGTGAGGATGCGCAGAGATTGGGGCCGGATGCGGCCGTCGGACGCTGGCTCGGTCACGACATGCCACTGCCCGGATTTGGCCATCCGCTTTATCCCGAAGGCGATCCGCGCGCCGAACCTTTGCTGGCCGTTATCGATGTCGATGATGGCCTGCTGCGGCTTTGCGATGCGGCCTTTGCGGCAACGGGCATGCGCCCGAACGTCGATTTCGCCTTGGCTGCGCTGACGCGCAGCCTCCGCTTGCCGTCCGATGCGCCGTTCCGTCTGTTTGCGCTCGGCCGCAGCGTCGGCTGGGCCGCGCATGCCGTGGAGCAGGTGACAAGCAACGGCCTGATCCGGCCCCGCGCCCGCTACCAGGGACCGCTGCCGGAGTTCCATTAGCTGGCGGCGCAATCCCGGGCCCTTTTTTTGGGTGCTGGCGAATTTAAGCTTTAGATGGAATGGTCATACGGCTCATGAAAAGTCGGAGAGCCCGCTGCGCGGCCAGGGCTGGCGGCTCGGACGGATGCCATTCCCGGAAATGACCATCGAGCGCCATGCGTGCCAACCCATACACGAGTGCACGCGCGGCAAGCACAAGATGATCAAAGTCGGTGTCGGGAGCAAGCCGACCGTGTTGTTGCGCTTGCGTCAGCAAGTCGATCATCCTCCGCCGAATAGCCTCATTCTGATGACGAAGGCTGTCCGACGCTTCAAAATCAATTAGGGTTCTGGAACTGATGATCTGGAAATGCGTGGGGTTGGTAATTGCCCATTCCAGATAGCCTTGTCCGATTGCTTCGAAAGCCTCAATAGGATCTGCGCTGCCGATTTTCGCCTGCGCCTTGGCAACAGCCTCTGTCAGCCGATCCATGGCCTGTTCGGCGACCGCGGTTAGCAACGCTGTTTTCGATCGAAAATGCCGGAATGGTGCGCCGGGTGAAACGCCGGCACGTTTTGCGGCTTCGCGTACGGAGACATGCTCGGCTCCCCGTTCCTCGATGATCTCCACGGTTGCCGTGATCAAGGCCTCGACGAGATTGCCGTGATGATATCGCTTGGCATGTCCGGCTTCGTCGGAATCAGTAGTCTTGGTCATCTCAGCCAAATAGCACGAGAGCGGAATGTAAACACTGATTATTTCCCTTGCGTTCGAGCGCTGCGTATGTAATCAATGTTTACATCGCAACGGAGGTTACCATGTTTCGCATCACCGCAACGACTGCCCTCGCTTTCTCCTTATTGTCGCTCGTGTCTGCCGAGGCCGAGGATCGGCCCACCCTGGAAATCGCCTGGCCGGCCGCAGGTTCAGTTGTCGAACTGGGCAATGCCCCTGAGAAGGCGATAGGCGTCGTCGTCAGGAGCAACTTCAGGCTGCTCCCTGCGGGTGAGTGTGGGGAAATCAGCCAATGCGGCCACGTGCATATGAAGATCGATCCCGACGGAGACACCTGCAACATCCCCGGCAAGCCGTACAACAGCATGAACAGCGACTTTGGCGGTGACCTTATCAAGGCCCGTTTCGGCCATTGCCCGAATGCCGCCGGCAGACACGTAATCGGCGTGCTTCTTGCCGATGATCATCACCGGCCCATTCTAGTAGACGGCAAACCTGTTACCGCTCTGGTGACGGTGACCACGAAATAGAGCATGCCACGAAGCATAGCATGGATGACATCTCCGCCTTTCGAGACGAAGATGTTTTATCACATGGTCTGCTGAAGGAAGTTTCGGCCGGCACTTCGCCAGCCGGCAGTCAGGACATCGTGTCGAGCTTGCGCTGCATCGCGGCGATCTGCTCCTTCAGTTCCTGAAGGTCGTCGGGTTTTTCCGGTGTTTCCTTCCTGGCCGGTTCGGCCGGCGCTGCTGCCGGCGCAGAGCCCGCAGGCGGGAACGGTGTGAACAGCCGCATGGCGTTCTGGAACATTTCCATGTTGCGCCGCGTCTGCTCCTCCAGCACCTTGATCGGCGTGGCGATCTTCATCATGTCCATCGGGGACTTGCCGAGCGCATCTTTCATCTGTTCGCGAAAGCGTTCCTGCTCCTTAGAGAAGGCCAGCATCGACTGCTCGAGAAAGCTCGGCACGATCATCTGCATCTGGTCGCCGTAATAGGCGATGAGCTGACGCAGGAACGGGATCGGCAGCATGTTCTGCCCGTCCTTGTTCTCCAGCTCGAAGATGATCTGGGTCAGCACCGGATGCGTGATGTCGTCACCGGTCTTGGCGTCCTGGACAGTAAAGTCCTCGCCTTTTTTGACCATTTCAGCGAGATCCTCGAGCGTCACATAGGTGCTGGTGCCCGTATTGTAGAGACGGCGATTGGCATATTTCTTGATAACAATAGGTTCGTCTTTTGCGGCCATCTGCATCCTCCCCGGACACCGGGCAGCTTAAGTAAGCCGCCGGTAACGATTGCGCCTTTTTAAAGGATATGCGCAAAAGCGTCATGAATCCAAGCAGTTTGTGCAGTGCGGGAACATTTTATGCTGCGCAGCACGGACGGGCCGCCGTTGCAGCGACGGGCGGCATGCTTGCGGCAGTGGGACGCCATGCCCATTTCGGGTTTGACTCGAGTTGTGGAAAGGGCAAGAAAAGTCCCCGACGGCACCCGAAATCGTTCCCCGAAAGCCTGGAGAAGAACATGTCCGCTTCCAACGCCATCGTTGTCGCCAGTGCAGCGCGCACGCCTGTCGGCTCCTTCAACGGCGCCTTCGCCAACACGCCAGCCCATGAATTGGGTGCGGTCGCCGTCAGGGAAGCGCTTGTCCGTGCCGGCGTCGAGGGCAAGGAGGTGGACGAGGTCATTCTCGGCCAGATCCTGACCGCGGCCCAAGGGCAGAACCCGGCGCGGCAGGCGGCTATGGCCGCCGGCGTGCCGCAGGAGGCTACCTCCTGGGGCCTGAACCAGCTCTGCGGCTCGGGCTTGCGCGCCATCGCGCTCGGCATGCAGCAGATCGCCCAGGGCGACGCGAGGATCATCGTTGCCGGCGGCCAGGAATCGATGTCGATGGCTCCGCATGCGCAACATCTGCGCGGTGGCGTCAAGATGGGCGACTTCAAGCTGATCGACACCATGATCAAGGACGGCCTGACCGATGCCTTCTACGGCTATCATATGGGCAACACCGCGGAGAACGTCGCTCGCCAGTTCCAGATCACACGCGACGACCAGGACCAGTTCGCACTGGCTTCCCAGAACAAGGCCGAGGCCGCGCAGAAAGCCGGAAAATTCAAGGACGAGATCGTTGCCTTCACAGTCAAGGGCAGGAAGGGCGACACCGTCGTCGACCAGGATGAATACATCCGCCACGGCGCGACAATCGATGCCATGACCAAACTCAAGCCGGCCTTCGACAAGGAAGGCACGGTGACAGCAGCCAATGCTTCCGGCATCAACGACGGCGCCGCAGCCGTGGTGCTGATGACCGAAGCGGAAGCCGCAAGGCGCGGCATCACACCTCTGGTGCGTATCGTTTCCTGGGCGACCGCCGGCGTCGACCCGCAAATCATGGGGACGGGACCGATCCCCTCCTCGCGCAAGGCGCTGGCCAAGGCCGGCTGGTCGGTCGGCGACCTCGATCTGGTCGAAGCCAACGAGGCCTTCGCTGCGCAGGCCTGCGCCGTCAACAAGGACATGGGCTGGGACCCGGCGATCGTCAACGTCAATGGCGGCGCCATCGCCATCGGCCATCCGGTCGGCGCCTCGGGCGCCCGCATTTTCAACACGCTGGTCTACGAGATGCGCCGCAGAAGTGCCAAGAAAGGTCTTGCCACGCTGTGCATCGGCGGCGGTATGGGCGTTGCCATGTGCGTGGAAGCATTGTGATGAGATAGGCGATACGAGTAGGATACTGGCGCAAAGCGAGTAGGGAATAGAGGGCAAACCCCACCGCTTCAACGCGCAGTCATCTGCATTTCCCGGGAGGACACATGACAAAGGTTGCAATCGTCACAGGCGGGTCGCGCGGCATCGGCGCGGCGATATCGGTCGCCTTGAAAAGCGCCGGCTATTCGGTGGCCGCGAACTACGCGGGCAATGAGGATGCGGCGGCAAAGTTCAAGGCAGCGACCGGCATCCCGGTCTATAAATGGTCGGTCGCCGACTATGAAGCCTGCACTGCCGGCATCAAACAGATAGAGGCCGATCTCGGTCCCGTCTCGGTGCTGGTCAACAATGCCGGCATCACCCGCGACGCGATGTTCCACAAGATGACGCGCGAGCAATGGAAAGAGGTCCTCGACACCAACCTTTCCGGCGTCTTCAACATGACGCATCCGTTGTGGGGTGGAATGCGCGACCGCAAGTTCGGCCGCATCATCACCATCTCCTCGATCAACGGCCAGAAAGGCCAGGTCGGCCAGGTCAATTATTCGGCTTCGAAGGCCGGCGACATCGGCTTCACCAAGGCACTGGCCCAGGAAGGCGCGCGCGCCGGCATCACCGTCAACGTCATCTGCCCCGGCTATATCGCCACCGAGATGGTCAAGGCGATGGACGAGAAGGTGCTCAACGAGCGTGTCATCCCGCACATCCCGGTCGGCCGTCTCGGCGAGCCGGAGGAGATCGCGCGCTGCGTCGTCTTCCTCGCATCTGACGACGCCGGTTTCATCACCGGCTCGACCATTTCAGCCAATGGCGGCCAGTACATTAGCTGAGGCTTGGGATGTCGCGGATGCCCCCGTACCGGCCCGACGGCAGATACGGGCAGATAACCGGGCTGTCACGCGGCAAGCTT
This sequence comes from Mesorhizobium sp. M0208, assembly GCF_040322015.1. Lineage (NCBI taxonomy): Bacteria > Pseudomonadati > Pseudomonadota > Alphaproteobacteria > Hyphomicrobiales > Phyllobacteriaceae > Mesorhizobium > Mesorhizobium sp. M0208. The sequence goes on along the minus strand of NZ_JAMYSP010000003.1, from coordinate 180,853 downwards.
CAGCGCTGGGCTGGCTTCAGGCTGGGTTCGGGTAATTGAACCTGCCTCGCACGCGGGTGCCGGCAGACGGGCAAGCGGCGCCCGACTGAGGCCCGACAGCTTCAATGCGATGCGGCGCTTCAGGAATGGTGTGAGGTTCAGCACCGACAGCACGAGGTTGCGAACGAACCGCTTCACCGGACTGCGGGCAAGCGCCATGCCGGTCATCATGCCAGCCAGGTCAAGCACCTCTTGGGCTGCCGGGCGTCGCAGCGTTTCATAGAGTTCGAGCTCCGCTTCGGGGCGCACGCCGTTCACCACGTCGCCAAGCAATTGGCCAAGCACGACCGCGTCGACGATGCCGGTATTCATGCCTTGCCCTCCCGCCGGACTGTGCACGTGCGCGGCATCGCCCATCAGGAACAACCGGCCCTTGCGGTATGACCGGACCAGGCGGTGATGCACGCGAAACCGCGAGCTCCACGACAGGTCGAGCACGCGGGTTCTTTCTTTGGTCGGCCCACGGCTGTCGAGCAGCACCTGTATGTCTGCGACTGCGGGTTTTTCCGGTGCATCGTCCATTGTCGCGACGACGCGGTACGATCCGTCTGGGAGCGGCGCCACCACCACCAGTCCGGCTGGCGCAAAGAACAGCGACACTTCGGTTGGCCCAACCGGCCAGTCGAGACGAACGTCGGCGAGAACGAACGACGCCTCATAGGCCGCGCCGTCGAACTCTATGCTGGCCGAGTTGCGCACCAGGCTGTGCATGCCGTCGCCGCCAACGACGTAACGTGTCGATATGATCTTCTCGCGGCCGTTTTCGACCACCGTCACGCGCGCACCGTCAGTGTCCTGAAGCACCGCTTTGGCCTCGACCATGCGGTGGATCACGCCGCCCAGGGCCGTAATCCGCTCGGCAAACACCTGCTCGGTGAGATTCTGAGGCAGCATCATCAGATAGGGATGCCTCGACGGAAGCTTTCCGAAATCGAGCTTGAGCAGTGCCCGGCTGCGATCTCGGATGGCGAAATTCTGCAGCTTCAGGGCAAGTTCGCTCAGCCGCTGCGTGACGCCCAGAGGCTCCAGCGCTTCCAGCGTCTGAGCGTGGATGACGCCGGCCCGCGAGGTCTGAAGGCCCTCCCCAAGCCTGTCGATCAGAACATGGTCGACCCCGGCCTGGTGCAGCACGATGGACAGCGCCAAGCCGGTCGGGCCCGCGCCAATAATCAGGACTTCCGTTTTATCTGGCAACATTTTCTCTCTCCATTTATCAACACATGTTGACTTTCTAGTCGAAGCCATTGCATTTGTCAACAACCGTTGGCATAGGGATTTCATGAGCGAGAATCAGCACAAGAAAACCAGCAAGTCGGACCGCACCCGCGCCCAGATCCTCGAAGCCGCGAGGCTGCTGTTCGCCAGGCACGGCTATGACGGCGCCTCCATCCGCGACGTCGCGGCCCACGCCTCGATCGATCCGGCCATGGTGATCCGCTATTTCCGCAGCAAGGACGAGCTATTCGCCAGAGCGGCGGTCGTCGACCTGAGATTGCCGGCACTGCGGGTGATCGATCGAACCGCCATCGGCAAGACACTGATCAGGCGATTTCTCGAAATCTGGGAAGATCCGGCCAACGGTACCGGCATGGCAATTCTGCTGCGGTCGGCGACGTCGAACGAATTCGCCGCCGAAAAGTTGCGCGATGTATTTGCCAACCAGGTGAGGCCACTGGTTGCGGCGGTCGCTGATCCCGCCGATGCGGGCCGGCGGGCCGGGCTCATTTCCAGCCAGCTGCTGGGTTTGGCGATGTGCCGTTACCTGCTGCGCCTACCACCGGTCGTCGCCCTGTCTCACGAAGAAATCATCCAGACCGTCGGCCCTACATTGCAGCGCTATGCCGTCGGCGAGGATGTGCCTTGAACAAGCCGTTCAGCGTGGGGCCGAGTCTGAGCCTCATGCGGCAAGTGCGCCGACCGATGGCCATGACGCCGGTGTGTGCCGAACCAGCACGCAAAGGTTAATGGCCGCTGCGCAGCCTGTGCACAATCCGTCCCGCAGCCTGTGGATTCTCGGTGGAGAAGCTGTTCACAACACAACATGTTGCGGTGAACAAACCAAGAAACTTCGGCTATCTCTGATTCGTCGCCGATTCGTTCCGGCTTTGAGCGGAACGTTAACGACGAGAGCTGAAAACTCCCTCGAAACGATTAAAGCGCGTTAGGAAACATCAATAATTTCATAATGTTGTGCGAAGCAGATTGGCCACCCACGACCATTCGGCAAAGGTTAACCATGGTGCTCGCCTGGATGCCGCTTGCATGAATCGGGCCAGTTCCCGTGATTCAGCATGTGGTGAGGTACGCCGGCAGAAAACCCAGATGTAGCCGTGAACAAAACCTGAATCGGCGAGAGTCAGTGATTCGTCGCTGATTCGTTCCAGACTCGTTCCAACTGTTAATCGGGAACAGATTTTCTGGCTTGGAAGCGACCAATCGGCCTGCCCTCGGCACATTCCGCTTTCGCTTCGCGCCCGAAATCCCTATGTGTCGCCTGTCATACGCGGCCAATATGGGCGCGCTCCCGACAATGCGAGGCGGAGAGCCTTATTTCCAGGCCGATGAACATCCATCCGAAACACACTGAACCGCTGATCCTGACCGGCCGGGACGTGACGGCCGTGCTCGGCCCGACCAACACCGGCAAGACCCATCTCGCCATCGAACGCATGGTGGCGCATGAAAGCGGCGTCATCGGCCTGCCGCTCAGGCTGCTTGCCCGCGAGGTCTATGCGCGCGTCTGCGAGAAGGTCGGCGCCCATAAGGTTGCGCTCATCACCGGCGAGGAAAAGATCCAGCCGGCTGGCGCGAAATACTCGGTCTGCACCGTGGAAGCGATGCCGCGCGAGACCGACGCCGCCTTCGTTGCCATCGACGAGGTCCAGCTCGCCGGCGATCTCGAACGCGGCCACATCTTTACCGATCGCATCCTGCATCTGCGCGGCCGCCAGGAGACGCTGCTGCTTGGCGCGGCCACCATGCACGGCATCCTGCAGCGCCTGCTGCGGGGCGTGTCGGTGGTGACCCGGCCACGGCTGTCGCATCTTGCTTATGCCGGCTCGAAGAAGCTGACCCGCCTGCCGCGGCGCACCGCGATCGTCGCCTTCTCGGCCGACGAGGTCTATGCCATTGCCGAGCTGATCCGCCGCCAGCAAGGCGGTGCCGCCGTCGTGCTCGGCGCACTCAGCCCGCGCACCCGCAACGCCCAGGTGGCGCTGTTCCAGTCGGGTGACGTCGACTACCTCGTCGCCACCGACGCCATCGGCATGGGCCTCAACCTCGACCTCGACCACGTCGCCTTCGCCCAGAACCGCAAATTCGACGGCTACCAGTACCGCAACCTGACGGCAGCCGAACTCGGCCAGATTGCCGGCCGCGCCGGCCGGCATTTGCGCGACGGCACCTTCGGCGTCACCGGCCAGGTCGATCCGCTGGATGAGGAACTGGTCAAGAAGATCGAGGCGCATGATTTCGACCCGGTGAAAGTGCTGCAGTGGCGCACCGCGCATTTCGATTTCGCCAACCTCGATGCGCTGAAGCGCTCGATCGAGACCAACGCCCCGGTCGAAGGCCTGACGCGCGCGCTGCCGGCCGTGGACGCGCAGGCGCTCGAGCATCTGTCGCGCGACGAGGACGTCCGGGCACTCACCACCGATGCCAGACGCGTGGCGCTGCTGTGGGAAGCCTGCGCGCTGCCCGACTACAGGAAGATCGCGCCGGCCCAGCACGCCGACTTGATCGCCTCCATCTACATGGACCTTGCCAGGCATGGCCATGTCGACGAGAACTACATGGCCGAGCAGGTGCGCCGTGCCGACACCACCGAAGGCGACATCGACACGCTGTCGCACAGGATTGCCCAGATCCGCACATGGACCTTCGTTTCCAACCGGCCCGGCTGGCTGGCCGATCGGGCACACTGGCAGGAAAAGACGCGCGAAATCGAAGACAGATTGTCGGATGCGCTGCATGAGCGGTTGACGAAACGTTTTGTAGACCGCAGGACTTCCGTCCTCATGCGGCGCCTTAGAGAAAACACGATGCCTGAAGCCGAAATCAGCCCAACCGGAACCGTCCTCGTCGAAGGCCATCATGTCGGCGAGCTGCAGGGTTTCCGCTTTACCGCCGACCAGAGCGCCGGCGGCGAGGACGCCAAGGCGGTGCGGGCGGCGGCGCAGAAGGCGCTTGCCGCCGAGTTCGAGGCGCGGGCCGAGCGCTTCGGCGCCTCTGCCAATGGCGACATCGCCCTGGGTTCGGATGGCACGCTGCGCTGGATCGGCGCGCCGATCGGCACGCTGGTCGCCGGCGAAGACGCTTTGAAGCCGCGTCTTGTCCTGCTGGCCGACGAGCAGCTCACCGGTCCGGCCCGCGACAAGGTTGCGGCGCGCGCCGAGCGCTTCGTCAATTTCCAGATCGAATCCCTGCTGAAGCCTCTGGTCGACCTTAAGAATGCCGAGCAGATCACCGGCATCGGCCGCGGCATCGCTTTTCAGCTTGTCGAGCATTTCGGCCTCATCAACCGTCGCGACATCGCCGACGAGATGAAGTCGCTCGACCAGGAAGGCCGCGCGGCGCTTCGCCGCCTCGGCGTGCGCTTCGGCGCCTACCATGTCTTTGTGCCGGCGCTGATCAAGCCGGCGCCGGCCGGGTTAATCACGCTGCTGTGGGCGCTGAGAAACGACGGCAAGGACAAGCCCGGCTTCGGCGATGTCGTTCACGCACTGGCCTCCGGCCGCACGTCGGTGGTCATCGATCCGACCTTCGACAAGACCTTCTACAAGCTTGCCGGCTACCGCAATCTTGGCCGGCGTGCTGTACGCGTCGATATTCTCGAGCGGCTGGCCGACCTGATCCGGCCGGCGACCAACTGGAAGCCGGGCCTCGGGCCTCGCCCCGACGGCGCCTATGACGGCCAGTCCTTCATGGTGACGCCGCCGATGATGTCGATCCTCGGCGCGACCGCCGACGACATGGAAGAAATCCTGAAGGGGCTCGGCTATCGCGCTGATGCCAAACCGGCGGCCGAGGTCAAGGCGCGGCTCGAAGCACAGGACAATGCCGCGCGCGAAGCGGCCGCTGCAAAGCAGGCGGCTGAAGACGCAACACGAGTCGAGCAGGCGAGGATGGCGGAAGCATCTGCCGCGGCAGAGCTGCCGGCGGAGGCTTTGGAACCCGTGTCGAATGCGGCTCCCGTTGCGGAGGCGGCGGCCGAAGCTGTAACCGAAGCGACGGCAGAGCCTGTCGCGGAAGCTCCAGCCCCTGAAGCTGCGGCAGAAGTCACGCAAGAGATCCTGCCCACCGCCGAAGCGGTTGCAGAACCAGCGGCCGAGCCAAGGGCGGCGGAACTTGGGGCGGAAACTGAGGCTATGGCACCGGCAGAGCCGCCGATCTTCGAAACGACGGAAGCATCGCCGGCCGAACCTGCAGCGACGGCGGAAGCAGTCGCCGACGACGCTGCCCCGAAGGCGGAGGAGCCAAAACCTATCCTGTTGTGGCGGCAGGGTCGTTTCGACCAGCGCCCGCGTCATCGCCAGCATGACAACCGCCCCCGGGACAATCAACGGGGCAATCGCGCGCGCAATGGTCAAGCTGCGCCGGACAGTCGCAGCGATGCGCCGGTAGATGCGGGCGGGCAACCGACACCAGGCGACCGGGCCGCCCGTCAGGGGCGCCACGACCCGCGTGACGGCGCCGGCAAACCGCGCTTCGATCGCAGCAAGTTCAAGCCTAAACCGCAAGGCGAGGCTGGAGAGCAGCGCGCCGGCAAGCCACAAGGCGACCGCCCCGACCGGCGCGAAAACCGGCCCGACTGGAAGGCTGGCCGGCAGGACGGCAAAGGCAGCGCCCAAGGCGCAAAGCCCGCCTTCCAGCCGAAACCGCGTGAGGAACGCCCGGTCCGCTTCGACCCGGACTCGCCCTTCGCCAAGCTCGCCGCCTTGCGCGACCAGCTGAAGAAGTAAGCTGCTCGTCCGATGGTCACTGATGCCCGCCAGCGCATCGACAAGTGGCTGTTCTTCTCGCGCGCGGTAAAATCGCGCACGCTGGCAGCCAAGCTGGTCGTCGCCGGACGCGTCCGCATCAATCGCGACAAAGCAGCGCAGGCTTCCGATACGGTCCGGCCGGGCGACGTTTTGACCATCACGCTGGAGCGGCGGATCTTCGTCTGGAAAGTCCTTGGCACCGGCGTACGGCGTGGCCCGGCCGAAGAGGCCCGCCTGCTCTACGAGGACATGTCGCCGCCCCCCGCGCCCAAGGGCGAGGCGCTTCCGGATGCGGTGCCGCCGTTGCGCGAGGCCGGCAGCGGTCGCCCGACCAAGAAGGAACGCCGCCAGACCGACCACCTGCTCGGCGACGATTGAGCAAGGTCGAACGCCCGCTTTGCCGGCCTTCCGGAATTCCATTCCGGAAACCGCGGCACCGCTGGCAGGGGCCGCCCTTGCCACCAGCGGACAAAGGCGTTACCTCACCAAAAAAGCCCAACAAAATGGGACGTCCCGGAGCCGACCAATGACCTATGTCGTGACCGACAATTGCATAAAATGCAAATACATGGACTGCATCGAGGTCTGTCCGGTCGACTGCTTCTACGAAGGTGAGAACATGCTCGTCATCCACCCGGACGAGTGTATCGATTGCGGTGTCTGCGAACCGGAATGCCCGGCCGACGCGATCAAGCCCGATACCGAACCGGGCCTTGACAAATGGCTGCAGATCAACACCGAATATGCCGAGAAATGGCCCAACATCACCGCCAAGAAGGAGCCGCCGGCCGACGCTAAAACTTTCGATGGCGAAACTGGCAAGTTCGAGAAATATTTCTCCCCCGAGCCCGGCGAAGGCGACTGACGAGCCGGCCAGCTGCGGCGGCCTGACGCCGCTTAACAGACGTGATACATTAACTGCCTTGACAGGCGGCGACGGCGCGTGGCCTTCGCGCGTGCAGCAAAACCTTGATTCTTCCGACTTTTTGTGTTATATGAGCCAAACATGCCGGTGACACAACGTCGATTTATGGCGCAAACGCCCCAAATCACTGAAAGGTGAATTTCTCAATCCGGACCAGAGCGATCTGGGGCAGGCGGTCGCAATGTTGCGATTTGCCGGTCCTGGCCTTTCCGGTGAGTTCATCGTTGTGTGGCTAGGGACCGGTCACCCCGGTCGCACGAGTTCGGGCCGGCACGATGCCGGTACCACAACAAGGAGTTCAGGGCGTAATGGCAACGATCACCCCGCAGAAGAAATCCACCGCAGCGCGCCACGGTTTCAAGACCGGCGAGTACATCGTTTATCCGGCGCATGGTGTCGGCCAGATCGTCTCGATCGATGAGCAGGAAGTCGCGGGCCACAAGCTGGAGCTGTTCGTCATCGACTTCCAGAAGGACAAGATGCGCCTCAAGGTGCCGGTCGCCAAGGCGACCTCGATCGGCATGCGCAAGCTGTCGGAAGAGGACTATGTCGAGCGCGCGCTGAAGGTCGTGCAGGGCCGCGCCCGCGTCAAGCGCACCATGTGGTCACGCCGCGCCCAGGAATATGATGCCAAGATCAACTCCGGCGATCTGATCTCGATCTCGGAAGTGGTGCGCGACCTTTACCGCGCCGATAACCAGCCGGAGCAGTCCTATTCCGAGCGCCAGCTCTACGAGGCGGCCCTCGACCGCATGGCCCGCGAGATCGCGGCCGTCAACCGCATGTCGGAGACCGAAGCGGTGCGCCTCATCGAGGTGAACCTCAACAAGGGGCCCAAGCGCGGCGCCAAGGCCGACAACGAGGAAGCCGAGCAGGAAGAAGCTGCCTGAGCCTTTTCGCCTTCGAATTCAGAAAAACCCGGCCTCGCGCCGGGTTTTTTGTTTTGGCTGACCGGTAATGGCCATTCTAGCTCTTGCCGCCGCCTTCCCGTTCCGCCTCCTGCTTCAGCGTGGCGATGAACCGCTTGGTCCGCTGGCGCTCGGGGTTGCTGAACAGCACCGCGGCCGGCCCTTGTTCGACGATGTTGCCGGCATCGAGGAACACCACTTCCCGCGCGATCTTCGAGGCGAGCCGCAGATCATGCGTCGCCATCACCATGGTCGTGCCCTCGCTGGCGAGCTTGCCGAGCACGTCGACCACCTCCTGCGCCAGTTCCGGATCAAGTGCAGAGGTCGGCTCGTCGCAGAGCAGGACTTTCGGCGAAGGCGCCAGCGCCCGGGCAATCGCTACGCGCTGCTGCTGGCCGCCTGACAGCGTCGCCGGCCAGGCGTCGGCCTTATGCGCCATGCCGACCTTTTCGAGCAGGGCGAGCGCCCGTCCGGCGCTCTTTCCTTGGGCCATTTCAGCACCGTCACCAGCCCCTCCATGATGTTCTCGATCGCAGTGCGATGCGGAAACAACTGGAAATTCTGGAACACCATGCCGGTCTGCAGCCGCAGTCGCTGGATATCCCTGGTCGAGACCCTGCCGCCGGGGTGGAATTCGAGTGCATCGTCGCCGATCCGCACCGTGCCTGAAGTCGGCAGCTCGAGCAGGTTGATGCAGCGCAAAAGCGTGCTCTTCCCGCCGCCCGACGGCCCGACAAGCGCCGTGACGCTGCCTTCCTCGATGGTGACGGTCACGCCCTTCAGCACCAAATTGTCGCCGAAACGCTTTTCGATGTTGGTGAGGCCGATCATGCGCGCGCCTCCAGGAAGCCGCCATAACGGTTGAGCCGCGTTTCCAGCCGCGCCTGCAAGGCCGACAGCACGGAGCTCATAATCAGATAGAGGGCCGCTGCTTCGACATAGAGGATCAGCGGCTCATAGGTGGTGGCGACGATGCGCTGGGCCGCCTGGAACATCTCCGGCACGGTGATGGCGGCAGCGAGCGAAGTGTCCTTGACCAGCGAGATGAAGGTGTTGGACAGCGGCGGCACGGCGACGCGCCCCGCCTGTGGAAGAATGGTGCGCCGCATTGCCTGGGCCCAGGTCATGCCGATCGAATAGGCCGCTTCCCACTGGCCCTTGGGCACCGAACCGATGACGGCGCGGATGATTTCCGACGAATATGCGCCGATGTTCAAGGTAAAGCCGATCAGTGCTGCCGGAAAGGCGTCGAGCAGGATGCCGACCGATGGCAGGCCGTAGAAGATCAGGAACAGTTGCACGAGAAGCGGCGTGCCGCGGAATATCCAGACGTAGAAGCGGACCACGGCGACCAGCGGTTTGGGACCGAACAGCCGGACAAGCGCCACAACCAGGCCTAGGACAAGACCGAATGCAAACGACAGCAGCGTCAACGGCACGGTGAAGATCAGTGCGGCCCACAGCAGTGTAGGCAGGGATTCCAGCATCAGTTGCAGCCAGTGCGGCACGAAGGCTCCTCCTTGCCAGATTGCCGTCGCTCATATCACGCGAAAGCGGCGGGCCGTCAAAAGACAGCTCGCCGCGATATGAACGACGCGGGCCGGCGTTCGGCCCACACGAGAAAGCCGTTTTACTTCGAAACGTCCTGGCCGAAATAGGTGTCGGCGATTTTCTTGTAGGTGCCGTCGGCCTTGATGTCGGCCAGCGCCTTATTGATGGCGGCCACCAGTTCCGGATCGCCCTTGCGCACGATGACGCCGGAATAGTCGGCGTTTTCCTCCTGCGCGGCAATCTTCACATTGGCGTCGGGCTTGTGCTTCTTGAAGTCGAGGAAGGACAGGCTGTCGTTGATGGTGGCGTCGGCGCGGCCGGTAAGAAGAAGCTGGATCGACTGGTCGAAGCCGTCGGTGCCGACGAGTTCGGCGCCGTTGGTTTCAGCCAGCTTGCCGAAGTTCGAAGTCAGCGACTGCGCCGCCTTCTTGCCCTTGAGATCGGCGAAGCTCTTGATATCGGTGTTGTCGCCACGCACGATCAGCACCGCCTTGGAGGCGATGTAGGGATCCGAAAAGTCATATTTGGCCTTGCGCGCCTCGGTGATGCCGACCTCGTTGATGACGGCATCATAGCGGTTGGCATCGAGACCGGCGATCAGCCCGTCCCATTTGCCTTCGAGGAACTGGGCTTTGACGCCGAGGCGCTCGGCGATGGCCCGCGCGATCTCGACGTCGAAGCCGACGAGCGCGCCGGAAGCATCATGATAGGTGAAGGGCGCATAGGTTCCTTCCGTGCCGACCTTGAAGACGCCGGACTGCTTGATCTGGTCGAGATTGGCGCCGGCATGACCGGCGGCGATGGCCAGAACCTGCAGCGTTCCGGCGATAATAAGCGATTTGAGCCATTTCATTTTTCTGTGATCCCGTCCTTGGCCGATGTCCGGCGTCATTGCGAGTGCCGGAAAATGACAGATGCGCGATGCCGGAATAAGAAACTAAATTTCAAAAATCTCGCGCCCTTGAAATCCAATTCTCAACCAGCAGTTCCCGGCGCCATCCGGCTGAGTCAAGGCCGGTGGCGAATCGCCTGGAACAGCGCAATCGACATGACAGTCCGGGGGAACATTCCCCCGCATGGCACGTTCTTCGCTGTTGTAGGGCGCGGCGCCGCCATTTCAACCATCGGCGCCAACTCACGATTCGATCGCACCGCAACGCCTGAAGCAGGAGCGCGGCATGATGGAAGACAGTGCAGGACGGACCATGGTTCGCGCGGCGATGAAAGCCCCTTATCTGGAACGTGACGAAGAGCATCTCCTGGCGCTGCGCTGGAAGGAAAACAATGACCAGCACGCGCTGCACCGCATTACAGTCGCGCATATGCGGCTGGTCATTTCCATGGCGTCGCGGTTTCGCCACTATGGCCTTCCGCTGGGCGACCTGATCCAGGAAGGCCATGTCGGGCTGCTGGAGGCCGCGGCCCGTTTCGAGCCCGAGCGCGAGGTGCGGTTCTCGACCTATGCGACATGGTGGATCCGCGCATCGATGCAGGACTATATCCTGCGCAACTGGTCGATCGTGCGCGGCGGCACCAGCTCCGCGCAAAAGGCGCTGTTCTTCAACCTGCGGCGTCTGCGCGCCCGCCTGGCAAACGGCGCCGAGCAGACGTCGAATGCCACGCTCTACCGCGAAGTGTCGGCGGCTCTCGGGGTATCGGAGGCCGATGTGGCGATGATGGATTCCCGCCTTTCGGCGCCGGACAGCTCGCTCAACACGCCGCTTGCCGACGATGCGGGCGCAACCGAGCGGATGGAGTTCCTGGTTTCGGATGACCCGCTGCCCGATGAGGTGGTCGGCGACACGATCGACGTTGAACGCCGCTCGGTGTGGCTGAAGACGGCGCTCGGCGCTCTCAATGCGCGAGAGCTCAGGATTATCGAGGAACGCCGGCTGAGCGACGAGGGCGCGACGCTCGAAGCGCTTGGCGAAACGCTCGGCATCTCGAAGGAACGTGTCCGGCAGATCGAGGCGCGCGCCATGGAAAAGCTCAAGGCGGCGCTGGTAAAGCAGAATCCGGAATTTCTCGCGGCCTGAATCGCGTCGGCTGCTATTTGTCGGTGACGATCTTGACCTTGTCGCCGGCCGAAACCGCCGCACCCGGCGACAGCGCGTTGAGCACCCTGAACAAATCCAGCTTGCGGTCGACGCCGACCATCTGTGCGGCCAGGGAGCCCATTGTCTGGCCGGGCTGCACCGTGACGATGCGGATACGCAGTGGCTTCAGTGCTGCCTTCTCGGCAGCACTCAGGATGCGGAATGAGCCGCTGACCGAGCGCGCCACCGTGCTCAGCGACGTGCTGGCCGACGGTGCAGCAGTCAGCAAGCGGTAGACCTGGCCGCCGGCGCGGATCACCGCAATATCGAATTGCCAGCCATCGGCGCCGGCATGCGCGGTCGCCGCTTCGTTGCCGTTGATCGTTTCCTGACGCACGCTGCTGTCGTCGAGGCCGGCAACCCAGCCGCTGCGGATGTAGTCGGTCAGCGAGCGGTCCTTGTCGATCGAAACGCCGTCGAAGCGGATTGCCATGTCGCCCGGGCCTGTGGCCGTCACCGCCGCCGCCGAATTGTCGATGATGAAGCCGTTGGGCACTGAGAACGACACGCCGAGGCCAGGATGCAGGAAGGTTTCGCCGCGCACATAGCCTTCCTCCGGCGTGTCGCCGTAGAGCAGCCCGTCTATGCCGGCAAGGAATGAATCGCGGTCGCGCGACCCGACACCGGGCGCGCCGAACTGGCGGGCGTGGCGCTGCGCGAGATCGATACGCTGCGGCGTGTTGGGGTGCGTCGCCAGGAAGTCGAGGCTGGCGTCGGTGGCGCCGCTGATCGAGCGGAAATCGGTATAGGCCGACATCGACTGCAGGAAGCGGCCGGCGGCGTAGGGGTCGAAACCGGCTTCGCCGATCGACTTGATGCCGATGGCATCGGCCTCCAGCTCCTGATTGCGCGAGAACTGGGCCAGCCTCAGCTTGCCGCGGATCAGCGCCGCCTTGGCCGTCGGGTTGTCGCCGAGCACGTCCGAAACGACCTTGGTCGCCAACCCCTCTTCGGCTTCCAGCTGCTGGCGCTGCAGACCATGATTGGCCGTAACGTGGCCCATCTCATGCGCAATGACGGCGGCAAGCTCGGCTGAATCGTTGGCCAACGCCAGCAGGCCGCGGGTGATGTAGAGATAGCCGCCCGGCAGCGCGAAGGCATTGACGTTGGGCGAGTTGAGGATGGTGATGCGGTAGGTCTGGGTCGGGTTGGCCGACACCACGGTCAGTCTGCCGACGACCTTGGCCACCATGCGCTCGAGCTTGGGGTCGGAATACTCGCCGCCATAGGTGGCGAGGATGCGCGGGTGCTGCGCCTTCGCCAGTTCGGCGAGCCTGCTGTTAGCGGCGACATTGTCGACCGTAATCGGCTTGTCGGAGGGCTGGAAGCCCGATTCCTGCACGTCGGGAGGCGTGAACATCTGGCAGCTTGCCAGCGCCACGGCAAGACCGGCCAGCGCAAGAAAGCGCGCCAGCGGTTTCAGCCTCCGATTGTCGATGCCGGTCGGCAGGTCGGCTTCCTTTCAAGTCCTGGGACGTGACCGCGAAAATCGGGCGCGATTTCCGGAAAGCATCACGCGCAAAATCAAGTTCTACGGCGTCCTTCGTGCGTCCGACAGATACGAGGCAGCAAGGGCAAATCACGGTCTAAGCCGGACCAGTTCCTGGCGGACCTAGCCACACTACCTCGACCATGGCAAGCAAGCGCCGCTTCGCCTTCCGCCGGTTTGACCATAAATTATGTCCGCTTCCGGGCAACATCTCGTGATCCAGTCGCAAACGGACCCGAGCCGATATAGCGTCGGAATGCCTCCGGTCCAGCCCCAACGAAAAAATCGGCGGCGGTGCCGGTCGCGGCAACCGTGCCACCGTCCAGGAAAACCATGTTTTGGCCGATACGGCGCGCATCGTCCGGCTGGTGCGTGACGAATAGCACCGTCATGCGCTGCTCCGAATGGACGTCGGCCACGAGGTCGAGCATGTCGTCGCGCAGTGCCGGTCCGAGCGAAGCGAACGGCTCGTCAAGCAACAGCACCGGCCGGTCGCGCACTAAAACCCGGGCGAGCGCGACGCGCTGCCGCTCGCCGCCGGAGAGTTCGCGCGGCAGTCGGCTTTCCTTGCCGGCAAGGCCGACGCGCTTCAGCGCTGCGGCGATTGCGGCGCGGTCAGCCTCGCTCAGCCTGAGCGAAGGCGAGCGGCCGAGCCCGACATTCTGCTCGAGGGACAGATGGGCAAACAGGTTGTTTTCCTGGAACACCATCGATACCGGCCGCGCTGATGGCGGCGCAGTGCTGACGTCGGCGCCGCCGATGAGCACGCGGCCTGACCGTGGCGCTTCGAAACCGGCCACCAGATTGAGCAGTGTCGACTTTCCCGAACCGCTCGGCCCCATGATGGCGGTGATTTCCGACGCCGGGAAATCGACATCGAATATAAGCGGCGTTTCACCATAGCTGAACGAGACATTATCGAGCCGCACGGCCGCGCCTTTTTCCACCGAAATGGACCGTTCCGGGCTGATCGGCATCATGATTTCTCCCTCCTTCCCATCCAGTCCGCGGTCAGCACCAGCGCCAGGCAGACAAGGCCGAGCACCAGCGCCAGCCCGGCCGCATCCTCGGTGCGGTAACTGCCCATGCGGGCCAGCAGCAGGTAGGGCAAGGTTTGCACGGAATCGCTGCCGAACAGCGCAATGACGCCAAGATCGCCGAGCGACAGCGCCATGGCGAAAGCGAAGCCGGTGGCGAGCGGCCGCCGCAGCGACGGCCAGTCGACCAGCCGCAACCGGTTCCAGCCCGAGATGCCAAGCTGTGCGCAAAGCCGTTCGTGGCGTTCGCTCGCCGCGTCATAGGCAGGGCGGATGGCGCGGATGGCGAACGGCATCGCCATCACCGCATTGACCGCAACGACCATGACAGGGGCGATCGCAAAGACATCGCTGACGGTGCGCAGGAGCAGGAACCAGCCGGCGCCGATGACGATGGGCGGCACCACCAGGACGAACCCCGCACCGGTGTCGGCCAGATGCTCGAGCACCGTCCGCCGGCCTGTCCGCCGGGTGAGCGCCAGCGCCCGGCGCGCCATGACCAGCGACAGCGACAGCGCCAGGGAGAGCAGCGCCGATAAGACGGACAGCACGGCACTGGTCGCCGTCGCTTGCCGCACCGCGCTCTCGCCGGCAAGGCGGCCGAGATCGGCGCCAAGCCCGGCCGCCAGCGTGGCCGCCATCGGCCCGGCGACAAATAGCAGTGCCAGCCCGATCACCAGCGCGTTCAGCACGGTCTCGGCCGCACCGGCTAAAAAATACCGGCGCGGCGCCACCGGCAGATTGGCGTCGCCGGTCATATTGGCGCCAAGCCGCGTCAAGGCCAGCACGACCACGAAGGTCAGGGCAATCTGCAGCAGGGTCAGCGTCACAGCCCGCGCCGGGTCGAAGTCGAAACGCAGCGCCTGGTAGATGGCAACCTCCAGCGTCGTCGCGCTGGGTCCGCCGCCGAGCGTAAGCACGATGGTGAAGGAGGTGATGCACAGCATGAAAACGAGCCCGGCAACGCCCGGCAAGGCCGCACGCAGCGGCGGCCATTCGATCAGCCGGAAGGCCGGCGCAGCACCCATGCCAAGCTGGCTCGCCAGCCGCCATTGGTCGGCCGGCACGATCTGCAACGCCTCCAGGAACAGCCGCGTCGCCAGCGGCAGGTTGAAGAAGACATGGGCGACGAGTATGCCCGACAGGCCATAGATGCCGGGCCAGCTCTGGCCGCCTAGCGCGCCCAGCGTGCCGGCAAAATAGCCGGCGCGGCCATAGAGTGCCAAGACACCGAGTGCGGCAACAATGGCCGGCAGCGCCAGTGGCACGGCGAAAAGCTGCAGGATAAAGCCTCGCCCGAAAAACTGTGGATGCCGCGACAGGGCACGCGCGACGAACAGCGCTGGCGCGACGGAGAGCAGGGTCGACAACAGAGCCTGCCAGAGCGTGAAACGGACGATACGCAAGAGATACGAATCGAAGGCGGAGACAACACCGGACGGGTCGCGCGTGGCTTCGACGACGAGCCCGGTGAATGCACCGCCGATCAGCAACGCGATGGCGGCGAGCGCGACGATGCCGGCGTTGACGCGGGAGTCAGATGATGGTGCGCGTTGCACGCTAGACTACCAGATTCGAGATTCTTAGTGAGGATTGCGTTCCTTCGCGCCCCCCTCTGTCCTGCCGGACATCTCCCCCACAAGGGGTGAGATTGGCAGTTTCAGCGCTCCGCTCATTCCAGCAACATCGGCGACTGGCGAAAGCCGCCGTGCCGTCCGATCTCCCCCCTTGTGGGGGAGATGTCCGGCAGGACAGAGGGGGGCGCCGTAGAGCGATCATCTTCGATCAATCGGCCAAAGCTACTTGCTCATCGCCGCAAGCCACTCATCGACCCAGGCCTTGCGGTGGGCCGCGACTTCCTCCGGGCTGAACAGCAAGGTTTTGGTCGGTTTGACAAGCTTGTCGAACGCCGGATTGAGCGGCTTGTCGGTCTTGCCGGCCGGGAACATCCAGTTGGTTTCGGGAATGACATCCTGGAATTTCGGTCCGGTCATGAAGGCGATGAACTTTTCCGCCAGCGGGTTCTTCGCGCCCTTGGTGGTGATCCCCGCAACTTCGATCTGCAGGTATTCGCCTTCCTCGAAGGACGCCGCCTGGTAGCGCTCGGTGTTTTCGGCGACCATGTGGTAGGCCGGCGACGTGGTATACGACAGCACCATCGGCGCCTCGCCCTTGGTGAACAGGCCGTAGGCCTCGCTCCAGCCTGGCGTCACCGTCAGCACCTTTGCCTTGAGCTTGGCCCAGGCTTCGGGCGCCTTGTCGCCATAGACCGACTTGACCCACAACAGCAGGCCAAGGCCCGGCGTCGAGGTGCGCGGGTCCTGGATGACGATCTTCTCTCCGGCATCGCCCTCGACCAATTCCCTGAGGCTCTTCGGCGGGTTCTTCAGTTTTTCGGTATCGTAGACGACGGCGAAATAGCCATAGTCGAACGGCACGAAAGTATCGTCGCGCCAGCCGCCCGGCACGCTGACATCCGATATGGCGCCATGCGGCGAAAACAGGCCGGTTGCCTTGGCGTCGGCGGTTAAATTGGTATCGAGGCCAAGCACGATATCGGCCTTGGTGGCGGCCCCTTCCAGCTTCACACGGTTGAGCAGCGCCACGCCGTCAGCGACCGAGACGAATTCGACGACGCAGCTGCACTCGGCCTCGAAGGCCTTCTTCACCGCCGGTCCCGGACCCCAATCGGCGGTGAAGCTTTCATAGGTATAGACGGTCAGTCTATCCTGTGCCGATGCCTGCCCTGGCAGGGCGAGCGCGGATGCCGCAAGCAGGACAATCGGGACAAGAGAGTGGAAAAAACTGCGCATCGGCGCCTCCTTCGTTCGCATTGAAAGGAATTGAGGCGCCGGGCTGTCCGAAGCGTCTAATCCCTCCGCCGGTACAAACCGGATCAGGTTCAGCGGGTTGGCAGTCTTGCCTCTCAGCCGGTCCGCGAAGATCGCGTCCGGCACCCCGTTAGAGCGTTTCGACACATAGGCCCGGCCGAAGTGCCGCGCAAGCGGAAGTTTGCCGGGCATCCAAAGCCCAGCCTTCCGTTTCGTCTGCCGTTTCATCTTCCGTTTCATTCTTCCGTTTCTGGGGCAGGGCTGGTAAGGGCCACGAGATATGAGCAAATTCACCATCCTGCTTGGCGGCGATCTCATCCGCACGCCGCTGCTCGACCGCCAGGTCGAAGGCTCGCGCGTCATCGCTGCCGATGCCGGCATCGGCCATGCCCGTATGCTGGGCCTGAGGCCGGAACTCTGGGTCGGCGATTTCGATTCCGTACCTGCCGAGTTGCCGGAGGATCTGGCCGCCGTGCCACGGCAGGTGTTTCCCGCCGAAAAGGACAAGACCGACGGTGAACTCGCTATCGCCGCCGCACTCGAACGCGGTGCGACCAGCCTTGTGCTCGCAGGCGCTTTCGGCGGCAAACGCACCGACCACATCTTCCTGCATCTGGCGCTGAGCGTCCGGCTGGCGGAAGGCGGGACGGACGTGCTTTTGACCAGCGGCGCACAGGAAGGCATTCCCTTGCTGCCCGGAAAGACTGGCTTCGACTATGCCGACGGCACGCTGTTTTCGGTGCTCGGCTTCTCCGATCTCGCCGGCCTGAGCGTCACCGGTGCCAAATGGCCGCTCGACCATGTCGAGGTTGCGTTCGGCTCGTCGCTGACCATTTCCAACGAGGTCAGGGGCCGGTTGGAAATCGCGCTGGCCAGCGGCCGCGCGCTGCTGCTCGCGCATCCTTTTCCCTTACCTGAAAGCTGACATGGCACCGCCGCTTCTCAATCTCGATGGGATAAAGCTGACCTTTGGCGGCACGCCGCTGCTCGACGGTGCCGCCCTGACGGCCTCAGCTGGCGACAAGATCGCCTTGGTCGGCCGAAACGGTTCGGGCAAGTCGACGCTCCTCAAGATCGCCGCCGGGCTGATCGAGCCGCAGGACGGCGAAGTCTTCCGCCAGCCTTCGGCAACCGTGCGCTACTTGCCGCAAATGCCCGACATGGAAGGTTTTGCGACCGTCCGCGCCTATGTCGAGGCGGGGCTCGGGCCCGCCGACGATCCCTATCGCGCCACCTATCTGATGGAGCATCTCGGCCTGACCGGCGAAGAACGGCCGAACGACCTCTCCGGCGGCGAGGCGAGGCGTGCGGCACTCGCCCGCGTCATGGCGCCGGAGCCCGACATTCTCCTCCTCGATGAGCCGACAAACCATCTTGACCTGTCGGTCATCGAATGGCTGGAGGAGGAGCTTGCCCGCACCTCCTCGGCACTGGTCGTCATCTCGCATGACCGCCGTTTTCTCGAGCGCGTGTCACGCGCCACAATCTGGCTCGACCGCGGGCAGACCCGCCGTCTCGACAAGGGCTTTGGCTATTTCGAGCAATGGCGCGACACGGTGCTGGAGGAGGAAGAGCGCGAGCAGCACAAGCTCGGTCGCCAGATCGTCCGCGAGGAGCACTGGCTGCGCTATGGCGTGACAGCGCGGCGCAAGCGCAACATGCGCCGGCTCGGTGAGTTGCAGACCATGCGCCAGCGCTTTCGCGGTCATCGCGGCGCCGAGGGTGCGGCGACGATGACAGCCAGCGACGCCGCCGAATCCGGCAAGCTGGTGATAGAGGCCAGGAACATCGAGAAGAGCTTTGGCGATCTGATCGTGGTCAAGGGATTTTCGACCCGCATCCAGCGCGGCGATCGCGTTGGCTTGGTCGGGCCGAACGGCGCTGGCAAGACGACGCTGTTGAAGATGCTGACCGGCGAATTGAAGCCGGACGCAGGCACGGTGCGGCTCGGCACCAATCTGGAGATCGCCACGCTCGACCAGAAGCGCGAGGCCGTCGATCCACAGGAGACACTGGCGCAGTATCTCACCGACGGTCGCGGCGAGAACCTGGTCATCAATGGCGAACAGCGCCACGTCGTCTCTTACATGAAAGACTTCCTGTTCAAGCCGGAACAGGCGCGCACGCCGGTGCGCGAGCTTTCGGGCGGCGAGCGGGCACGGCTGATTCTCGCCCGCGTTTTGGCGCGGCCGGCAAACCTGCTTGTGCTCGACGAGCCGACCAACGACCTCGATATGGAGACGCTGGAGTTGCTGCAGGAACTGGTCGCCGGCTTTGCCGGCACGGTGATCCTGGTCAGCCACGATCGCGATTTCCTCGACCGCACCGTGACCAGCATCATCGCGCCGGATGGTGATGGCCGCTGGATCGAATATGCCGGCGGCTATTCCGACATGCTGGCGCAGCGCGGCGGCACCAGGCTGGACGACCGCAAGGCGCGGCCGAAGGCAGAGACCAGCGAGGCGACGGCCGCAAGCAGGAGCGACGCGGTCGCTCCCAAGGGCCCGGCAAAGAAACTGTCGTTCAAGCAGAAATTCGCGCTGGAAACCTTGCCCAAGAAGATCGAGGCGGTGTCGGCCTCGATCTCGCGGCTGGAGAACAACATCGCCGATCCGGCCTATTACGAGCGCGACCCGGCCTCGTTCCAGAAGACGATTGCCGCGCTCGACAAGGAGCGCGTCACACTGGCAGCGCTCGAGGAGGAATGGCTGGAACTCGAGATGCTGCGCGAGGAGATGGAGGGGTAATTCGCGAGTTCAAGCGCCTTGTCATTGCGGCTAGACAGGAGTGCGCATATGTTATGCGCATGCTGCGGAGGTGATCATGCGCAAGATAGCTGTGAATGCGGTTCGTCAGCCGGCAAATCTGTCTATCGACTCAAAGCTCATGAAGGAAGCCAAGGGGCTCGATGTTAATGTCTCGCGCGCCGCTGAAGCCGGCATCGCAGAGGCAGTGGCCGCCGAAAAGACGCGGCTGTGGAAGCTTGAGAACCGCGCGACGATAGATGCGTGGAACGAATATGTCGAAAAACACGGTATTCCGCTGGCAGAACATCGGCAATTCTGATGGCGCGCTACGACGTCTTCGCGAGTAGCATCGAAGGCGGCTATCTCCTCGACGTCCAGGCCGATCTGCTCGACCATTTCAAGACCCGGGTGGTCGTCCCGCTGCTGCCGGTTGCGATGGCACCATCACCAATGCGAAGGCTCCATCCCATTTTCGAGATCAATGGTCGGAAATTGGTCATGGCCACCCATTTGATCGCCACGGTTGCGGCGACGGAACTGGGCGAGAGCCGACTGAATCTGACCAGGCATCACGAAGACATCGTGAGCGCGCTCGACATGCTGTTCCAAGGCTTCTGAGCCAAGGAGGCGTTGGGCTGGTGAGCCGGCCTCACCCCGCCGTCTTTGTCTGCCAGGCCTTCAGCGCCTCGTCGAATACCTTCTCGCCGGGAATTCCCTTTTCCATGGTGAGCAGCGCCCGCCGCCCGGTCTTGTAGACGACCGGCACGTCAATCCAGTCCTGACCTCTGAGCAAGGTCAGATTGGCGTCTTCATCCGCCTTGGTGTCGTTGAGCGCAACCAGGAAGAAGCCATCGGCGATCTTGGCCGGGATGCCGATCAGCGGGCTGCCGGCATCCTGCTCGGAGCCCTTCATGGCGACACGCAAGATGTTGTCGACACCGCCGCCCTCGAAGCCATTAGGCGTCAGGAAGATCATCTCGATGATGTGGCTGGCCGGCAGCGTCTGGTCGGTGTTGCGACGGATCGTCATGCGCAACTGGATATCCTTGCCTGGAATGGTCGCCTCGGCACGGATCGCCGGCTCGGGCGGCAGGTCGCCGCCGGGCGATTCCTGCACCAGCGACCAGACGATGTTGCCGGGCTCGGCCGAGCCTTGAGCGGTGCTGGTGCGCTCCTCGTAGAAGATCGCCTTCTGGCCGACGGCCAACGCGGCTTGCGGCGGAACTACCGTCGGTGCCGCTGCCGTCGCGGGCGGTGGGGCGGCCGTTGCAGGGGCTGGCGGAGTAGCTGCAGCATCGGGCGGCGTTGCGGGCGTTGGCGCAGCGGACCCATCGACTGGTGGAGCATTGGCCGTGGCTTGCGTGTCGGCGGGTGCGGCCGGTGCCGGCGCGGCGGGTGCCGGGGTGGTCGGCGCTTGAGCGGCCGACGGCGGCGTGGTCAGTGCGGCGACGGATTCGCCTTCGCCGATGCCCGCCTGCCCGGCCGCGGGGCCGGGATCGACTTCGTGGCCCTCGGGCGTAAGGCGCTGCGTAAACTTCGCGCCCTCGCTGGCCTCCGTCGGAGGCGCGGCGGCCGGTACGGCCGCATCGGCCACCGGCTTGGCCGGGGCTGGTTTTACCAGCGGTTCGGTGGCGACGGCTTTGGTCTCGTCGAGGCCGAGCATGCTGCCGAACGCATCCTTGTTCAGCCAGATGCCATAACCGCCACCGGCAATGACCAGCAGGGCAATGGCGGCGGCGATCACGCCGCCATAGCTGCGCCTGCGCTCGGCAGGATGGAGTCGCTGGAACCTGTCCTCCGCGGGGCCGCCGTCGTTGGAAAAGTCGTCGCCCCGAAAAACGCTGTCTTGGTCATCGGCCGTCGGAAGATCCATATCGGACGGCGGCGGACCAGCGCGCTCTTGAGGAAGAGCGACGGGCTGCGGCTTTTGCCAGTTCGGCACCGCCTTGGCGGGCGTGGACTGCCATGCCGGCCCAGTCTGGGCCGGCCCGGTCTTTGCTGGCCCGGTCGTTGCTGGCTCCGTCTTTGCTGGCTCGGTCTTTGCCGGCTGCCGGACATGGCTGGGCTGGTTCTTGTTGCGGTCGATGGAGGAGAAGATGTCCTCCAGTTCCGCCAGCGGATCGGATGCCGGTGCCGGTTTAGCATATTCTCGCTCAACGCTTGCGATGGCGTCTTCGAGTGCGCGCTTCTGCCTGGCGACATCCGACGGCGCAAACGGCGGATCGCGTTCGGCAATTTTCTTCGCGATCGTCGAACGCGCCATGTCATAAACTTTGGCGCGCACTTCCGCCGACGGCTTATCAAGCTTGTCTAGCGTCTTTTTCAGGGCACCAACAAAATCTACCATGCTTCAGTCGACCTGCATTTGTTTCTGGGCCGGCCCCCGCAAATCAGCCGCAATGCCCGGAAAGGCTGAGAAACTAGTCTTGAAACGGATCGGTCACAAGTATCGTGTCGTCCCGTTCAGGGCTGGTGGAAAGGAGTGCGACCGGCGCGCCGATCAGCTCTTCGATGTGGCGGACGTACTTCACCGCCTGCGCCGGCAGATCGTTCCAGCTGCGCGCGCCGGCGGTGGTACCTTTCCACCCCTCCAACGTTTCGTAGACCGGTTCGACGCGGGCCTGCGCACCCTGGCTGGCCGGCAGGTAATCGATCGCCTCGCCGTCGAGTCGGTAGCCGGTACAGACCTTGATCTCGTCCAGCCCATCGAGCACATCGAGCTTGGTCAGCGCAATGCCCTTGATGCCGTTGACGGCGACAGCCTGGCGGACCAGCACGGCATCGAACCAGCCGCAGCGCCGCTTGCGGCCGGTGACGACGCCGAATTCATGGCCACGCGTGCCCAGGAACTCGCCGATCTCGTTCTTCTGCTCGGTCGGAAACGGGCCTTCGCCGACGCGCGTGGTATAGGCTTTGGTGATGCCGAGCACATAGCCGATGGCGCCCGGGCCGACACCGGAGCCCGCGGCGGCCTGACCGGCAACCGTATTGGACGAGGTGACGAACGGATAGGTACCATGATCGATGTCGAGCAACGTGCCTTGCGCGCCCTCGAACAGGATGCGCTCGCCGGCGCGGCGCTTGTCGTCGAGGATTTTCCAGACGCGGTCCATATAGGGCAGGATCTCGTCAGCGACGGAAATCAGCTCGCTCATGATCGCCTCATGCGTGACTTCGGCATGGCCAAGCCCGCGCCGCAGCGCATTGTGGTGCGTCAGCAGCCTGTAGACCTTCAAGGGTAGCGTTTCCAAATCCGCCAAATCCATCACCCTGACCGCGCGCCGGCCCACCTTGTCTTCGTAGGCGGGACCGATACCGCGGCGGGTCGTGCCGATCTTCGTTCCGGAATTGGACGCGGCGTCCTCGCGGAATCCGTCCAGCTCCCGGTGCAAGGACAGGATAAGCGCGGTGTTTTCGGCTATTTTCAGGCGGTCCGGCGTCACCTCGACGCCCTGCGCCTTCAATTTCGCAACCTCCGCGACGAAAGCGTGCGGATCGAAGACGACGCCATTGCCGATGATGGACAGCTTGCCTTGCCGCACCACGCCGGACGGCAGCAGCGACAGCTTGTAGACCTTGCCGTCGACGACCAGCGTGTGGCCGGCATTGTGGCCGCCTTGGAAGCGCACGACAACGTCGGCGCGCTCCGACAGCCAGTCTACGATCTTGCCTTTGCCCTCATCGCCCCATTGCGAGCCGACGACCACCACATTGGCCATATTTCTTTTCCCTTGAGACGCCGCACGAGCAGCTTGAAAACAGTTCGAAACGACAGGCCTCTATCGCATCGGCCCCCAAAATCGGAATCGATTTTCGGAAAAGCACGACGCGAGGATTAGAGCCTTCCGACGCGTACTTGTAGCGTCCAATTGCACGCACGTCGCTCTATAGCGTCAAGACCCGGCGAGCGCGACCACTCTTTGCCGCCCAAAACGCCCCGAGGCACAACAATTTTCGCCTTTGACATCATTTACTTGGGTTGGCGGTCGCAATAGGCCCACACCGACGTCGAATTCCCTCTGCCTGGCCGGAATGTCACGATGCATCGAGCCGCCTACCTTTTCCTGCTGTTCACCACCTTGCTGTGGGGCGGCAACTCCGTGGCCGGCAAGCTGGCGGTCGACCACATTTCGCCGATGACGCTGGTCTTCCTGCGCTGGACTCTGGCCGTTCTGATCCTGCTGCCGATCGGCTGGCGAACGCTGCATCAGGACTGGCCAGTGGTGCGTCGGCACTGGTTGCTGCTTGGCGGGCTCGGCGCTTGCGGCTTCGCCTTTTTCAATGCGATCTTCTACACGGCGCTCAACTACACGACGGCAATCAACGTCTCGATCGAGCAGGCGGCGATACCGATCGTGATCATCATCGCCAATTTCGTGCTGTTTCGCCTGCGGGTGAACCGGGTGCAGATCGCTGGCGTCGTGCTGACCATCATCGGCGTCGCGGTGACGGCGAGCCATGGCGACCTGCGCCAGCTTCTCAAGCTGGATCTCAACTTCGGCGACGCGATCATGCTGGTCGCCGTGCTTTGCTACTCCTTCTATTCGGTGGGGTTGCGGCTGAAGCCGGTCATCCGCTGGCAGAGCCTGATGCTGGCGCTGTCGGTTGCCGCACTCATCACATCGCTGCCTTTCTTCCTGTGGGAGATTGCCGCCGGCAAGGTCATCGTCCCCGACGCCCGCGGCTGGGCTGTCGCGTTCTATACTGCCATCGGTGCTTCGGTCATCTCGCAGATCTTCTATATCAGAGGCAACGAGCTGATCGGCGCCAACCGGGCCGGCCTGTTCATCAATCTGGTGCCGATCTTCGGTACGCTGCTGTCGGTGCTGATTGTCGGTGAGACATTCCAGCTTTATCAGGCGCTGGCTCTCGCGCTGGTGCTGGGCGGCATCAGCCTCGCCGAATACAGCGGACGGAAGATGGCGGTATCCGCTGCTCAATGAAGTCGCTTGCCGCGACGGTTCACTGCGGTCCGTCAACGACCATGGAAGCGCCCCGCGTGCTGCTGCACACGGGGTGATCGAATTTCAGGCCGCGCCGACGTCGAAATGCAGCCGCTTGGCCGAGTCGATCGATTTGTGCGAGCGCACCTGCGCCAACACGTCTTCCGGGAACGGCGCATCGAGATAGAGCAACGCAATGGCATCGCCGCCCGGCCGGTTGCGGCCGAGCTGGAAATTGGCGATGTTGACGCCGTTCTCGCCGCACACCGTGCCGAGCAGGCCGATGATGCCGGGCGCGTCGGCATTGGTCGTGTAGAGCATGTGCTGACCGACCTCGGCGTCGAGATTGATGCCCTTGATCTGGATGAAGCGCGGCTTGCCGTCCGAAAAACAGGTGCCGGCGATCGAGCGCGTCCTGTGCTCGGTCTTGACCGTTAGCTTGATATAGCCGTCGAACACGCCCGACTTGTCGCGCTTGACCTCGGCGACGATGATGCCGCGCTCCTTCACCATGATCGGCGCCGACACCATGTTGACGTCGGCGACCTGCGGCCGGATCAGCCCGGCAAGAGTAGCGCTGATCAGCGCCCGCGTATTCATCGTCGCGGTCGAGCCGTCGAACAGGATCTCGACCTCCTTGATCGGATCCTCGGTGACCTGTCCGACAAAGGCGCCGAGCACTTCGGCGAGCTTGACGAAAGGTTTCAGCCGCGGCGCTTCCTCGGCGGTGATCGACGGCATGTTGATGGCATTGGAAACGGCGCCCTTGATCAGATAGTCCGACATCTGCTCGGCGACCTGTAGCGCGACGTTCTCCTGCGCCTCCATCGTCGAGGCACCGAGATGCGGCGTCGCCACCACATTCTCCATGCCGAACAGCGCGTTGTTCTCCGCCGGTTCGACCTCGAACACGTCGATGCCGGCGCCGGCCACCTTGCCGCTCTTCAAGGCCGCGATCAGGTCGGCCTCGACGATCAGCCCGCCACGCGCGCAGTTGATGATACGCACGCCGGTCTTCATCTTTGCGATCGCCGCGGCGTCGATGATGTTGCGCGTCTTGTCGGTAAGCGGTGTGTGCAGCGTGATGAAGTCGGCACGGGCGAACAGCTCGTCGAGCTCGACCTTTTCGACACCGAGTTCCTCGGCGCGGCTGTCCGACAGGAACGGATCGAAGGCGACGACGTGCATCTTCAGGCCGACGCCGCGCGTAGCGACGATCGAGCCGATATTGCCGCAACCGATGATGCCGAGCGTCTTGCCGGTGATCTCGACGCCCATGAAGCGGTTCTTTTCCCATTTGCCGGCATGGGTCGAGGCGTTGGCCTCCGGTATCTGGCGGGCCAGTGCGAAGATCATGGCGACGGCATGCTCGGCGGTGGTGATCGAATTGCCGAAAGGCGTGTTCATCACGATGATACCCTTGCGGCTCGCCGCCGGGATGTCGACATTGTCGACGCCGATGCCGGCGCGGCCCACGACCTTCAGCCTGGTCGCGGCGTTGATCAGCTTCTCCGTGACCTTTGTCGCCGAGCGGATGGCCAGCCCATCATACTGGCCGATCACTTCGAGCAGTTTTTCCTTGTCCTTGCCGAGATCCGGCAAATAGTCGACCTCGATGCCGCGATCCCTGAAGATCTGCACGGCGGTGGTGGAAAGTTTGTCTGAGACGAGAACGCGGGGCATTGGCTTGGTCCTTTGCGATTGGCGTCCCTCCCCCTTGAGGGGAGGGTCGGCGCGAAGCGCCGGGGTGGGGTCATTGCGGCCGGATGCGGCCAAATCTTTTTCTTTCTGGATCGCGGATCGGTGAGCGGTTGGAGGCGACCCCACCCGCCCCTTTGGGCCACCCTCCCTCGAGGGAGAGGGAGTCAGGCGGCTGCCTTCAGCGACGCCTTTTGTGCGGCAAAAGCCCAGTCGAGCCAGGGCAGCAGCGCTTCGAGATCGGAGGTCTCGACTGTCGCGCCGCACCAGATGCGCAGGCCGGGCGGTGCATCGCGATAGGCGCCGATGTCGTAGGCGACGCCTTCCTTGTCGAGCGCCGAGACGATTGCCTTGGCGAACGCAGCCTGTCCATCGGCGTTGAGTGCAGCGACATCCGGATCGGTGAAGGAAAGGCAGACCGATGTGTTCGAGCGCGTCGCCGGGTTGACGGCAAGATGGCCGAGCCAGGAAGATTTTCCGACAAAGCGATCCAGAACAGCGGCATTGGCATCCGCTCTGGTGACCAGCGCGTCGAGGCCGCCGATCGACTGCGCCCAACGCAGCGCGTCGCGATAGTCCTCCACGCACAGCATTGACGGCGTGTTGATGGTCTCGCCCTTGAAGATGCCTTCGATCAGCTTGCCGCCCGAAGTGAGCCGGAAGATCTTCGGCAGCGGCCAGGCCGGCTTGTAGCTTTCCAGGCGCTCGACGGCGCGCGGGCTGAGGATCAGCATGCCATGCGCGCCCTCACCCCCCAGCACCTTCTGCCAGGAGAAGGTGACGACGTCGAGTTTCTCGAAATCGAGCCTTTGCGCAAACGCGGCCGAAGTGGCGTCGCAGATGGTCAGGCCGCGGCGGTCGGCCGGAATGAAATCGCCGTTCGGCACGCGCACGCCCGAAGTCGTGCCGTTCCAGGTGAAGACCACGTCGCGATCGAAATCGATTTTCGTCAGGTCGGGCAGCGCGCCATAGCCGGCTTCGATCTTGCGCGCGTCGGCGAGCTTCAATTGCTTGACGACGTCGGTGACCCAGCCGGAACCAAAACTCTCCCAGGCGACCATGTCGACGCCGCGCTCGCCCAGCAGCGACCACAGCGCCATCTCGACCGCGCCGGTATCCGATGCCGGCACGATGCCGATGCGGTAATCCGCCGGAACCTGGAGGATTTCCCGCGTCAGCTCGATCGCTTGTTCAAGCTTGGTCTTGCCGATCTTGGCACGGTGCGAGCGCCCGAGCGCGGCATTTTTGAGCGCCTCGACCGACCAGCCGGGGCGTTTTGCACAGGGACCTGAGGAAAAATTGGGATTTGCCGGACGGAATTCGGGCTTCGTATGCGTCGTCATCGTGGTCTATCCTTCCAGATAGTGGCCCCTCGTTGGGGAGGGGTGGCCCACGGACGGCGATATGCGTTCAGGCTTTCGGCGTCAAGGGGAAAGTTTTTGTCGCTGTCGGGATACCGGCTGCCTTTGGAAAAAAAGTGCCACAACGCAAACGGCGGGCCAAAGACCCGCCATTGTTCACGCCTCAGCTTCGATCGAGCCTACCAGAGGTCGTATCGCAGTCCGACTTTGACCTGGTGATTATTGATCCCTTTGCGGATCGGATAAGAAGTCAGGCTTTCGGCCGTCACATATTCGGCGTCGGGTGCGGAGAAATACTGATACCCCACATCGACTGAGACATTCTTGGACACTTGGTAGGCAAGGCCGGCATTCAGCGTGTAGGCGAAGGAGTATTGGGTCTTGTTGTCACGCAGGACGAAATCGTCGGTGGGGTCGGCGTTGGCGGTGAAGTAGCTCGCCGACAGGCGGCGCTTGCTCTGGAGGATACCGACACCAGCGCCGAGATAAGGCGTGATTCCGACATAGGTGCCAAGGTCGACATAGCCATTGAGTATGCCTGAGAAGGCATAGTTCTTCAGGGTCGCCGATGCCACGGTCGTTCCGTTGTTATAGCCGACCTCGATCTTGTTGCCGGGCAGATAGCCGGCATTGAGATCGGCGCGCAAATAGTCGTTGAAATGGTAGCCGAAGCCAATGCTGGCGAAGATGGGATCTTCCTTTTCGTCGAAGCTCGCGGGCGTGAAGGCGAAATCCTCATCCCTGAAGCTCTTCTGCACCAGATAGGAGACATCGCCGCGCAGATACCATCCCGAGCCAACCTCGACCGGTACATAATCGGGCGCCTGGTCGACATAGACCGGCGGTTCGTAATCGGCACCAAGCGCCGGCGTCAGCGGCAACACGACGACTGCTGCTAGCGCCAGTGCTACAGGCGATTTGGATGTCATGGTCCTCGGCTCCCGAACTTGGCGCATTCGCAATCGCGCGCCGTTTCAGACAGCATTGTTAACCATAGGGGTTAAGTGCGGGTTAAGGATAACAAGGCGTTAGCAATTGATTTGATCCGCTTTCGCTTCTCAAGTTGGGCGGTGTTCCCGAGCGCCGCAGCATCTTAGGCAGCCAAAACGAAACCGCCCGGCATCAGCCGGGCGGTCGACGAATTCCTGGATTTCAGAAACAACTACTTGGTGTAGACGGGCTCGGGTTCTGGAACGTAGGGCTCCGGCGGCGCGCAGTCCGACCTGCCGAACTGGTAGCGCAGGCCGCCACGCACTTCGTGCACGTTGATGCCTTTGTCATAGCCTGGGCCGACATTGGGGAGGGAGGCATAGTCGAACATCTTACCGCCATTGATGTGGCTGAAGCGGTAGCCGACATCGAGTTTGACGCGATCGGTCAGGCAGTAGGATGCGCCCGCCATGGCAGCATAGGCAAAACGCCAGCCCTTGCCACCGCTATGATCAAATGAACCGTCGCTGTCCACGTTGTGCAGTTCATCCCACTTGACCCAGGCACCGCCGATGCCGGCGCCGACATAAGGCGTGATCCCATGCCAGGTGCCGATGTCGACATAGGCGTTGGCCAAGAGCAGCAGCGCCGAATAGGACGAGGTATCGACGGACGTGCAAGGCGTTTGCTGCGGGCCGCAGAAGCCGTTGGTCGAGCCGCGGAATTTGGACTTGCTCATCCAGTCCAAGGTGAGATCGGTGCGGAAATGCTCGTCGATCTGGTAACCAACACCGCCGCCGGCCGAGAAGGCGCCGTCCAGCTTGCCTGTATCGAACTTGCCGGGATTCTGGGGCGCTACACCGTAGGTGATGTAGTCGCCGCCACGAAACTTCGACCAGTGATAGTCGATGTCGCCACGGATATACCAGCCGCCGAATTCGGCCGGCTGCTCGTAGGCAACCGGTGGTGGCGCCTCCTCGACTACGGGCGGCTCGACGAAATCGGCGGCGAATGCCGGCCCGGCGCCGGCAAACAGCGCGGCCAGGAGGGCCATTCTTGCTGTGTTGAACATGCTTATCACTCCTGAGAACCCTCGAACGGCGAACGCGCCCGAAACGTGATTGACCTCAGTTGTGGATAATGAATCGGAAAGGTTAAAAGGCGTTTAACCGTATTGATTAACCACGAATCTCCAAAAGTCGAGCAATCTGGCGGCCGTTGCTGCAGGCGGAATTGGCGACTCAATAAAAAGCCCGCCGGCAAGGCGGGCTTTGAACCGATGTTGGAGGGAGATCAGGCGGCGCTGCGCGTTTCCGAAATGACCTCGACGATGTCGTTGACGACGGACTCGACAAGTTGTGGGTCGTCGCCTTCCGCCATGACGCGGATGAGCGGCTCCGTGCCGGATGGCCGGATGACCAGGCGCCCGGCCTTGCCGAGGCGATTGCGCGCATCTTCGATCGCTGCCTTGACCGGCGCCTCCTCGAGCGGCTTGCCGCCGGAAATATGCACATTCTTCAACAGCTGCGGCACCGGCTCGAACTTCTTCGACAGTTCGCTCACCGGCCGGTTCTGCCGCTTGATGCAGGCGAGCACCTGCAGCGCCGAGACAAGGCCGTCGCCGGTGGTCGAAAAGTCGGACAGCACGATGTGACCCGACTGTTCGCCGCCGACATTGAGCCCATGGGCACGCATGTGCTCGACGACATAGCGGTCGCCGACCTTGGTGCGATGCAACTGCAGGTTCATGTCGCCGAGGAAGCGTTCGAGGCCGAGATTGGACATTACCGTCGAGACGACACCGCCGCCGGCCAGCCGCCCGCTCTGGTGCCAGGACTCGGCAATCAGCGCCATGATCTGGTCGCCATCGACGATCGCGCCGTTCTCGTCGACGATGACGACGCGGTCGGCATCGCCGTCGAGCGCAATGCCGATATCGGCGCGCACTTCGTGCACCTTCTTTTGCAAGCCGGCTGGATGAGTCGAGCCGCATTCCTTGTTGATGTTGAAGCCGTTGGGCTCGACATTGATGGCAACGACCTCGGCGCCGAGTTCCCATAGCGCGTCGGGCGCCACCTTGTAGGCGGCGCCATTGGCACAATCGACGACGATGCGCAGGCCCGACAGCGACATCGAGCGCGGCAGCGTGCGCTTGGCGAATTCGATATAGCGGTCATGCACGCCGTCCACGCGTTTGGCGCGGCCGAGCCCATCGGAATCAGCGAGCGCCAATTCGATATCCTTGTCGAGCATCCCCTCGATACGCTCCTCGATCTCATCGGACAGCTTGTAGCCATCGGGGCCGAACAGCTTGATGCCGTTGTCGTAATAGGGGTTGTGCGAGGCAGAAATCATCACCCCGATATCGGCGCGCAGCGAGCGCACCAGCATGGCAACAGCGGGCGTCGGGATAGGGCCGAGCAGGAAGACATCCATGCCGGCGGCGCACAGGCCGGATACCATCGCGTTCTCGATCATGTAGCCGGAAAGCCTGGTATCCTTGCCGAGCACGACGCGGTGGCGGTGGCTGCCGCGCTGGAACGAGAGGCCGGCGGCCATGCCGACCCGCATGGCGACCTCCGCCGTCATTGGAAACTTGTTGGCTCGCCCACGAATGCCGTCCGTACCGAAATAATGTCCTGCCATGTTCGCCAGCTTCCCGATGGTTCTTTCCGAGCATCTCATGCCATAAAATGGCCCAAGCCCCGTCATCACATTGTATGATTATGGACGACCAATCCTTAGAAAATTGTTGTTTTGTGTGTTTTGCGTCACGCTAGTGTGTTGATTTTCAAGTTCCGAGCCCTTGTTGCGGCAGCAGCATCAGAAACGTCAACTCAAACTCATCTGGATCCTTTGGTCTGTGGCAGTGTGGCCTTGAACCCGAGTCCGCATCGTGCGGCTCCAGACAGCGGTAGGCTCAGGTCCTCCGCACCCGCCGATTTGACTGTCCGTCATGTGACGCAGTGGCCTCGCTGGGAACCAGCCATATGCGCGCTCTCCGTGCAATGCACCCGGACGAATTTGGCTGGGAGACGGTCCCGGCAACGAATTCATCACCTTAAAGAAAAGAATGCACCTCTAAATTTGTCTCTACGCTACTTAGCATCTGGCGCAACCAGCCGTTGAGCGCTATTGCTGCACTGGGACATATCATGAACTGCCACAGGGAGAAAACGCATGCTCATCCACCGACTTGCCACTTTGACGGGTCTTGCCGTCGCGACCTTGTTCCTGGCGGCGCCTGCCAATGCGCTGACCATGGCCGAGTGCAGCACCAAGTATAACGCGGCGAAGGATGCGGGAACGCTTGGCGGGCAGAACTGGAACCAGTTCCGCAAGGCGCAATGCGGCACCGATGCCACCGCCGCTACGACCGACACCGCCCCGGCCAAGGCCACTGACACCACCAAGGCAGCCGCCGGCGACGATGCGGCCCCGGGCCTGACGGCGAAGGAGTGCAGCACCAAGTACCAGGCGGCAAAAGCCGCCGGCACGCTGAACGGCATGAAGTGGAACGATTTCCGCAAGACACAGTGCGCCGCCGACGCGACGGCAGCCGCACAACCCGCCGCCACGACCAAGGCTGCGGCAGCCGCCGACGACGCTGCGCCGGGCCTGACGGCCAAGGAATGCAGCACCAAATACCAGGCCGCCAAGGCTGCCGGCACGCTCAACGGCATGAAATGGAACGACTTCCGCAAGAGTGAATGCGCCGCCGGCGCAACTGCAGCGGCACAGCCTGCCGCGGCACCTGCCGAGGCGGCGACAGCCGCCGCGACCGATTCCGGCAAAGGCCTCAGTATGGCGGATTGCAGCGCCAAATATCAGGCTGCCAAGGCCGGCAACACGCTGAACGGCATGAAGTGGAACGACTTCCGCAAGAGCCAATGCGGCGCCGGCGCAGCCGACGACGACACCCTGCCGGCTCCCGATGCCAAGTATACCGGCGATCCGCAGCCGCCGACCATCACCGCCCCCCAGGGCGTGAAATTCCCGACGGCGATCTCCAAGAAGTATGCAACCGAGACCCCGGCCAAGGGCCGCATGCACACCTGCCTCGACCTCTATTACGCGAACAAGGACGCCAACACGCTGGGCGGCCTCAGGTGGATCCAGAAGGGCGGCGGCTTCTACAGCCTCTGCAACGCCAAGCTGAAGAGCTGACCGGCGCCATCATCATCCGACGATAGGAACCCGCGAGCCGCAAGGTTCGCGGGCTTTTTTGTTATTGCCGAACAAGTGAGAGGGCCTTCCGAGGTCGGACCAACTGTCAGGTCGCGTTCCTTCGCTCCCTCTGTCCGCCGCCGGAAGCAAAAACCCGCCTCGGAGGGCGGGTCGTCGGCGCCGTTGAGCCCTTGCGCCGAACGGCAGGCAATTTGCCCAGGGTCGGCGCCAAGTCTCCCTCATCGTAGGGCGAAAGCCTCGGCTTTCCACCTGCGATAGCCCTGCCCACAAGTAGGGAGACCGGCAGCTTTTGCGCCTCGCGAACATCAAAAGGAAACGCCGCGGTTGGAGCCCGCGGCGTTTCGAAGTCGATCTGTCCTGGGCCGGGGCCTAGCTTGACGGCTGGGGTTCCATGCCACCTTCGGGCTCGGGACCCTTCTTGCGGCGGCCGGACTTTGGTACGGCCGAGCCACGGCTCGGCGGCGTGTCGTCGCCGAGGTCGCGTGCGGGCTTATTGCCGGCGATCAGCTGCTTGATCTCCTCGCCCGACAGCGTCTCGTATTCGAGCAGGCCTTGCGCCAGCGCGATCCATTCCTTCTTTTTCTTAGTCAGGATTGACCTTGCCGTCGAATAGGCCTCGTCGATCAGCCGGCGCACTTCGGCGTCGATGATCTGCGCCGTCTCTTCCGAGATGTTCTGCGTGCGCGCCACCGAATGGCCGAGGAACACCTCCTCCTGGTTGTCGCCGTAGGCGACATGGCCGAGCTTGTCGGAGAAGCCCCAGCGCGTCACCATGGCGCGCGCCAGCTTGGTCGCCTGCTCGATATCGGAGGAGGCGCCCGAGGTGATGTTCTCCTTGCCGAACTTGAACTCCTCGGCGACACGGCCGCCCATCATGATGGCGAGGCGCGAGATCATGTATTTGTAGCTCATCGAATAGCGGTCGCCTTCCGGCAGCTGCATGACCATGCCGAGTGCCCGGCCGCGCGGAATGATGGTCGCCTTGTGCAACGGATCGGCCGACGGCACGTTGAGCGCCAGGATGGCGTGGCCGGCCTCGTGATAGGCGGTCAGCTCCTTCTCGGCCTGCGTCATCGCCGACGAGCGGCGCTCGGCGCCCATCATGATCTTGTCCTTGGCGTCCTCGAATTCGGCCATGGTGACGAGGCGCTTGTTGCGCCGCGCCGCCATCAGGGCGGACTCGTTGACCAGGTTCATCAGGTCGGCGCCGGAAAAGCCCGGCGTGCCGCGCGCGATCACCTTGAGGTCGACATTGGGCGCCAGCGGCACGTTGCGCACATGCACCTTCAGGATCTTCTCGCGGCCGACGATGTCGGGGTTCGGCACCACCACCTGGCGATCGAAGCGGCCCGGCCTGAGCAGCGCCGGATCGAGCACGTCGGGCCGGTTGGTGGCGGCGATCAGGATGATGCTTTCGTTGGATTCGAAGCCATCCATCTCGACCAGCAGCTGGTTCAGCGTCTGCTCGCGTTCGTCATTGCCGCCGCCGAGGCCGGCACCGCGATGGCGGCCGACCGCGTCGATTTCGTCGATGAAGATGATGCAAGGCGCATTCTTCTTGGCCTGGTCGAACATGTCGCGGACGCGGCTTGCGCCGACGCCGACGAACATCTCGACAAAGTCCGAGCCCGAAATGGTGAAGAACGGCACGTTGGCTTCACCGGCGACCGAGCGGGCGAGCAGCGTCTTGCCGGTTCCGGGAGGACCGACGAGCAGCACGCCGCGCGGGATCTTGCCGCCGAGCCGCTGGAATTTCTGCGGGTCGCGCAGGAACTCGACGATCTCTTCCAGATCCTGCTTGGCTTCGTCCACGCCGGCGACGTCCTGAAAGGTGACGCGGCCATGCGCTTCGGTCAAAAGCTTGGCCTTCGACTTGCCGAAGCCCATGGCACGGCCGGAACCGGACTGCATCTGGCGCATGAAGAATATCCAGACGCCGAGGATGAGGATCATCGGCAGCCAGGAGATCAGGGTGCCGAACAGCGAATTGGAGCCGTCGGATTCAGGACGCGCATTGATGGTGACGTTCTTGTCCTGCAGACGCGAAACCAGTGATGGGTCCCCAGGCGAATAGGTCTGGAAGCCGTTGGAGCTGTCCGTGTAATTGCCGGAGATACGGGCGCCGGCGATGGTCACCGACTTGATCCGTCCCGCCCCGACTTCCTGCAGGAACTGCGAATAGGGGACATCGCTCGAGGCCCCACGCGTCTGCGGCGTCTGGAAAAGATTGAAGAGAGCGATGAGCAGGACCGCTATGATCGCCCAGAGCGCGAGGTTGCGATAATTCGGATTCATCAATTGTCCCGTTGGCGCCGCTGGGCGGACACGCGTCGTGAGAGGAAACTTGGCCCTAACATAGGGAGAGCGTCTCCCCTTGCCAAGCATAACAGCAGGTCTCGGTTAAGCTTTCGCCCGTGGTAGGCCGGCACTGTGGCCGCCGAATGGCGAGGCTGGAACCGGCGCCGCGCCAAGCAAGGCGGCGACGGCATCGGCCGGCGCCAGATCGAAGGACGGCAGGAAACGGGCGAAGGGCGCGACTGCCGGATATGCGGCGACAGCCGCCGGCATCGGGCTTTCCCCGGGCAAACCCGGGCCTTCCCCAGGCAGACCAAGGCATTCGCCATCCCGCCATAACGCCGGCTCGGCGGCCAGGGCTGCGCGTACAAGGCTTGCCGGCGTGCCATGCCCGGCAATTGCCCGCTTTGCGGCAAGAGCCGCCCCGAGCGGGGCTACCAACAGCGGCGCGATCAACAATGCACTTGAACTGTCGCCCAATGTGATCCGTCTGCGGCCGTCCCAAAGGGCATTGTCGGAAACCTCGACAGCGGGCGGCAGATCGCGCAATTCGCGATGCAAAAAGATACCGGTACGCCGGGCATCGATCACGGTCCGCGACAATGTGGCACAAAGCGCCCCGGTGCGGAGCCGGCCGAAAAGGGCTCCGCTGCGGGCCTGGTCGGGAAGGAAGGCTGTGCCGCCGGTCGCCGCCAGCAGAATGCGCAGCGCATAAATAGCCGCCCCGCTGTCGCTTTCAGTCGCAAAATCCCGGTCGAGGCGGACGAGGCCGGCGGCTGGCCTGGAGGCCAAGCTGCGGATCAGCATGGCCGCGCGGCGTCCCAATTGCTCACGCTCGGCCGCCACCTTTCTGGCCAACGCTATCGCTTCGGCCACGCGAGGCGCACTATCGCGTTCGGCAAGTGCTGCGCGGACGCGCGGCCGCTCGAAAGCGGTGTCGGCATTGGTCGGATCTTCGATCCAGGCAACCTGTTCACGCCGCAGGAATTCGCGCAGTGCCCCACGCCTTACGCCGAGCAGTGGCCGCACGATCCAGTGCCGCCACTCGTAGAGGGTTGCCGGCGCCATGCCGGCAAGGCCCCGCCCTTCGTCGCGCGGCCTCTCCTCACCTGGCCCGTCGTCACGTGCTTGCCGCATCAGCACCGTCTCGGCCTGGTCGTCGGCGGTGTGGCCGGTCAGGATCAGGCCGATGTCTTCCGCGTCGGCGGCCTCGGCGAGCAGCCGGTATCGGGCTTCGCGCGCGGCGGCGGGCAGGCCGGTCGATGGTTTGTGCCCCGACCAGGCGAGGATGCGATGGGCAATGCCGCGCGCCGCGCACAGCCTGGCCACGGCTTGCGCTTCCGCTGCCGCTTGCGGCCGCAATTGGTGATCGATCGTCACCGCCAGCAATTTCGTTGCCGGGGCGTTACGGTCGAGATGGGCTTTGAGGAGGAGGAGGAGGGCGGTCGAGTCGCTGCCGCCGGACACGGCCGCAACAGCGCCGTTGGAAAAGTCGATCCGCGAAAAATCCGAAAGGTCAGGCCCGGTGTCGAGCGTCATGCATGTCGCCCAAGCGTGGGCCCGGTTTTGCGGCAGCGACACGCAACGGAAAAACTAGCACGCCGCGAGTGCCCTTTCCTGCTTGACCCGCTCCTTGAGCGCGCCGGAAATATCAGGGTAGCGCTTGCCGATCTCGCTGAAAGTGGCACAGGCCACGTCGCGCTGCTTCAGCCCGACCAGTGAAACGCCGAGCTTCAGCAGCATGTCGGGCGCCTTCTTGGCCTTGGGATAGTCCTTGCTGGCAGCGAGGAAAATCTCGGCCGCATCGCGGTATTTCTGCTGGCCGAGCAGCGATTCACCAAGCCAGTAATGCGCATCCGCCGCTTTGGCGTCCCGGGGAAAACGGGCGATGTGATCGCGGAAACCCTGTTCGGCGGTGCTGTAGTCGCCCGACAGGATGAACTGGTAAGAGTTGCGGTAAAGCTCCTCCGGGTCGTTGGTCGATGGGAGTGCCGCGACCACCGTGTCGTCGGATTTACCGGCCTTGTTGCCGGCCGCGCTGGCGCCGTTGGCTGGGGCCGTATTCTGCGACGGCGCGTTCGCCTGCGCATTGCCATCGGCTTCGACGACATTGCCGTTTTTGTCGACGGTGATGGTGCCGAACGTCTTAGGCGGCGCGCCGGGGATCAGCTTGCCGGGATCGCCGTTGGGCGATTCGATGATGACGTCTTCGACGCTTTTGCCGCCGTCTGCTGCCTTGCCCGCGTCGGCCGGAGCCTGCGTTGCCGGGACCTCCGCCACGTTACCGTCGCTGCTGGGCGCGGCCTCGGACTTCTTCTGTCCGGCCGGCTGCTGCGCGCCTTGCGGACCGCCTTCCAACTGCTGGAAACGGAATTCGTTGTCTTCCTGCTGCTTGCGGATCTGCTCCTGCATCTGCAGAACCTGGAAATTGAGTTCCTCGATCTTGCCGTTCATCTGCCGGAGCTGTTCCTCCAGCGCCGGAGTGCCGGTGCCATCCTGTTGTGCGAATTGAACCTGATCCGGCTTTTTCCTTTCGCCGAAAATGGCGGGCAGTTTGATCGTCGGCAAATGGAAGGAAAAACCGCTTTCCGATGACTGCTCGGTGGCGTTTGCCCCGATACCGTCAGCAAGTGCCGCGATACTTGATACGAGCAGCAGCGCAAGCGTGCCGCTCAAGACCGATCTGAAATGCATGTGCCTCTCGCCGTGAAACCATTGTTGCGCGCCTCTCACTCGAAGTAGACCAGCCAACTGGGGACTGGCCAGACGCTCTCGGCTCTTAACAGGACGTGAGACTTCGGCCAAATTTTGTTTGGAGCGAGCAGATACGAAAAAGGCGGCCCTGCGGCCGCCTTTCGCACTAAGTGTTGCATTTTTGCCGATCAGGAGCCGGCGCCGCTCAGGGTGGTCACGGCGCGGCGGTTCTGCGACCAGCAGGAGATGTCGTCGCAAACCGCGACCGGACGCTCCTTGCCGTAGGAAATGGTCTTCAGGCGCTGCGCCGAAACACCCTTGGCGACCAGGAAGTCGCGGGTGGCGGCAGCACGGCGGGCGCCGAGCGCCAGATTGTATTCGCGCGTGCCGCGCTCGTCGGCATGGCCTTCGATGACGATGGCATACTGCTTGTACTGGTTCAGCCACTGCGCCTGGCGCGACAGCGTCGTCTGCGCATCGGCGCGGATCGAGGAAGAATCGGTATCGAAGAAGATGCGGTCGCCGATATTGACGGTAAAGTCCTGGGCCGACCCGGGCGTTGCCGCGCCGGCGCCGTTGAGGCCGAGATCGGCGGCGCTGTTCGGCGTCTTCTTCGAGGCGCAACCGGTGATCGCGAGCATCGCGACGAGCGCGATCATGACCGGGTTTGTGGTAAGTGCTGCGATACGGCCCATGCCGCCTCTCCTTCGCAATTCGAGTGATTTCATTGATCGTCCAGTAACCACGTTTGGGTTAACCGACGCTCAAGAAACACGGTTAAAATTTGGTTTCGGCTGCCGTCCGCAACCGTTCTGCCGAGGGCTACTCAAGGGCGACAATGAGCGCGGACCGTAGGCGGAAATGCGGCCAAAACATGAAAAGAGGGAATTGAGGAGTTGAGGAATTGAGGAATTGAGGAAGAGATCACCTCAGCTTCTCTCTGAGATTGACCAGCATTCCATAGACGCGGGCATAGGATTGCAACCAATCGTCGCGTTGCGCCTGTGTGATGTACTCGAGGTCGAACGCATACGAAATCCAGGTCTCCACTTCACTGCACGATCCTATGGCCATCGAAGTGAACCGTGCGAATTCGGGCTTGGAGTGGGTCTGTTTGGCAAAGCCTTCGGCCAAATTGGCGCAGATCGCCTTGCTGGAACGACGTAGTTGATCGGCGAGCGCGTATTGCTCCATTTTCGGAAAGGCAAGCGTGGCTCTGTGTACCCCAAGGGAAACCGCATAGGCACGCTTATAGACTTCTAAATCCCTCGCGTGCTCGATGTGACCTCTGCCTTCTCCATTCTTCAGTTCTTCAACTCTTCAGTTCTTCAACTCGTCAGTTCGTCAGTTCTTCAATTCCTCAATTCCTCTTCCCGCCTATTCCAGCAGCGGCGACCAGGCCGGATCCGAGGCGAAGTTCGCCGTCGGGATCGGCTGTTCGTTGCGGCCGGTGAGATCGACCGAAACAAGTTTTGGTCCGCCATTGGAATCACGGAAGAACATCAGCACCCGGCCGTTGGGTGCCCAGGTCGGCCCTTCCTGCTGAAAGCCGGTAGACAGGATGCGCTCACCCGAACCGTCGGTGCGCATGACGCCGATCTGGAATTCGCCGCCGGTCTGCTTGGTGAAGGCGATGAGATCGCCGCGCGGCGACCATACCGGCGTCGAATAGACGCCGTCGCCGAACGAGATGCGGGTCTGGCCCGAGCCGTCGGCGCCCATCACATAGATCTGCGCGCGGCCGCCGCGATCCGAGGTGAACACCACCTTGCTGCCGTCAGGCGAGTAGGACGGTGAGGTGTCGATGGCGGTCGAGTTGGTAAGCCTGGTCGTCGAGCGGCTTCTCAGGTCCATGGCGAAGATGTTGGAATTGCCGTCATCGCGCAGCAGGCTCATGATCACCTTCTGGCCGTCGGGCGAAAAGCGCGGCGCAAACGTCATGCCGGGGAAATTGCCGACCAGCTCGCGCTGCCCCGTCTCGATCTGCAGCAGGTACACCCGCGGCTGACCGCTTTCATAGGACATGTAGGTGATTTCCTGCCGGTTCGGCGAGAAGCGCGGCGTCAGCACGATCGATTTGCCGTTCGAGAGATAGCGGACGTTGGCCCCGTCCTGGTCCATGATGGCAAGCCGCTTCTTGCGCGCATTCTTGGCACCGGACTCGTCGATGAAGACAACGCGCGTGTCGAAATAGCCCTTCTCGCCGGTCAGCCGCTCGTAGATCGCATCGGCGATGATATGGGCGACGCGCCTGGTATTGGCGTCGTTGGCGAAGAACTGCTCGCCCGACATCTGCTGGCCGGCAAACGTGTCCCACAACCGGTACTGGGCGCGAATGCGGCCGTCAGCCTCCTTGCCGACACTGCCGGTGACCAGCGCCTGCGCATTGATCACCTTCCAGTCTTCGAAGCGCGGCGTGGCATCCGGGCTCGAGATCTTTTCAATGAAAGCGCTTTTGTCGATCGGCGCGAACAGGCCGGAGCGTTTCAGGTCGGCACTGACGATGCCGGAAATCTCGGCGCCGAGCGCATCGCCGCCCTGGAAGTCCGTGATGGCGATCGGCAACGGCTCGACATTGCCCTTATTGACGTTGAGCTCAACGAGCGCCCGCGCCGGCAGGGTGACGGCAACGGTCATACCCAGCGCCATCGCTGCGATCGTCAGGAGCGGCTTGAGGATGGATTTCATGTCTTCTCGCTTCTTTCGCTGATTCTGTGAGCGCCGGGCCTAAAGGCCGAGCATCTCCCTAGGGTCAAAAGTGACCCGAACGTCGGACCAGATGTCTTGCTTGCCCGCCGGAACCTGCAGGCCGGCCATGTCGCATTTCTGAACCGCGCGCACTGCACTTTCGTCAAACGGGCGGTTTCCGCTCGATTTTTCGACAGTAGGCCGGCCATCCAGCTTGCCGGAGGCGTCCAGGTTGAACTGGATCACAGCCACGAAATTCTCCGAACCCTCGAGCCCTACCGGCAGGGTCCAGCAATTACTAAGCTGGGCCTCCAATGCCCCCTGCTCCGATTTCGAAAGCTTCTGGCCCTGATCCTTGTCGCCGCCGAGCGATGCTTGCTGGGTCGAGCGCTTGGCGCCGCCGCCGGACGGCTTCCGCTTGTCGAGCAGAGCCGAAATCTCGTCGGCGTTGAACTGCTTGTCTTCAGATTTCGGCCTGGACGAGGCTTCCTTGACCGGCTTGTCGGCATCCTTGCGCTCGGGCGCCTTGGCGCTTTCGGCCTGGGCCGGCTGCGGCTTCGGCCGAGCCTCGGGTGCTGGCGCCGAGTCCGGAAGCTGCGCCTCCTCGGTCGGCGGTTGCTTGGCAATCGCCTCGGCGACGGCATCCGGCTTGACCTCGGGCTGCGGATCGATCGCGGCGGTCTTGTCCTGCGGTGGCGTGGGCGTCGGCTCCGTGGCCGGCGTCGGCTTGGGCTCGGTCTGCTTGACCGGCTCGGGCTTGACCTCTTCCTTCGGCTGCGGCACCGGCGCGACCTCCGTAGCGGGAATAGGCTTCGGCTCTTCCTTCGGCTTCGGCACGTCCTCGGGTTTGGGCTTTTCGACCGGCGTCGGCGCGGGTGGCGGAGCCGCCGTCATGTCGACTGGCTGGGGCTTGGGCTCAGGTGTCGGCGGCTTGTCGGTATCGACGCTGTTATCGCCGACTTTCTGGGCATCGGGAACGATGTCGGGACGCTGTGTCGGCAGCGGCGCCGGCTTGTCATGCATCACAGACTTCTTGTCGCCTTGCAGGACCTGTGCCGTCGCTTCCATCGGCACGATCTCGACCGACACCGATTCCGCATCGGACGCAGGCATCGCGGGCGGCGAGGACAAGGTGAACAGCCCGAAGGCAATCGCCACCGTATGCAAGATCACCGATGTGGTGAGGCCGGTCCTCATCTTGCGTCTACTGATCCTGTTCCTGCAGTGAAACCAGGCCGATATTCTTGTAGCCGGCAGCCGAGATGCGGGCCATCACCTTCATGGCCGTGCCGTAATCCGTCGCCTTGTCACCCCTGATGAAAATGCGCTCGTCATAGCCCGTCTTCGAGATCGCCTGCAGCTTCGCCACCAGCTCCTCGACAGGGATCTCGGTTTCCTGGAGGTAAATCTGACCGGCCGGGTTGATGGACACGGTTATAGGCTGCGTATCGGCGTTCATCGCCTTGGCCTGCGTATCCGGCAGGTCGATCGGCACGCCGACCGTCAGCAAGGGTGCTGCGACCATGAAGATGATCAGCAGCACCAGCATCACGTCGACCATCGGCGTGACGTTGATCTCCGATATCAAGGCGTGATGGCGGCCGCGCCGCCTGTGGCCGCGCCCGCCGCGTCCTCCGCCACCTGCGCTTACGGACATTCCCATGATCGTTCCTCAGGCCTTCTGCGCGACTTTTTCATCGATTTGGCGCGAGAGTATGGCGGAGAACTCATCCGCAAACCCTTCCATGCGCACCGCGATCTTGCTCGCGTCCGACGACAGCTTGTTGTAGGCGATGACGGCCGGGATGGCGGCGAGCAGGCCGATGGCTGTCGCCAGCAGCGCTTCGGCGATGCCGGGCGCGACCACCGACAGGCTGGTGTTCTTCGAGGCGGCGATCGCCTGGAACGAGGTCATGATGCCGATCACGGTGCCGAACAGGCCGATGAAGGGCGCCGCCGAGCCGGTGGTGGCGAGAAACCCGAGCCGCCCTTCCAGCTTTTCCATTTCGCGGGTCAACGCCAGATCCATCGCCTTGTCGATGCGGGTCTGCAGGCCGAGCGGCGATTTCGCGCCCTTCTCGAAGCTTTTCTTCCATTCGCGCATGGCGGCGACGAAGATCGCGCTCATGCCGGTCGTCTTGCGGTCGGCGAGCGTGCGGTAAAGCTCTTCCAGCGATTGTCCCGACCAGAACACCTGCTCGAAGCGGTTGAGCGCCAGCCGCATGCGGGCATAGGCGACGAGCTTGTCGACGATGATCGCCCAGGTCCAGATCGAGGCGCAGAGCAAGCCGATCATGACCAGCTTGACCACCCAACCGGCCTGCATGAACAAGGCCCAAATCGATAAATGCGCGCCCGGGTCGGCGAGAGCGATGTTTTCCATGTTACGTCCTTAAAGATTTTCCGGGCGTGGCTGGCGGCTGGCCCATGGGCATCCCTTGTGGTCCGTTCGCGTTAAGCTTGCGGAATAACCCCAAATGCACCGTTGGCGGCCTTTTCGGGGCAAATATTGGTGAAAGGAAGGCGCTTGGATTCTCCCAATCTTAACCAATCCCTTCATGGACCGTTATGGTTAAGGATGGGTTATGACGTACAGCGCGGCGCATTGCCGCGCCCCGACGAGCCGCCCGGCGATCCTCGCCTCGATCAGGAGTTCCGGATCGTCCGCCTCTGAGACCTTATTTGCGCGTTCTGGGCATGAAGGCTGCGATCCAGTCCTTGGGAAAGCGCCGCGGCCGCCCGTTCTCGCCGACAATCGCCGCTTCGACACGCGCCTCGACCAGCACTTGGCTGCCGCGCTTCAACTGTTGCGCCATGACGATGCGGGCGCCGGAAATCTCGTCGGTGCGCGTATCGATGGTCAGGATGTCGTCCATGCGGGCCGAACCGCGGAAGTCGATCTCCATGCGCCGCACCACCCAGACTATTCTCTCGCCATGCCTGCCGTCGGCAAGCTCGGTGTGGTGGACGCCGGCCAGCCGCAGATAGTCGGAACGGCCGCGCTCGAAGAATTCGAGATAGCGCGCGTGGTAGACGACGCCGGAAAAATCGGTGTCTGCATAATAGACCCGCGCCATCAATCGATGGCCGAATTCCGTCAGCGCTCCGGAAAGCCCGGCGGACAACGCCGATTCACCATGATCGTCCATTGCGCTGTCCTTTTGGTCCCGACGAGCATCTGTTTTGACACCACCTGTTTTGCGCATAGACCGGCGATGATCAAGACCTGGAGGGCTGGGCCGGGGAACTGCCAGCAGCAAAGCCATAAGTAGCGGAACTTAGGGCTCTTCCTGGAACAGGCTGATCTGCTGCTGCGCCAGGTCCTTCGGCGCGTCGAGGCCGAGATGCCGCCAGGCATTGGCCGCCAGCACGCGGCCGCGCGGGGTACGCATGATGAAGCCTTGCTGGATCAGAAAGGGTTCGATGATGTCCTCGATGGCATCGCGTGGCTCGGAAAGCCCGGCAGCGATGGTCTCGATGCCGACCGGCCCGCCGCCGAAATTCCGGGCGATCATCGACAGATAACGGCGGTCGAGCGCGTCGAGGCCGAGCCCGTCGACCTGCAGCCGCGTCAGCGCCTCGTCGGCGACTTTGCGGTCGACATGACCGTCGCCGGCAACGCTGGCGAAGTCGCGCACCCGGCGCAACAGCCGCCCGGCGATGCGCGGCGTGCCGCGCGCCCGCCGGGCGATCTCCAAGGCACCGTCGTCGCCGAGCGGCATGGCAAGGATGCGGGCGCCGCGCCGCACGATCTGCTCGAGTTCCTCGACCGAGTAAAAATTGAGCCGGACCGGAATGCCGAAACGGTCGCGCAGCGGGTTGGTCAACAGGCCGAGCCGGGTGGTGGCGGCGACTAGCGTGAAGCGAGCCAGGTCGATCTTGACCGAGCGCGCCGCCGGCCCCTCGCCGATGATCAGGTCGAGCTGGAAATCCTCCATCGCCGGATAGAGGATTTCCTCGACCGCCGGGTTGAGCCGGTGGATCTCGTCGATGAACAGCACGTCGCGGTCTTCGAGATTGGTGAGCAACGCCGCCAGATCGCCGGCCTTGGCGATGACCGGACCCGAGGTCGAGCGGAAATTGACGCCGAGCTCGCGCGCCATGATCTGCGCCAGCGTCGTCTTGCCGAGGCCGGGCGGGCCGACGAACAGCACATGGTCGAGCGCTTCGCTGCGGCCCTTGGCGGCCTCGATGAAGACTTTGAGATTGGCCCGCACCGCAGCCTGGCCGACGAAGTCGCCGAGCGTCTGCGGCCGCAAGGTCTGCTCGGCGTCCTCGCCGCGTCTGTCGGGAGCAATTAGGCGTGGCGAAAGGCTCATGCGAGCAGTTCCATACCGGGAATGGCCTTGGCAGCGCGCTGATCGAAGGTGACCGTGTGCGAGCAACCTAATTTTCGATTGTGTTCCGCAATCAACGCGTCGGCAAAGTCGAC
This sequence comes from Mesorhizobium sp. M0208, assembly GCF_040322015.1. Lineage (NCBI taxonomy): Bacteria > Pseudomonadati > Pseudomonadota > Alphaproteobacteria > Hyphomicrobiales > Phyllobacteriaceae > Mesorhizobium > Mesorhizobium sp. M0208. The sequence continues at coordinate 136,020 of NZ_JAMYSP010000003.1, read as the reverse complement.
CTGCACTGAATTCGATCGCTCGAGCGCGATGACGATGGCATCGAAGTCTTCGAACTCCAGCGTCTTGATCTTGAGCAGCCTCTGGATTGCGGCCAATACTTGTTCCTTTGGCTGCCTGTAGCGCGAAGCCAACGACCAGCTGAATTCGACCAGCACCATCAAACTCACGAAGCCGGGCATTTTCACACTAAGGCCGCTGCCGAACGCAAGCGCCTTTGCCCGCTGCTCCGGATCATCATTGAGCACCATGCGAAGCAGAACGTTGGTATCGATGCCGATCGACGTCAAGCGGGACCCTCTTGTCCGTCATTTGATCTATCCCCGACAACATGCCGGCCGACTGCATCCCGCACAGCGGCGTCGATTTCCTCCAGCGTAGCGGGACCGCCAGGCGGATCTCCCAAGAATCCGGCGAGGTCGGCAAATCCGAGGTTGCGCGGCGTTCCGATCAGGTAACCATCCATGACCGTCCAGGCGATCGTATCGCCCGTCTTGAGCGACAAGGCGTCGCGGACGTCCTTTGGAATCGTGAGCTGTCCCTTGGAGGTCAGACTGGCATATGCGCCCATATTCTTACTCCTGGAGAAAATTCTTACCGATCACATAGTAGTTGGAATTTCACTTTCCAGCAACGTCTCACCGTGCGAGCTCCTTCAGCCCGAAGCGGATCAGCTTCGATGCGTCCGCCTCCTCACCTGCCGCCTTCAGCGCCGCTGCGACTGCATTGGCGGCGGTGTCGCGCGAATAGCCGAGATTGACCAGCGCCGAGACGGCGTCGGTGATCGGCGCCGAGGCAACGCCCTCACCGAGCTCCTGCTTCAGGCCGATGGTGCCGGAGGCAGTGCCTGCATAGGCCGGCGCCTTGTTCTTCAACTCGGTGACGATGCGCTCGGCGACCTTCTTGCCGACGCCGGGCGCACGGCTGACCATGGCGATATCGCGCAGCGCAATCGCATTGGCGAGATCGGCCGGCGCCAGCGTCGACAGGATGGCCAGTGCCACTTTAGCGCCGACGCCTTGCACATTGTTCATCAACAGCCGGAACCACTCGCGCTCCAGCACCGACTGGAACCCATAGAGCCGCAGCATGTCCTCGCGCACATAGGTCTCGATGAACAGCACCACCGCCTCGCCCGGCTGCGGCAATGCCGCCAGCGTACGCGCCGAGCAATAGGCGACGTAGCCGACGCCATGCACGTCGACGATGCAGAAATCCTCGTCGATCTCGTCCAGCGTGCCTTTTAGCTTGCCGATCATTTGAGCGTGCCGATCATGCCGGGTGGGTTTCCGGAGAGATGATGTCGAGGTCCGGGAAGTAGCTGCGATAGCGCGCAGCATCGCGCGTCAGCAGGCGATGCCCGGCGACAACTGCATGGGCGCCGATAAAGAAATCCGGCAAGGTTCGTTCGCGAATGCCGCCGGCGCGGCGATAGCGCGAGTGCATGACACCGGCAAGGAAGGCTGCTTCCCACGGCACGAATTCACGCTCGATCTTGAGCATGTCGGCTGCCTGGCGAAGGGCCTGCTCCGTTGCAATCAGCGGCGCGAGCTCGGACCAGACGATTGTGTTGATGACAAGCGCGCCGTCGCGCCGGCATGCGGTAATTGCCGACGCAGACCACATTCTCTCCCGTCCGGCAGGACCCCAAACGTCGACCAAGACATTTGTGTCAATCAATGTCGAGGTCTTCACGCGGGCCCCTCAGCCATTTCATATATTCGTCCGTCGTCATGCCCCCCAAATCCAGCGTACCGGCCATACGGCCGAGCATCTGGCTGAATCTGCGCGAGGCTTCCTCCTCCGACATGTTTTCGTTGACCGCCATAACACGAGCGCCGTCCTCGGTGGGAACGAACTCCACCTCCGAACCTGGGCCGATACCCAGATGATCCCGGATCTCCTTCGGGATGGTCACTTGCCCCTTGGTGGTAACGCGCATGGTAATACCTCCTCGGTATTACTTATTGCCGGCCTGAGAACAAGTCAAGAACAAACTTATCCGACCAGCGCCGCCAGCCTGTAGGCGATGCTCTGCCGGTGGTGTGCGTGACAGATGGCGATGGCCAGCGCATCGGCGGCGTCGTCGCTGTCGAAAGTCGCCTTCGGCATCAGCACCTTGACCATCATGTGGATCTGCTTCTTGTCGCCATGGCCGACTCCGATCACCGCCTTCTTGACGGCGTTTGGCGCGTATTCGGCAACGACAAGGCCGGCACGCGCCGGCACCAGCATGGCGATGCCGCGTGCCTGGCCGAGTTTGAGCGTCGCTGCGGCGTCCTTGTTGACGAAAGTTTGCTCGACCGCCGCCTCGTGCGGCATCGCGGCATGCAGGACCTCGGCGAGCCCATCATGCAATTGGCAAAGACGCATCGCCAGGGCGGCCTTGTCGTCGGACCGCACCGTGCCGGAAGCGACGAAGCGCAGCGAATTACCGAGGCTTTCGACGATGCCCCAACCGGTGCGCCTCAGCCCCGGATCGATGCCGATGATGCGAATCGCTTCCCCCATCCGCCAACTTTACCCCTGGTAGACAGCGATGCCAGCGAAATGTGAACAAACCAGAAACGAGGGGTGGCTACGTCGCGCAGGCTGTTTGAGATTCGCTCTGACGAGGCAGATGGCGTGATTTTCGAGAACCGAGGCGGCCTTAGGTGTCCGTCGGAGTAGAATTATCAAACGGTCCCTCAGCCGCGGGCGAAAGCCGTGTTGAGCAGCGTGATCTGGTCGGACACCGGATTGAGGCGACGGCTCGACGGCGGCACCTCGGTGAGGCCGCCATAGATCTCCTCGTCCATGCGGCGCACCAGCGCCTGCAGGCGCAGCGAGCGGTTGACGAGGTCGGTGAAATCGTTCGGCAATTCGGCCCAGCCGGGCGCCTCCTCATGCGCCGAGGCGGTGTCGAGACGCACCTTGGATTTTTCTGAGGCCACCTGATCGCGGGTCATCTCGCCGGAATTCGCCGCCCGTTGCAAAAGCAGCCACGAGGCGACCTGCATCAGCCTGGTGGTCAGCCGCATCGATTCGGCCGCATAAAGCGTCGCCGCCGGCCTCGACAGCTTCTTGGCCTCGGCGCGGCCCTTGCCGTCGAGATACTCGGCCGCCTGCTCGACCAGGCCCATGCCTTCCTGATAGAGCGGCTTGAAGGATTGGGAGAAAACCCGGCGCTCCGCCAGCTTGATGGTTTTCGCGCCAGCCTTCGAAGGCTCGTTCATTGCCACGCCCCTGCACTTGCCTCACAGCCGGCCGATTCGGCTCTTGGTCTGCCACATCCGGCAGCCTAAACGACTGAAGCTTGAAAATGCGCTTCGCTGCCAGCGAAGGCAAGCACATGTTTAACAAACGGTTAACGGCCGCATTTAGCCGCTAGACGCCCATGCCGGCGCACAAAAAAAGAGCCGCGGATAAGGCGGCTCTCAGGAGTTTAACAGGGAGGCGTCAAACAAAGTGGCTCCAACCACTCGGTAAGAATCCAGATCACTGGATGGACATAGTAAACGCCTGTAAAGCTTAACGAAGCCTTAACGCAGCGCATATTTTTCGATCAAGGGCCCGGCATCTGTGCCGTAACAGCACAGCTGACCGGCCTTGCGCCATGGTTCTTCCAGATCGTGACCGACATACCGAAACAAAGCGGCACTGCCCGCGACATCGTTCCGAAACAGGCGACGCGCTAAACGCCGCGCTCCTCGCAACGAGGCGGAGCAAACCTTGCGCTCCGGCAATCATGAAAATCTCTCAAGGAGCGAACAATGGATTGGTACTCGGTCGTTAAATTTCTGCACATCGTCTCGGCGATCCTCTGGGTCGGCGGCGGCTTCACGCTGATGCTGCTTGCGGTACGCGCCGACCGTGCCGGAAACGTCGAAGGCATGCTGCAGGCGATGCGCGCCACCGGCGAGCTCGGCAACCGGTTCTTCGCGCCGATGTCGATGCTGACATTGCTCTTCGGCCTCATCATGTGCGGCTTCTGGGTCGGCTTTTCCGATCTGTGGGTGCTGATCGGCCTTGCCGGTTATGCGACGACCTTCTGCATCGGCATGTTCGTCTTCAAGCCGACTGCCGACCGCATGGCAGGCATGATCGCCAAGGATGGCGTGACGCCGGCAGTGCTTGCCCAGGGCCAGCGCGTCCTCAATGCCGCGCGCTTCGACTATTCGGTGATGCTGGTGATCATCGCAGACATGGTGCTGAAGCCGACGCTGCACGACATCACCATTCTGGGCTGCATGGCGTTCGTGCTAGCAACCGGCGTTGCCCTGGCGCTTGGCAGGACGCGGCCGCTGCTGCCGAGTGCCGCCTGAGGTTTAAGGAATCCGACGGCGGCCGACTGGGGCCGCCGTCTTACAGGAGGCCGGCGATGCCGTCCCACAGAAGCTTAACCGCGACGACCGCCACGGTCGCATAGGTGAAGGGATAGAACAACTCCGGCCGCATCCGCCGCACCAGCCAGGCGCCGGCGATTGTCGACAGCGGCGCCAGCGGCATCAGCACCGCCGACGCGGTCAAATTGGTGGTGTCGAACTGGCCGAGCGCGAAATAGGGGATGAGCTTCAGCGCATTGGTGACGGCGAAGAAGATCGCCGCGGTGCCCGACAGCACCTTCGGATCGAGCCTGATCGGCAGCGCATAGACCTGAAAAGGCGGGCCGCCGACATGGGCGACGAAGCTGGTGAACCCGGCAACGGTACCCCAGAGGCCGGCGGCGACGCGGTTGGGCTCCGCCGCGTGGCCGGCACCGTGGCGGAGTTGCAAATAGAGCCAGCGCAGCACGAAGATCAGGGCAACCGCGCCGACGATCAGCCTTACCATCTCTTCGGTGACCAAGGCCGCCGTCAGCCAGCCAAGGGCAATGCCGATCACGGCGCCCGGCATCATGTCGGCCAGCATCTTGCGGTCGAAGATGCCCCACCATGTCCACACCGAGACAATGTCCATCAGGCACAGAATTGGCAGAAGGATAGCGGCAGCCTGAACCGGCGGCATCGTCAGCGCCATCAATGGCACGCCGACAAAGCCGACGGCGCCGCCGAAGCCGCCTTTCGACAGGCCGACGAGGATGACGGCCGGAATGGCCGCGGCATAGAACCAGGGATCGACGAGCAGGCCTGACATGAGGGAAAGGAGGCTGGAGGGAAGTGATCTCTGGAATAGACCAGAAATGGCCAGACCGCGACCGCAAATATGTGGGCCACGCCACCGAAACCCGTCACATGTTTGGCATGTCGAGCGGCGGCGGGCGTCTCCGGATCGGCTGCGCCTTGATGATCGCGGTGCTGGTTTCGGCCTTGTCGGCGATGCGGTCGAGAATCCCATCGAGCTCGCCGATCGAGCGGACGAACAGCCGCGCAACGAAGCAGTCATCGCCCGTCACCTTGTCGCATTCGCCGAATTCGGGGATTTCCTCGATCAGCTTCTGGACGATGTGCAGCTTGCCCGGCAATGGCCGGACGCGAACGATCGCCTGCAAGGCGTAGCCGAGCGCCTGCGGATCGATGTCGATGGTGAACGCGCGGATGACGCCGCGATCCTCTAGCCGTCGAAGCCGCTCCGAAACGCTTGGCGACGACAACCCGACCTGCAGCGCCAGTTCCTTCAGCGAGGTCCGTGAATCTTTGACCAGGATATCGAGGAGCTTTCTATCGAGCTCGTCCAGCATTTTACAATTCCAGGAAAAGAGCGATGTTTACCTAATTTAATGAGGCTCGTCCTGCATATCACCGGCTACAAGTCATGGAAAGACCCGATCCGCTGTGGGATTATAAAATCTCAACAAAGGTTCGGGAGCATCCATGGACAACACGGTACGCGGCACGATCGAAATGACGGCGGCGATGGCGATCCTCGGCACGATCGGCTGGTTCGTCGTCCTTTCCGGCCAGCCCATCATGGACGTGGTGTTCTGGCGCTGTGCTTTCGGGGCGGTAACGCTGCTGATTATCTGCGCGGCGCTGGGACTGCTGCGCGGCAGGCTGTCGCTTCGCATTGTAGCCATCGCGGCTCTCGGCGGTGCTGCCATCGTTATCAACTGGCTGCTGCTGTTCAGCGCGTTTTCGCGTGCCTCGATCTCGATCGCCACGGCTGTCTACAACACGCAGCCCTTCATGCTGGTGGGTTTTGGCGCGCTCTTCTTCTCTGAACGGCTGACGATGACCAAGCTGACCTGGCTCGGCATTGCCTTCGCCGGCATGCTGCTGATCGTGCAGGCCGCGCCCGATGCAGGCGATCATGGTACGGATTACTTTGCCGGCATTGCGATGGCGCTGGCCGCGGCTTTCTTCTGGGCCGTTGCGGCTATCGTCACCAAGAAACTCAAAGGCACGCCGCCGCACCTGATCGCCTTGATCCAGGTCTGTGTCGGCGTCGTCATGCTGGCACCCTTCGCCAATCTCACCCACCTTCCCGCCGACGCGCGGAGCTGGGGCATGCTGGCGACGCTCGGCATCGTCCATACCGGCCTGATGTACATCCTCATGTACGGCGCCATCCAGAAGCTGCCGACGCATCTGCAGGGATCGCTGTCCTTCATCTATCCCGTCGTCGCCATCCTCGTCGACGTGGTCGCTTTCGGTCATCGTCTGCAGCCGGCGCAGATCGTCGGCGCCGCCGCCATCCTGGTCGCCGCCGCCGGCATGAACCTCGGCTGGTCGCTGTGGAAATCGAAAGTGCCAGCCTAGAGCCCGCAAGCGACCCCCTGCCGCCTGTTCAACTCCCGCACTTTGCTCTATGCCGCAATGCAACCATCTTCGCCCGGCATAGGCGATAACCGGGACCGAACACCAATGAATGACGCAACGCCGCCCAACCGCTGCCGTATCGTGCTGATCGCGCCGCCAAACGTGCCGGCCGAGCGCATCGCCGCGGCCTTCGACGGCGGTGACGTCGCCTCGCTTATCCTGCCGGAAAACGGTATGGACGAGGCCGCCTTCCAGGCCTTTGCCGAGCAGATCGTGCCGGTGGCGCAAGCGGCCGGCATTGCCGTCATCATTGCCGGCGACACCCGCATCGCCGGCCGCGTCCAGGCCGACGGCATTCATGTCGAGGTCGGCAAGGACGAGCTCGCCGAAACGATCGAACATTTCCAGGCCAGGATGATGGTCGGCACCGGCGGCGCCAAGACCCGCGATGATGCGCTGGAACTCGGCGAGCTCAGGCCTGATTACATCTTCTTCGGCCGCTTCGGTTACGACAACAAGCCGGAGCCGCACCCGCGCAACCTGTCGCTGGGGCAATGGTGGGCGGACGTGATCCAGATCCCTTGCATCGTCATGGCCGGATCCGATCTTGCCTCGGTGGAAGCGGTCGCCGCCACCGGTGCCGAATTCGTTGCGCTGTCCAGCGCCGTCTTCGCCGACGGCGCCGATCCGAAGACGGCGGTTGCCGCCGCCAACGCGCTGCTCGACGAAACCGCGCCGCGCTTCGAGGACTGACGTGCTCTCGCGGAAAATCCTTTTCAGCGCCTTTCTTGCAACGGCCGTGACGCAGGCGATAGCGGCGGAACCCGTTCCGCTACCGCAGCCCAGGCCGGATTCCAGCGAACCTGCCGATAAGCCGATCGCCGCACAATTGCCGCAGCCCGCCACGACCGCCCCGTTGCCGTCGGCCGATACCATCAACCCCGACCGCTTCGGCGCAAAGCCGTCCGACGCCGCCTACGGCGCCTTTCAGCGCGGGCTCTACAAGACGGCCTACAATCTTGCGCTGTCCCGTGCTCAAAACGGCGATCCGGCGGCACAGACGCTGGTGGCCGAGATACTGTCGCGCGGCCTCGGCGTGCCGGTCGACGCGGCTGGGGCGGCGAAGTGGTATGCGCTTGCCGCCGAGCAGGGCGTGCCGGAATCGCAATTCCAGTATGCGCTGATGCTGCTCGACGGCCGCTACGTCAAAAAGGACGAAAAGGAAGCCTATGCGCTGATGCAGGCCGCCGCCGAGGCCGGCAACCGCCTGGCGCAGTTCAATTTTGCGCAGCTGATGGTCGAGCAGGAGCCCGGCGATGCCGGTATTGCCAAAGCCGTATCCTATTACGAGCGCGCTGCCGCGACCGGGCTTGCCGACGCACAATATGCGATGGCACAGGTCTACGCCAACGGCGCCGGCGGCAAGCCGCGCGACGATGTCCGCGCCCGCGGCCTGCTGGCACAGGCCGCGCGGCAGAACTATGACACCGCACAGATCGATCTCGCCACCTGGATGATCGAGGGGCGCGGCGGCGCACGCGACCTGAAATCCGGCTTCAACTGGATGAAGCAGGCCGCAGAAGGCGGCAATGTCGCTGCCCAGAACCGTCTCGCCAAGCTCTACATGAACGGCATCGGCACCGATCCGGATCTGATCCTAGCCGGCGCCTGGTATGTTGTCGCCCGCCGCGCCGGGCTCATCGACCAAGAAATGGACGATTTCCTGCAGGGCCTGACCGACGAGCAGACACAGCAGGCGCTGCAACGGGCCAACCGCCTGCCCTGATCGCGATCTCGCGACTCATCGCACCCGGGCTCGTCAGGCGGGCTCACTGCGTATGATCGAGCACGACCTTGCCGAAGGGCGAGCCGTGTTCAAGGTACCGAAAGGCTTCGGCGGCCTGGCTCCACGGCACAACCCGGTCGATCACCGGTCTCAACCGGTTGACGACAATGGCGCGGTTCATCGCCTCGAAGGATTCGCGTGAGCCCACCGGTATGCCTCGCGCCCGGACCTGCCGGCGGAAGATGTCGAGCGGGTTGATGGCGCCGTCACTGCCGCCGAGATAGCCGATGACGTTGATCTGGGCGCCGCGCGCCGCTGCCCTCAGGGATTGTGCAAAACTCTGCGGTCCGCCAACCTCGATGATATGGTCGGCGCCGCGGCCATCGGTCAATCCCAGCACGGCCGATGCCCAATCGGGGATGCTGCGATAGTTCACGCCATCCTGCGCGCCAAGTTGCTTTGCCCGCGCAAGCTTCTCGTCGCTGCTCGACGTCACGATGACGCGCGCCCCGGCAGCGGCCGCGAACTGCACCGCAAACAGCGAAACGCCGCCGGTGCCGAGGCAAAGCACGGTGTCGCCGGGTTTGACGCTGCCCTCCGTAAACAGCGCGTGCCATGCCGTCACGCCGGCGCATGGCAGCGTCGCTGCTTCGAGGTCGCTCAGATTGGCCGGCGCCAGCACCGCCGCCTGTTCGTCGAGCCGGGCAAATTCGCTGAGCAGCCCGTCGATTGGGCCGCCGCGTTGGTAGGAGGGCTCAGCCATCGCGAAACTGCCACCGACCCAGCGTTGCCAGAAGGTGCCGCAGACCCGGTCGCCGATCTTGAACCGGCTGACCTCGGCGCCGATGGCAACGACTTCGCCGACGCCGTCCGACAGCGGCACCAGCGGCAATGCAAACTTCGTGTGATAGCTGCCGCGGACGATCTCGGCATCGCGGTAGTTCAGCGCCGTGGCCTTGACTTTCACAATCATCTCCTGACGCCCTGGTCCAGGCATCGGCCGCTCGACCATTTTGAGGTTCTCGAAGCCGCCCGGGCTCCGCAATTCGATCGCTTTCATCGTCGTCCCTTTCCGGCTGGGTCCTGCCGGAGGAAAATCGCTTGCAACCCATCGGATTTCAAATTCATAATGTTCAGAATAATTATGCTTCTATGACATGTTCTGGTGTATCGTGCTTGAAGAATTGAAAACACTGGCCCTCTTTGCCGAGGAGGGTTCGATTCAGAAGGTGGCTCGACGCCTGCCATTGACGCAGCCGGCCGTCACCCGCCAGATCCAGCGGCTGGAGGAAATGCTCGGCACGGAATTGCTCGACCGCCGGCTGAAACCGTCGCGACTGACCCCGGCCGGCGTAGAAGTGCTGGCACGCGGCAAGGACATTCTCGCCGCGGTCGACGCGCTGAGATCATTCGCCAAGGGCGACGAACCGGAGGGCCTGCTGCGGCTCGGCCTCGCGCATGGACTTTGCGACAAAGCTGTGGCCGCCGCTATCGCTGATGCCGTGGCGCGGTTTCCGAAGGTCTCGCTGCGGCTGAAGAGCGGCTGGAGTCTTGAGCTGGCCGACCAGCACAAGCGCGGACAGCTCGACCTCGCCTTCATCCTGGACGGCAGCAATTCCAAAGCCGGCGACGGTGTTGTCGGAACCGAGCCCCTCGGCATCATCGCTGCCGAAAACACCGGCCGGCAAGCTGGCGTCAAGACCATGCCCTGGGTCCTCAGCCCTGAACCTTGCGACGCGCGCCGGCGGCTGGCGGCTGCCCTTGCCGAGGGCGGCCACAGGTTGATCGTCGGCGCCGAGATTCAGGACAGCGTGCTGCAGATCGACTGGGTTCGTCGAGGCCAAGGCCTTGGCCTGCTGCCCAGGCGGCTGCTGCGGGAAAAGCTGCCGCAGGGTATTGCCCTGGTCGACGCTCCCGGCCTCGAGCTGTCGCTGCGAATTGTCGTCCTACGTTCGCCGCACCTGCATCTTTTGAGAAAGGTTGCCGACGCGGTGACCGAGGCGGTCACCGCAACCGTCGGGACGGACTGAGGCTGCCGCGCCGCGTTGCCGGGCCAGCTTCGTTCCCGCTTCACCTGAAAGGCGCTCCTTGCCTCTGCTGGCGATTTGTGGTCTTGGAGGCGCCAAATTGCCCTTTGCGGCGATCATCTCATTTCCGGATCACCTCACCATGGCCAAGATCAATGGCAACGAAATCCGTCCCGGCAATGTCATCGAGCATGATGGCGGCCTTTGGGTGGCGGTCAGGACCAACACCGTCAAGCCCGGCAAGGGCGGCGCCTACAACCAGGTCGAGCTCAAGAACCTGATCAACGGCACCAAGCTCAACGAGCGCTTCCGTTCGGCCGAAACGGTCGAGCAGATCCGGCTCGATCTAAAGGATTTTTCTTTCCTCTACGAACAGGGCGACGCGCTGGTGTTCATGGACACCGAAAGCTATGAGCAGCTCGAACTGCAAAAGGAGTTCGTCGGCGATCGCGCCGCCTTCCTGCAGGACGGCATGATGGTCACGGTCCAGCTCTATGACGAAAGGCCGATCGGCATTTCGCTGCCCGACTATGTCACGTTGACCATCACCGAGGCCGACCCGGTGGTGAAGGGCCAGACGGCAGCCTCGTCCTACAAGCCGGCGATACTCGAAAACGGCATCCGCGTGCTGGTGCCGCCGTTCATCGGCTCGGGCGAGCGCATCATCGTCGATACCAACGAAATCACTTACGTGCGCCGCGCCGACTAAAGCGCGGGCAGCAGGAAGAAACACAATGGCGCGTTCCGCGATCCTCAATGTCATGGTCCAGGCCGCAATGAAGGCCGGCCGCTCCCTGTCGCGTGACTTCGGCGAAGTGCAGAACCTGCAGGTCTCGATGAAGGGGCCAGGCGACTATGTCAGCCAGGCCGACCGCAAGGCCGAAGACATCGTCTTTGCCGAACTGTCGAAGGCGCGGCCCGGCTACGCCTTCCTGATGGAGGAACGCGGCGTGATCGAGGGCGACGACGGCCAGCACCGCTGGATCGTCGACCCGCTCGACGGCACCACCAATTTCCTGCACGGCATTCCGCTCTTTGCCGTTTCAATCGCGCTGGAGCGCCAGGGCCAGATCGTCGCCGGGGTCGTCTACAATCCGGCGATGGATGAGCTCTATACCGCCGAGCGCGGCGGCGGCGCTTTCATGAACGACCGCCGGCTGCGCGTCGCCGGCCGTACCAAGCTGGTCGATGCGGTGATCGGCTGCGGCATGCCGCATCTCGGGCGTGGCCAGCACGGCAATTTCCTCATCGAGTTGCGCAATGTCATGGCCGAGGTTTCTGGCGTCCGCCGTCTCGGCTCCGCCTCGCTCGATCTCGCCTACGTCGCCGCCGGCCGCATGGACGGGTTCTGGGAAACCGGCCTGTCGGCCTGGGATGTCGCCGCCGGCATCTTGCTGATCCGCGAGGCGGGCGGTTTCGTCTCCGATTTCGCCGGGGGACAGGACGTGCTGAACGCCGGTTCGCTGGTTGCCGGCAACGAACTCATCCAGCGCGCGCTGTTGAAGACCATAAAAAGGCCACTCTCAGCCAGCTGATAGAGGCGCGCCGCGCTGAAGCGCCGCAGTCGCAAAACCGCAACCAAAGCTTGAAATACTCGCCCGCGGCCGCCCAGATAAGGCGACGCAGGATCATCGATGACGAACAGCCGGCCCAAATCCCAGAGCGAATTCTCCCAGCTCGACATTCCCTTCATGGGGCGCTGGCATTACTCGCGCGCCGAGATCATCGCCGACGGTATTGTCCACGCCGTGGGCATCGTGCTGGCGATCGCTGCGGGCTCGACGCTGCTGGCACTGGCCGCCTATCGAACCGGCCCCGGCGAATATGTCGCCGCCGCATTCTATGTGGTCTCGCTGCTCACCGTGCTGTCGATTTCGCTGGCCTACAATGTCTGGCCGGTGTCGTCGCCGGCAAAATGGATATTGCGGCGCTTCGACCATGCCGCGATCTACCTGTTGATCGCTGCCACCTACACGCCTTTCCTGGCCCAGCTCGGCGGCTCGCCGCTGGCCGTTTCGACGATCCTCCTGGTCTGGACCGCCGCGGCGGTCGGCATCGCCATCAAGGTCTTTCTTCCCGGCCGTTTCGATCGGCTGGCGATCGTCTTCTATCTAGCCATCGGCTGGAGCGGTCTCGTTCTGGTGGAGCCGCTCGTGCGGACGCTGCCGGCGACATCGATCGCGCTCATCGTTGCCGGCGGCATCGTCTACTCCTGCGGCGTGATCTTCTTCGCCTGGAGGGGCCTGCGCTTCCACAATGCGCTGTGGCATGGCTTTGTCGTCACCGGCGCCGGCCTGCATCTGGCCGCCATGGTCGACTGCCTGGTCATCAACCGGCTTTGACCTCCGGTCGCGGACAGTGGCAATATTGCCAAGCGCCATTCAATTTCGTCACAATTCCGTTTAGAGTCGCAAACACAAATTGATCGGCGGCGACGGCATCGGAAACGGGGCACGGATGACTCTTCTCAGATCCTTCGGCATGGGCAGGCGCTCCGACGTTCTGATCTACGATCCGCACAAATTGTCGAGTCCGCAGGTGTTTCTGCTGACCATGGTGATCTTTCTGTTCATCGTGGCCTTTATCGCCGCCATCCTGACGCGCCAGATCTCGACCGCCTTCGTCACCAATCCCGGTCTCAACGGCCTGATCATCGGCGTGCTGGCGGTCGGCATCCTGCTGGCCTTCGTCCAGGTCGGCCGGCTGTTCCGCGAGGTGCGCTGGGTCAACTCGTTCCGCGCCGGTTCCGAGACAACCGAGCCGGTGCTGCTGGCGCCGATGAAGGCGATGATCGGCCGCTCCTCGACGATTGCCTTCTCAACCAGTTCGATGCGCACCATGCTGGATTCGATCGCCACCCGCCTCGACGAAAGCCGCGACACGTCGCGCTACCTTGTCGGACTGCTGGTGTTCCTCGGCCTGCTCGGCACCTTCTGGGGCCTGCTCAATACGATTGGCTCGATCCGCGAAACCATCGAGTCGCTCGATCCCGGCACCGGCGATGCCGCCGCCGTGCTCGAATCCCTGAAGCAGGGACTTTCCGCGCCGTTGGCCGGCATGGGCACCGCCTTCTCGTCCTCGCTGTTTGGCCTCTCCGGCTCGCTGGTGCTCGGCTTCCTCGACCTGCAGGCCGGCCGCGCCCAGACGCGCTTCTATACCGAACTCGAAAACTGGCTGTCCTCGGTCACCGACCTGTCCTCCGACATCGTCGTTGCCGACGCGGCGAGGACCGAACCCTCCGAGGAAATCCGGCTGTTGTCGGAAAAGCTGCGCACTCTGCAGGAAAATGGCGGCGGCTCCAATCCGCGCGTGGCCACTGCCATGGCCAATCTCGCCGACGGCATTTCCGGCCTGGTCAAGAACATGCGCTCGGAACAGCAGATCATGCGCGACTGGGTCGAGGCCCAGTCCGACGAGCAGAAGGCGATGCGCAACACCCTGGAGAAGATCGCCGACGCCTTGAAGAAGCCTGGAGTGCATTGACGTGGCGTTGGCGCGAGGCCGGCGCTCCGACCGCCGCATCGATTACTGGCCGGGCTTCGTCGATGCGCTGTCGACGCTGCTGTTGGCGATCATGTTCCTGCTCACGGTTTTCGTTTTGGCGCAATTCCTGCTCGGCCGCGAGATCTCCGGCAAGGACACGGTGCTCAACCGCCTCAACTCGCAGATCAATGAGTTGACCCAGCTTCTGGCGCTGGAGCGCTCGACGACACAGGACAAGGAAGACACCCTTGCCAATTTGCAGGCATCGCTATCCGCATCGGAGGCCGAAAAAAGCCGGCTCGAGCAATTGCTGGCGCAAGGCGCCGGTGCCGGCGATGCCGCCAACCAGCGCGCAACGGCCCTTTCCGGCGAGCTCGACAGCCAGCGCCAGATCAGCCAGCAGGCGCTGAGCCAGGTCGAGATCCTCAACCAGCAGATTTCGGCGCTGCGCAAGCAGATCGCAGCGCTCGAACAAGCGCTCGACGTGTCCGAAACGCGCGACCGCGAATCCAACACCAAGATCGCCGATCTCGGCCGCCGCCTCAACGTCGCACTGGCGCAACGCGTGCAGGAGCTGAACCGCTACCGGTCCGATTTCTTCGGCCGCTTGCGTGAAATTCTCGCCGACCGCGAGAACATCCGTATCGTCGGCGACCGCTTCGTCTTCCAGTCGGAAGTGCTTTTCCCGACCGGCTCCGAAGTGATCAACGATGCCGGCAAGGTCGAGATGAAGAAGCTTGCCGATGCCATCATCGAATTGCAAAAGGAAATCCCGCCGGAGATCAACTGGGTGCTGCGCGTCGATGGCCACACCGACAACAAGCCGCTCTCCGGCACCGGCCGCTACCGCGACAATTGGGAATTGTCGACGGCGCGCTCGACCTCGGTGGTCAAGTTCCTGATCGAGAACGGCGTGCCGGCCAACCGGCTGGTCGCGGCCGGCTTCGGCGAATTCCAGCCGCTCGACCCCGCCGATACCGAAGAGGCGCGCAACAAAAACCGCCGTATCGAGCTGAAGCTGACCGAGCGGTGATCTGCAAGCCTTTGGCTTATATCATGCGCCAGGGCGAGCCGGCTCAAGTCGGCGGCATTTAGTGCACTGGTGCGGCAGCGGCAAGAGCTGAAAAAATTACCTTTTTTAGTTACATTTTGCCGCCGTGGCCTTTTAGCCTTGGTCATGGGCCGAGAACCGCCGGCGGTAGAACCGCTCATCGCGACGCGACGGAACCTGACGGCCCGCGGCCGGAAGGCAGGGCCCCTCCCAACCACCGCCTTCCGCAGTAAAGGAGACGCAACCATGCGCTTCTTCGCTCCCAGGAATTTTAGGACCGCTGCGCTCGCCACACTTCTCCTCGTTCCGTTTGCCGGCGCTTACGCCGGCCCACGCGAGACGGCCTTGATCAATCAGATCCAGAGCGTGGAGACAGGTATCCAGGGCGCCATCCAGGCGAACAAGCTCGAGCCGGGCGAGGCGCGTGACTTGCGCACGCAGGTCGCTCAACTCGACCGGGCCGCCGAGTGGGCCGCACGCGAGGGAACGATGCCGAGCACGCAAGATCAGCAGTTGCTGGCGCAGCTCGACGATGTCAGCCAAAAGGTGCGCGCTGATACCGGCAGTGCCTTCCTCATCGGCAACGGCGCCGATGGCGGATACTATCCGAACGGCTATGGCCCAACCTATCCAGGCGGCTGAAACCGGCCGCAGCGCCCGGCGCTGTGGCAATTGATTTTTGCGCATGATCCTTGTCCAGCTTTCGGTTCAGGGAATCATGCGCTAGCCCAACGCCTGCGCAATCAGCGCCAGCACTGCCGGCACGGCGTCGGTCGCGGGCGGCTTTCGGGGTTGCCAACAGTTTTGCATTGATATCTTTTCTCGCCGTCAAATCAGCGGAACCCACAATGTCCTTTCAAAAACTCGACGACCTCGGCCACAAGCTCGAAGCACTGGAACACGCCCTTGCCATCCTCGGCGCCGATGAAGCGACCCATATGGCGGTCGGCGGCGGCGAGAAGCGCGCGGAGGCAATGTCGGCGCTTGCCGGCATGCACCATGCCCGGGCGACTGCGCCGGAGATTGCCGATTGGATCGCGGCGGCCGAGCAGGAAGCGCTGAACGAAGAGCAGCAGGCCGCGGTCAGGGAATTCCGCCGGCAATACACCAACCTGACCTGCCTGCCGGTCGAGTTCGTCGAGCGCCAGACGACCGCGCGCATGCGCTCCGAGCAGCTCTGGCGCGACCTGCGCGCCAAGAACGACTGGGCCGGCTTCCTGCCGGCGCTGGAAGGCGTCGTGGCGCTAGTCCGCGAGGAGGCGGCACTTCGCGCCGAGGTACTCGGGCTCGAGCCTTACGACGCGCTGATGGAGCAATATGACCCGGGCAATCGCACCGCCGACATCACGCCTGTGTTTGCCGAGTTGAAAGCCTTCCTGAAAGGCTTCGTACCGGAGGCACTGGCCGTGCAGGAAGAGCGGCTGGCGAAACATCCGCTGAAGCCACTTTCCGGCAGCTACCCCTTGGACAAGCAGCGCGAGCTCGGCCTCGCCATGATGGCGGCAGTCGGCTTCGACCTCACCCACGGCTCGCTGTCGGTTTCGCACCATCCTTTCTGCGGCGGGGTGCCGAGCGACGTGCGCATCACCACCCGCTACAAGACCTCGGATTTCCTGTCGGCGCTGATGGGCGTGCTGCACGAGACCGGCCATGCGCTGTACGAGCAGAACCTGCCGAAGGCGTGGGCGCACTGGCCGCTTGGCAAAGCGCGCGGCATGGCGGTGCATGAAAGCCAGAGCCTGTTCGTCGAAAAGCAGATCGGCCGCAATCCAGAATTCTGGCGCTGGGCGCTGCCGGTGCTCGAAAGACACCTTGGTGAGATCTGGACGATCGACGACATCCTGCCGCATGTGCACCGGGTCGAGCGCGGCCTGATCCGTGTCGATGCCGACGAGGTCACCTATCCGCTGCACGTCATCCTGCGCTACGAGCTGGAGCAGGAGCTTGTCTCGGGACGGCTGGAAGCAGCAGACCTGCCCGAGGCCTGGGATGCCAAAATGCGCGATTATCTCGGCCTGTCGACATCAGACAATCCGGCTGATGGTCCGATGCAGGACGTCCACTGGCCGGGTGCCGCCTTCGGCTATTTCCCCTCCTACACGCTCGGCGCCATGATGGCGGCACAGCAATGGGCGGCGTTGACCAGAGATCATCCTTCAGCCGACGAAGACCTCGCCAAGGGCGATTTCGCCGCGATCAACGACTGGCGCCGCAAAAGGATCTGGTCGCAAGGCTCGCGCTGGTCGACGCCGGAACTGCTCCAACGCGCCACCGGCGAAAAGCTCAATGCCGTGCATTTCACCAATCACCTGAAGAAGCGGTACGGGAAGTGAGCCGCTCCGTCTATTCCCGGCTCTTGCCGCGGTGACCGCGGAAATCCGCGAAACTGGCCTTTACTTTGGTGGGAAAGCCTCTGAAAAAGGAGTTCTTCCAAGTTGGGCGAGCGTAGATGTCTGCCTGTTACAGTTTTCATAGGGTGAAGTCTTTCTGGCCCCGCTTGGTATTTTTCATCTTATTGATCGGTCTGAGTTCTCCGGCCATGTCCGACGACATGGTTTTCAAGGGTCCGGCAGAAAGCTGGGTAAAGCAGCTTGATATTCCGGCTGCCGATCCCGCCCGATCGGATCAAATCAAGAATGGCGTTTCATGGCTGCTCTCGGACGACCAGATCAAGCATCGCGCCGGCGGCTATGTCGAGTACTCGCGCACCGTCTATAAGATCGTCGACCGTCCCGGCCTGGATCGTGGCGCGAGTATCGATCTGCAGTTCGATCCGTCCCGGCACAAGGTCACGCTCAACCATCTTCACATCATCCGCGATGGCGCCGTTCTGGACCGGCTGGAAGGCGTCGAATTCGACATCTTCCGCAGGGAAAGAGACGCCGAGAAAGGCGTCTTCGACGGCTGGCTGACTGCACATGTCAACATCGATGACGTGCGTGCCGGCGACATCGTCGATTACGGGTCGACCTACGAAGTAACACCGCTGGTCGGCAAGGACCTTTTCTTCAAGAATTTCTCCACCGAATGGGAAGAGCCGGTAGCGCTTCTCCGCACAAGCATCATTTGGCCTTCGGGCCAGCCGCTCCAGATCAAGACAAGGGGAACCCGACTTAAGCCCTCAATCTCCCCGACTGGGCCGGACACCACTTATCTATGGGAAATTCCAAACCCGAAACCGGTCAATGTCGAGGACAACCTGCCCGTGACCTATCCAGGCTGGGGCTCCATCGATGTCGCGTCTACCGCGAATTGGCAAAGTGTGGTCGATGCCGTTGCGCCCTATTACAAGCCAGCGACCGTTTTCCCCCCGGCTTTTGCCGCAAAGCTCGATGACATCGCTCTGCGGCATCCGGCGCCGGAGGACCGAATGGTCGAGGCAACGCGGTTGGTGCAGGACCAGATCCGCTATGTAAGCCTGTCGATGGGTGCCGGTTCCTACGTTCCGCGTGATCCCGCGACGGTCATCCTGAGCGGGTTCGGTGACTGCAAGGACAAGGCCCTGCTGCTGGTTTCGTCGCTTGTGCGGCTTGGCATTGCTGCCGAGGTCGCCTTGGCCGATCTCGACGAGGGACGGGCCCTGGACCAGCATCTGCCGGCGCTCCGCGATTTCGACCATGCCATAGTCAAGGCAAGGATCGGAGCAAAGACATATTGGCTGGACGCCACGAACTATCTTCAGGGCGGCAGGGCGCACAATCTCGCACAGCCGGACTACGGCTTCGCGCTGCCGCTTTCCAGCACCGGCGGGTTGGAGAAGATGCCGAGCCCTGTGCTCACCAGCCCATCGATCCAGATCGCCGAGGAATTCGACTTTCCGCGCAAACCGGGCGATCCCTTGGTGCTGACGGTCTTCTCGACATATGAGGACGCCGATGCCGATTGGATGCGCGGCAATTTCGCCAGCCGGTCGCTGAGCGAGGTGTCAGACGCCTACCTGAAATACTACAACAAGCAATATCCGGGCATCCAAACCATCGCCAAGCCGGAAATCGTGGATCGCCGCGACGGCAACATAGTGAGTGTGAAGGAAAGTTATCGCTTGCCGGCGGAGGCGCTGGCGGCCAACGATCTGGCAAAGAATTTCCCGATCCGCGCGGCCGATCTCGGCAACAACTCTCTTCCAACCCCGACAATCGTCGACCGAACCGGGCCCGTCTCCCTCGGCTCCCAGTTCTACCGCCGCCACAAGGTGACCGTGCGCAACGTCAAGGCGAGGTTTTCCGGCGAATCGATGAAAAACGTCGTGACGCCCTACCTGTCTCTCGAGGCGTCCTGGTCCAACACGCCCACCGAGTTTCAAGTTGAATGGAACTTTCAGACGCTGGCAAGCGAAGTGCCGGCGAAGGCGATTGCCGACTATCTGAAAACCGTCGATGAGGTCGCAGACCAAATTCGCTGGCAGTACGATTTTACCTATGAAGAGCCGCCTGCCGATGTGCCGCTCAGCGATCCGGCAAAGGAGCAGCGACAGACGGTCGCCAGCATGCTTTTGTTGTCGTTGCTTGTCGGCGTTCCCCTCTTCATCGCCTATCGACGCGGCAAACGCCGAGCTTTCGGTAGCTGAAGAATCCCGGCCGTCGCGGGCAGACCTACTCGGCCGCGCCCCTGAAAGCATTCGCACCGGTATCGAACTGCAGCTTGGCCAGCCGCGCATAGATGCCGCCCTTGGCGACCAGGCTCTGATGCGTGCCTTCCTCGACGATGCGGCCGCCATCCATGACCAGGATGCGATCGGCCTTCAGCACGGTTGCTATCCGATGGGCGATGACGATCGTGGTGCGGCCCTGCATCAGCCGGTCCAGCGCCGTCTGCACCAGCGTCTCGCTTTCGGCATCGAGTGCCGAGGTCGCCTCGTCGAGCAGAAGGATCGGCGCATCGCGCAGAATGGCGCGGGCGATCGCCACGCGCTGGCGCTGGCCGCCCGACAGCGTCACGCCGCGCTCGCCGACCTGGCTGTCATAGCCTTTTTCGAGCTTCAGGATGAACTCGTCGGCAAGCGCGTCCTTCGCCGCCGCCTCGATCTCGGCCTGGCTAGCACCGGGCCGGCCAAAGCCGATATTGTCGCGCGCGCTCGCCGCAAAAATGGTGACGTCCTGCGGCACGATGGCGATGCGCGCGCGGATCGCGGCCGGATCGGCCTCGCGCAGATCGACCCCGTCGATGACGATCCTGCCGGCCTCCGGATCGTAGAAGCGCAGAAGCAGCGAAAACACCGTGCTCTTGCCGGCGCCGGATGGCCCGACGATCGCCACCGTCTCACCGGGTTTGACCTGAAAGCTCAGGCCATGGACGGCGGCGCGGTCGGGCCGGGCCGGATAGGAGAAGGAGACATCGTCGAAGCTGACCGCGCCTCTCGCCTTTGCCGGCAGCGGCGTCGGATCGGCGGGCGCCTGGATCGCGGGTTTCTCGGCCAGGATCTCGGTCAGCCGTTCGGCGGCGCCCGCTGCCTGGGACAGTTCGCCCCAGACTTCCGACAGGGCGCCGAGCGCGCCGGCGGCGAACACCGAATAGAGCAGGAATTGGCCAAGCGTGCCCGGCGACAGCGTGCCGTCGAGCACGTCGCGCGAACCGAACCACAGCACCGCCACGACCGACGAAAAGATCATGAAGATGGCGAAGAAGGTGAGAAAGGAGCGGGCAAAGATCGAGGCCCGCGCCGCTTCGAACGCTGCTTCCACGGCGGATGAAAAATACCCGGTTACAAGCTTCTCGTTGGTGAAGGCCTGCAGGGTGCGCACCGCGCCGATCTGCTCGCTGGCGTAGGCGGTGGCATTGGCCAGAGTATCCTGCGCCAGCCGTGACTTGCGCCGCACCGAGCGGCCGAAGGCGACCAGCGGCAGCACGATTAGCGGAATGGCCGCGATAACCAGGCCGGACAGTTTTGGGCTGGTGAAGACCATCATCGCCACGGCGCCGAGGCCAAGGATGACGTTGCGCAAAGCCACCGAGGCGGTGGCACCGACGGCCGATTTGACCTGCGTCGTGTCGGCGGCGAGCCGCGAGACGATCTCGCCCGACTGGGCCGTATCGAAGAAGGAGGGCGACAGCGTAGTGACGTGGGCAAAGACATCGCGGCGGATATCGGCAACGACGCGCTCGCCAAGCGTGATGACGAAATAGTAGCGGCTGGCAGACGCCGCCGCCAGCACGGCGGCCATCACCACCAGCATGGCGAAATATTCGGCAATGAAGCTGGAATCGGAAGCGGAAAAGCCGTGATCTATCATCCGCCGCACGGCCAGCGGCAGCGCCAGTGTCGTCGCCGCCGCGACGGCCAGCGAGGCGATCGCGCCGATGACCATTTTGCGGTAATGCATGATATAGGGAAACAGGCGCTGCAGCGGCCTCAGCGAGCGCTTGCGCTCGTCTGCATCGCCGCTGATGTTCGCCATGACCCGTTTCCTTTGGCCCTTTGAGGTTTGCGCCATCAATATGCGCTTGCCGCGGCCTTGTGATTCAATTCCGGCTGATGTATAGGCTCGCCGACCGTTTTAGAAGCCGTGGCTCCTCAATAGCTGCGGCTTCGAGTTTTAAAAAGGGGCGCATCGACGCAGGCTTCAGCCCGTCGGCAGCACCCGGCAAGCCAGGAACAGACCCATGAAGACCGACATCCATCCCGACTATCACACCATCAAGGTCGTCATGACCGACGGCACCGAATACATGACCCGTTCGACCTGGGGCAAGGAAGGCGATACGATGAACCTCGATATCGACCCGACCACTCATCCGGCCTGGACCGGCGGCCAGCAGACCCTGCTCGACCGCGGTGGCCGCCTGTCGAAGTTCAAGAAGCGTTTCGAAGGTTTCGGCCTCTAAGCACTGGCGTTTCGCTGATCGAGAAACCCGCCCTCGTGGCGGGTTTTTTATTGATTGGGCCTCAGCGGCAATCATCTCAGGTTTGGCGCTGCCCCTCACCCTTACCCTCTCCTCGTGAAGAACGGGGCGAGGGGTCGCCGGCGCTGGAGTTCCCCCTTCTTCCCGTCTCTAACGAGGAGAAGGTGCCGGCAGGCAGATGAGGGCCAGCGCCCCGCTTCCGCAGTTGATCGCCACCACCTAACGGCCTGTCCCTACGAGCACGGCGGCCTACCCGTCCACCAGCTCGCGCAGCGCCATTCGCTTGTAAGCGGCAACCAGCCTGTCGCCTTCTTCTCGCCCGACCGAGATCGCCAGCCGCATGGCGGCTTCGCCCAGCTGCCAGATGAGAAATGCCGTCGCTTCCAGCGCCGCCGGATCGGCAGACGGCCGCAGCCTTTTCAGCACCGCAGTGAGGAATTCGGCGTTGGCCCGGCTGTCGGCAAGCTCAAGCTCGCGCAGCGCCTTGTCGGCCTGCGTGCCCGACCAGATATCGCGCATCACCGGCTCCGCCAGGAACATTCCGTAGTAGGTATCCACCAGTTCCGAAAACGCCTTCCACAGGCCTTCGGCGTCACTGACCTCCGCCAATGCCGTGGCAATGCAGGCCTGGCTTTCCGCGGTGTAGCGCTCGGCCAGCGCCCAGATGATTGCCCGCTTGTCCGGGAAGAACTGGTAGAGCGAGCCGATCGACACGCCAGCCCTCTCGGCCACCACTCCCATGCGCATGGCGTCGCTGCCTTGCTCGGCGATCAGCGCCGAGGCGGCGGCCAGCATGCGCTCGACCCGCTCGCGGCTGCGCTGCTGGCTCGGTGCCCGGCGCGGCGATGCGATCTGGCCGTCCTGTGAATCCGATACGGCAGAGCCTTCCATCACTGTCTCCCGACGAACAATCAACAAATTGGCTTGACTCGCAAAATACGAGGGTTTATCACGTTTTGCAAATGTGAGGATTACTCACATTTCAAACTGAGGAAAATCGACATGAACCCTACTGTAACGAGACCAACTTTGATCCTCGGCGGCACCGGCAAGACCGGCCGTCGCCTCGCCGAGCGGCTGACGGCGCGGGGCCTACCGGTACGGATAGGCTCGCGCTCGGGCACGCCACCCTTCGACTGGGAAAACAAAGCCACTTGGGAACCCGCCCTTGATGGTGTCGGCGCCGTCTACATCAGCTACTATCCTGATCTTGCGGTGCCCGGCGCGGCCGACACGGTCGGCGTCTTCTCTCGCCTTGCCGTGCAGTGTGGTGTGCGCCGGCTGGTGCTGCTGTCGGGGCGCGGCGAAACGGAAGCGCAACGTGCCGAAGAGATGCTGAAAGCCTCAGGCGCCGATTGGACGATCCTGCGCTGCGCCTGGTTTTCCCAGAACTTCAGTGAGGGGTTTCTCGTGGATGCCCTGCGCGAGGGCGAGGTGGCGTTGCCGGTCGGCAATGTCGGTGAGCCATTCGTCGATGCCGACGATATCGCGGACGCCGCCTTTGCCGTACTAACCCGGCAGGGCCATATCGGCCAGCTCTACGAGTTGGCCGGGCCGCGGCTGCTGAGCTTCGCCGACGCGGTCGCCGAAATCGGCAGGGCCGTCGGCCGCGACATTCGTTTCAAGCGGATTTCACACGCCGAGTTCACCGCCGCCATCGCCACCCATGAGTTGCCGGCCGAGTTCGCGTGGCTGCTCAACGAGCTGTTCACCGAAGTCCTCGACGGCCGCAACGAGTCGCTGACAGACGGCGTCGAGCGCGTGCTCGGCCGCGCCCCAAAGGACTTTTCCGCCTACGCAACCGAAGCCGCCTCGACCGGCATCTGGAGCAACTGACATGATCATGAAACTGCTTCCCACCCTCACTTTCGTCGCTGCCATTGGCTCAGGCGTTGTCGGCGGCGTTTTCTTCGCCTTCTCCAACTTTATCATGCCGGCGCTCGCCCGCTTGCCTGCCGGAGGCGGCATCGCCGCCATGAATTCGATCAACATTACCGTGATTACGCCGGCATTCATGACCGCGCTTTTCGGCACCGGGCTGGTCTGTCTTGTCCTTGCCGCCGGCGCTCTTATCGGCTGGAGCCAACCGGGTGCATTCTGGCTCCTCGCCGGCGCCCTGATCTACCTCGTCGGCAACCCGATCGTGACGATGATGTTCAACGTGCCGCTCAACAACGCCCTGGCCGCCGTCGATCCGGCAAGCGCCAACGGCGCCGCGGTATGGGCCACTTATCTCAGGGACTGGGTGATGTGGAACCATGTCCGAACCACCACCGCCATCGTGGCGCTGGGCTGCTTCATCTTCGCATGGCGGTGAATGCAGGACGGAAGTATAAAAGCCTTCAGACAGGGTCTTTTGACTTATCGCCCTTGCGATCGGCATGGCCCAGATCGCGATCCGGATCGATGACGTCGCGAACCAGTTGCTTGAGCTTTGCGGCGTCGGGGAAACCGCCGTCCCGCTTGCGGTCCCAGACCAGCGTGTCATTGCAGGAAATGGTGAAGATGCCGCCGGTGCCGGGCACCAGCGTCACTTCGCCCAGATCGGTGCCGAAGGTCGACAGCAGCTCCTGCGCCATCCAGCTGGCCCTGAGCAGCCACAGGCACTGGGTGCAATAGGTGATGCGGACGCGGGCTCTGTCTGACACGTTCATGTCTCGGTCTCATCTGCGCGAACTGTGGTTACGGCAAATCGATCGTGTATCGGGTCGTTGCCAAGAGCTATGGATATTGCGATCCAGATCGGCCAGACCATAACCAAGACCAACGCGGCGTATGCACCGACAATCTCCAGCCGGGAGAAGTCCTGCGCGACCCCAGGAGCGCTGCCCCAAGCCTGAACAGTGTACCACCCTCCCATGAACATTATGGGCAAAGCGCCGAGAAATTTCATTCCCTGCCGCCGAACAGCCTTTCGTACGGGTAGTCCGATTCTATTTTTGTCATCCTGGTCATGCACTATGAGCGCCGCGAACCGCTTGCCGATTGGCTGGCCAGAGGTCAACTCCATGACAAGGAGATAAGACGCGAGAACGACCAGTTCGAGGAAACCCAGATCCAATGCTGCCGGTCGGATATTGCCCTGCGAATCCAAATCAAATGAGATGGAGGGATTTCCTTCAGACTGTGAGCCCGAAGCCGTTCCCAGGGCCCATTCGGCGACCGTCAAACCGAACAGCGACGTTCTGCATATCTGCCAATCGTAACGGGCAAATGATGGATCACTTGCTCCGTTTAACGTAGCCGCCTGACATAGTCTCCAGTTCAACCAAAAGCTGCCTTTGACTCCGCCGTCAGTTAGCAGAAACAAACCCGCTACAAGTCCGTAAAGAGGTATCAGGACGATAAGATAGTCGATGATCGAAGCGAACAGCCGGCGCCATATGCCACCCCGGCGAGGCCAGGACATCGCGTCAGAAAAACGAGCCTCGTCAGTGTCAGTCATCCGTCCCCCATCAGTAACTGACAGCTCTAGAAGAAAGATACGTGATCGATGCGCGGCGTTTTCAACTTATGCCGCGCTGAGCTTCGCCAAGGTCTCCTCGTCGACCTCGAAATTGGCGTAGACGCTCTGCACGTCGTCGTCGTCTTCGAGCGTCGCGACCAGCTTCATCAGCGATTGTGCACGCTCCTCGTCGACCGCGATATTGGTCTGCGGCTTCCAGATCGGCTTCACTGATTCAGCCTCGCCGAGTGCGCCTTCCAGCGCCTTCGACACTTCGCCGAGATTCTCGAAGGCGCAATAGATCGTGTGGCCTTCCTCGTCCGACTGGACATCGTCGGCGCCGGCCTCGATCGCTGCGTCCATCACTTTCTCGGCGCTGCCGGCCGATGCCGGATAGTAGATCTCGCCGACGCGGTCCCACATGAACGAAACCGAGCCGGTCTCGCCCAGCGCCCCGCCGGCTTTGGTGAAGGCAGCGCGCACATTCGACGCCGAGCGGTTGCGGTTGTCGGTCAGCACCTCGACGATCAGCGCGACGCCGCCTGGCCCGTAACCCTCGTAGCGAACGGCTTCGTAGGTCTCGGCATCGCCCATCGACGCCTTGTTGATGGCGCGCTGGATGTTGTCCTTCGGCATCGACACCGCCTTGGCGTTCTGCACTGCAAGGCGCAGGCGCGGGTTCATCGATGGATCGGGCGTGCCGCTCTTGGCGGCGACGGTGATTTCGCGCGCCAGCTTGGAAAACATTTTCGATCGCACCGCATCCTGGCGGCCCTTGCGATGCATGATGTTCTTGAACTGTGAATGGCCAGCCATGGCACCCCTGTCGTTTTCTCGGCTAGAGCATCTGCGGCCTGGTGAACCACCCGGCGCCTTGCAAAATGCTCGAATTCAAAACTTCAGAACGTCCTGCTGCGTCCGGACGGACGTACGGCGCTCTCTGTCGGAATGGCCGGCTTATAGATAAATCGGCTCAATTCGTCCAGCCGCGCCATTGCGTCGGACACGCAAGGGTCTCAAGGCCCGAAAGTGGCAGGCTTCGGCAACCTTTCATCCCTCAAGATCGGATTTCAGCCGGTCGAGGATGCTGATCGCGTGCGTGGCATATTGACTGATCCAGCGGTCGTGGATGTGCTTGATCGGCAGCGCGTTGAGATGGTTCCAGCGTTCGCGCCCCTCGCGGCGCACCACGACCAGGTCGGCCTCCTCCAGCACCTTCAGATGCAGCATGACCGTGCAGCGGTCCATGTCTGGGAAGGCATCGCACAGCATGCCGGTGGTCTGCGGCGCATCCTTCAGCCGGTCCAGCAACGCACGCCGGCGCGGATGCGCCAGCGCCTTGAAAACATTGTCGTCCTGCGCCGTGCTTGACATGTTATGTTTTTATAACATAATGCCGTTGCATTCAAGGAAGGAGCTGTGGATATGTCTCTTGGATTCAGGGTTTCTGGCCGCATCGGCAAACCCGTCGCCGAAGTCTTCGATGCGGTCGTCAATCCGAAGAAGCTCAGCGGCTACTTCACCACGATCGGCGGCGCCAGCACACCGCTGCTGGCGGGCGCCACCGTCATCTGGTGGGGCAAGGTTCCCGTGGAGGTCGACAAGGTGGAGAAAGACAGCCGCATCGTGCTGCGCTGGGATGCGACCGACGCCGACGGCGAGCCCGCGTACAAGACCCGCATCGAGATGAATTTCGAGCCGCTCGACGACGGCGGCACCTTCGTCACCATCGCCGAAACCGGCTGGCACGAGGACGCGGTCGGCCTGAAGAAATCTTACCTCAATTGCGAGGGCTGGTCGCAGATGCTGGCCTGCATGAAGGCCTATGTCGAATACGGCATCAATCTGCGCGACGGCTATTACCGCAGCGAGATGAAGGGCGAGCCGGCCAACGAGAACAACATCTGAGAGCAAATGGAGTAAGAATGACCGCGAAGATCACCGGCGGCATCAACATCGCGATGAAAGTCCCGCCGCATCAATACCAGGCAACGATCGCCTTCTATCGCGACGTCATCGGCCTGAAGCCATTCACGGCCAAACCGCCGGCCGTCGGCTTCGAACTCGGTCCCAATCGACTGTGGATCGACGAGGCGCCGATGATGAGCCAGGCCGAGATCTGGCTGGAACTGTTCACCGATGATTTTCCGGCCGCAGCGGAGCATCTCGCCAAGGCCGGTGTCGTGCGCTGCGACGCCATCGAGGCACTGGGTGAAGGCTTTCGCGGCGGCTGGATCACCAACCCGGCCGACATCATTCACCTGGTGCGCGAACCCGATGCCTGGTGAACAGGCGGCACCGTGGAAAGGAGGACGATATGGAAATCCGCGAAACACCGACCGCCGAAGCCGGCATGCTGATAAGGCGGCCGGTCGCCGACGTATTCGAAGCCTTCGTCGATCCGGCGATCACGACGAAGTTCTGGTTCACCCATGGCAGCGACAGGTTGGACAGCGGCAAGGAAATCCATTGGGAATGGCGCATGTATGGCGTCTCGACGACGGTCAATGTCCGTGAAATCGTCGAAAACAAGAAGATCTTGATGCAATGGAGCGATCCGCCGACCACGGTCGTGTGGACCTTTACCGAGATGCCGGGCGCCACGACCTTTGTCGAGGTCCGCAATTTCGGCTTTGCCGGCAGCCTCGATGAGCAGGTCAAGCAGGCGATCGATTCGACCGGCGGTTTTGCGCTGGTGCTCGCCGGCGCCAAGGCGTGGCTGGAGCAAGGCGTGATGCTAGGCCTGATCGGCGACCGCCATCCGAAAGGCGTGCCGGGGCATTAGGTCAGCCGCGGTGGGTCATCCTCAGTGCCCGCCGCCCTTTGCCTTCTTCCGCCGCCGCGCCAGCATGTTGAGCCCTTCGACCAGGGCCGAAAAACCCATGGCGGCGTAGATATAGCCTTTCGGCACATGATAACCCATGCCGTCGGCGATCAGCGTCATGCCGATCATCAGCAGGAAGCCCAGCGCTAGCATGACGATGCTGGGGTTCTTGGCGATGAAATCGGCCAGCGGCCCGGCCGCCAGCATCATCACGCTCACCGCCACGATCACCGCGATGTACATGATCGCGATTTCGTCGGTCATGCCGACGGCGGTGATGATCGAGTCAATCGAGAAGACGAGGTCGAGCAGCAATATCTGGAAAATCGCGCCGGCCAGCGAAAGCTGCAGCGTCTCGCCCATCATCGTGTCCTGGTGATCATCGAGATCGACCGTGTGGTGGATCTCCTTGGTCGCCTTCCAGACGAGAAACAGGCCGCCGGCGATCAGGATCAGGTCGCGCCATGAAAACCCGTGGCCGAAGGCGGTGAATATAGGCGTCGTCAGTTGGACGATGATCAAAATGGTGGCCAGCAGGATCAGCCGCATCACCAGCGCGGCGGAGATGCCGAGCCGCCGGGCGCGGGCCCGCTGCGCTACCGGCAATTTGTTGGTCAGGATCGAGATGAAGATCAGATTGTCGATGCCGAGCACGACCTCCAGCACGACCAGCGTCAGCAGCGCGACCCATGCCGTCGGGTCGGAGACAAAGGCGAAATGCGGCGCCAGGAATTCGACTAGCTGCATGGAGGTCGTCCCCTCTACGATCTAGAGCAGTTTCGCCGGCAATTGGGTACTGCAAGCGTCCATATCAATGTCACGACCAGAAGGATGGAGCCGTTTCCTCCAGCCGCGGGCCGCGGCGAAACGGCGCGATGCGTTCGGTCAGGCCGCTACGGTCGGAAATGTCGACGCCGACGCCGCACAATGTCGCCGGTCCGGTCGACGCCTCGAAGCGGCCTTTCGGCACCTTGGACAAGAACCGGTTGAGCGGCTCCTCCTTGTCCATGCCGAGCGAGGAATCGTAATCGCCGCACATGCCGGCATCGGAAATATAACCGGTGCCGCCATTGAGGATCTGGTGATCGCCGGTCGGCTGATGCGTGTGAGTGCCGACAACAAGGCTGGCACGGCCGTCGACGAAGTGGGCGAAACACATTTTTTCCGAGGTCGCCTCGGCATGGAAATCAATGACGATTGCATCGGCCTGCTCACCAAGTGGACAAGCGGCAAGTTCGCGCTCGCCGGCCTGGAACGGATCGTCGAGCTCGGGATGCATGAACACCCGGCCCATGATGTTGGCGACCAGCACGCGCGCGCCGTTCCTGGCGATGTAGACGCCTGAGCCGCGCCCCGGCGTACCCTTGGGGAAATTGGACGGACGCAGGAAGCGCTCTTCGCGCGGCGCGAAAATCAGCGCATCGCGCTGGTCCCAGACATGGTTGCCGGTGGTGACGACATCGGCGCCGGCCGAGATCGTCTCGCGAAAAATCTCCTCGGTGATGCCGAAGCCGCCGGCGGCGTTCTCGCCATTGACGATGACGAAGTCGAGTTTGAAATCCGAGATCAGGCCGGGCAGTTGTTCCCACACCGCCGTACGTCCTGTCTTGCCGACCATGTCGCCGAGGAAGAGAAGTCTCATATAAGCGTGATCCCGAACCGAAGGTCAGCGAAGCAAAAAGCTGCATGACTTTCGGAAAAGACCATGCGTCCAGGAACTTATCTACAATTTCGGCGCGAACCGGCGCAACCCGCTCTCGGTGAGTATTTCCGGAATGATCACGTCATGCGGCTCGTCCGGCACCAGGGCCACCTCCTGGCAGTCGAAGGCAATGCCGATCAGCCGCGGCTGCTGCCCCTTGTCGGCCAGCCGCGCGATCGCCCGGTCATAATAGCCGGCGCCGTAACCGATGCGGTGGCCGCGCGCATCGAAGGCGGCAAGCGGCACCAGCATCATTTGGGGATCGAGCACCTCGGCTTCCTCATGCGGCCCGACGGTGCCGAAGCCCATGTCGATCATCGGCGCGCCGCGCACCAGTTCGCGAAAAACGATGGTGGTCTTGTTGAGGATGGCCGGCAGGCAGAGCCTTGCCCCCTTTTCGCGCAAGGCAAACATCAGCGGCCGGACGTCGACTTCCGAGCGCATCGGCCAGAAGCCTGAGACGATCTGGGCCGGCTCGACCGTGATCCGGTCGCGCGCCGTCTCGGCCATTTCGAGTGCTGCCTCCACCCGCCAGAAAGGATCGAGCGCGTCGCGGCGCCCGAGGGCTTGGTTGCGGAGAGTTTTTTTCAGGTCTTTTGGGGATGTCATGCGCCGACGTTAGAAAAGGTCAGATTTGGATGGAGTTTTACGAGCGACGTTTTGGAGGAGCGGGGCGAGCTTTCGTTCGTGAGAGCACCGCACAAAGCGGCGCGACGACAAGATCCGCCAGACATTGCCTTTTCGACAGGTGACGATCCACACAACCGGTGGAGAGAGCGATCCCGGGAACCTACAAAGTAGGTGGGCGCCGTATGAGAAAACCCACGGGTCTTCCCAGGGACAGCTCCCTAGGGATCATTAAGGCCCCGGGGAAAATGTTCTCCTGCCGGGAAGCGCAGACCGTCTCCGCCAATATAGGCAGACGGCAGACCAAGCGCCAGAGAGACGACATGTTTCGAGTCTTAAATCGACGCAGAACCGCTCGACGAGGGTCGCGCCGGCAAGATCCCCGCTTTGCCAGCAGCGCCTTGCACAGCGAAGGCCGCCTCCTTAGGGTCGCGCGATGAACCCGGGAGCAAAAATGCGTTTTGAAGGCACGGCAGCCTATGTCGCCGACAAGGATCTGATGGTGGCGGTCAACGCGGCGATCGCGCTCGAGCGGCCGTTGCTGGTCAAGGGCGAGCCCGGTACCGGCAAGACCGAACTTGCCCGCCAGGTGGCGGCGGCGCTCGGCCTCGATCTGATCGAATGGCATGTCAAATCGACCACGCGGGCGCAGCAGGGCCTCTATGAATATGATGCCGTCTCGCGGCTGCGCGACAGCCAGCTCGGCGACGAGCGCTTCAACTACATCCGCAATTACATCAAGCGCGGCAAGCTTTGGGACGCCTTTGCTGCCGGCAAGAAAGTCGTGCTTCTGATCGACGAGATCGACAAGGCCGATATCGAGTTCCCCAACGATCTGTTGCAGGAACTGGATCGGATGGAGTTCTTCGTCTACGAGACTGGCGAGACCATTCGTGCCACCGTCCGGCCGATCGTCATCATCACCTCCAACAACGAAAAAGAGCTGCCGGACGCCTTCCTGCGCCGCTGCTTCTTCCACTACATCCGCTTTCCCGACGTCGAGACGCTGCACAAAATCGTCGACGTGCACTATCCCGGCATCAAGCAGAACCTGGTGCGTGCCGCACTCACGCAATTCTATGAAATCCGTGACGTGCCGGGCCTCAAGAAGAAGCCGTCGACCTCCGAGGCACTCGACTGGATCCGCCTGCTGGTCGCCGACGACATCGCGCCCGAGGACCTGCGCGCCGACCCGAAGAACGCGCTGCCGAAACTGCACGGCGCCTTGCTGAAGAACGAACAGGACGTGCATCTGTTCGAGCGCCTGGCCTTCATGGCGAGACGGCAGGGGTGAGGGGCCGACGAAAGCCGCCGGACAGCGCTTTCCCGTCGCTGGACCGTTGCCGCCAGCGAGGCGTGAAGGCAGCTTCGTGTTGCCGAATTCAGAGGAAATGAAATGACCGAGATCACCGTCCGCCCGCTTGCGCAATCCGACCATGCCGACTGGCGGCGTCTGTGGACTGCCTACCTCACCTTCTACGAAACCAAGCTGCCGGAAGCGGTTTACGCCGTCACCTGGAAGGGGCTGTTCACGGCGGGCGAGTTCGAGCCAAAGGGTTTTATCGCCACCCTCGACGGCAAGGCCGTCGGCCTGACGCACTATCTCTACCATCGCTCCTGCTGGTCGCAGATAAATAACTGTTATCTGCAGGACCTGTTCGCCGCCCCCGATGTGCGCGGCAAGGGCGTCGGCGCCGCCCTGATCGAAGCGGTCAAGCAGGAAGCCGGCAAGATCGGCGTCAAGAACGTCTACTGGATGACGCACGAAACCAACACCACCGCACGCAAGCTCTACGACCACGTGGCGCGCAGGACCGGCTTTATCGAATATGATCTGCTCTGATGAAGCCAACGATTGAAATAATCACCTGTGCGCAATATATTGCGCATGATCAGGGGCGACAGTGCCGCTGATCGAGACCAACACGCGCAAGATTGTCACGAGGCTTTTACGTGACGGCTGGGTGAACGTAGGCGGCGGCAAACACGAGAAGTACGAGCATCCGGAAAGGCCGGAGATCATGATTATCGTGCCGCGGCATCGCGAACAATCTCGGGGTGTTGCGCGGTCGATCGCCCGGCTTGCTGGATGGATTTAAGGACGAATCATGACGCACTATGTCGGAATTCTTGACGGCGCAGATGAAGTCTGGGGAGTGCGGGTGCCTGATCTTCCCGGATGTCACGGCGGTGGCGCAAGTCCCGAAGAGGCGATAGCCGATGCGACTTCTGCCGTTCGCGAATGGGCAGAGACACGAATGGCGAAGAACTTGCCCTTGCCCGCCGCGCGCACTGTGGCAGATCTGCTCCGACTGGGCGAAGTCGATAGCGCTGCCGGTGAATCCGCCGTGATGATCCCTGTGCTGATCGATTCCGGACGGCCTGTCCGGGCCAATCTGTCGCTCGACGCAGGTCTTTTGGCGGCAATCGACGAAGAAGCGGGTCGGCGTGGTCTGACGCGTTCCGCCTTTATCGCCAGCGCCGCACGGGAGAAGATCGAGGGACACAGATAAAGTTGGACCATGTTCCTCCCCTTCTTCCTTGAACTGAAAGCCGCGCGCGTTCCGGTCTCGCTCCGCGAATATCTGTCGCTGCTGGAGGGGCTGGAAGCCGGGCTGGTCGACTATGATGTCGAGGGCTTTTACTATCTCGCCCGCGCCGCTCTGGTGAAGGACGAGCGCCACATCGACCGCTTCGACCAGGTCTTTTCGCACGTCTTCAGAGGTGTCGAGGCGCTGGCTGGCGAAAACGCGGTCGATGTCGCAAACATCCCGGAGGAATGGCTGCGGAGGCTCGCTGAAAAGCACCTGACCGATGAGGAGAAAAAACTGGTCGAGGCGCTGGGTGGCTTCGAAAAGCTGATGGAGACGCTGAAGAAACGACTGGAGGAACAAAAGGGCCGGCATCAGGGCGGTTCGAAATGGATCGGCACCGCCAGCACCTCGCCCTTCGGCGCCTATGGCTACAATCCCGAAGGCGTGCGCATCGGCCAGCACGGAAGCCGCAACCGCCGCGCGGTAAAAGTCTGGGACAGGCGCGAGTTCAGGAATTTCGACGATTCCGTCGAGCTCGGCACCCGCAACATCAAGGTCGCGCTGAAGCGGTTGCGCCGCTGGGTGCGCGAAGGCGCCGAAGAGGAGTTCGACCTGCCCGGCACCATCCACGCCACCGCCGAGCGCGGCTATCTTGACATCAAGACACAACCCGAACGTCGCAATGCCGTGAAGCTGCTGATGTTCTTCGATGTCGGCGGCTCGATGGACGACCATGTCAGGAGTGTCGAGGAGCTGTTTTCGGCCGCCCGCGCCGAGTTCCGCCAGCTCGAATATTTCTATTTCCACAACTGCCTCTACGAAGGCGTGTGGAAGGATAATCGCCGCCGCCATGCCGAGGTGATTCCGACGTCCGACCTCCTCCATAAATATGGCCCCGACTACAAGGTGATCGTCGTCGGTGACGCCTCGATGAGCCCCTATGAGATCGCCCATCCCGGCGGCTCGGTCGAGCATTGGAACAAGGAGGCCGGTGCCGTCTGGCTCGGCAGGCTGCTGCAGCAATGGCCGAACGCCATTTGGCTCAATCCGGAAGACGCGAAGAACTGGAGCTATACCCATTCCATTGCCATGATCCGCGATATCTTTGGCGGCCGCATGTTTCCGCTGACGCTCGCCGGCCTCGAAGCCGCGACGAAGCAACTTTCAAGGAAGCACTGAATGGATGCGCGCAAAACAGGAGGGTCGACCTGTTTCCTTTGCCTGCAATGCGGTGTCCAGTTCGCGGCGACAGCGACGCCGCCGCAACATTGCCCGATCTGCGAAGACGAGCGGCAGTATGTGCGCTGGGAGGGCCAGGCCTGGACCACGCCGGAAGAGCTCGCGGCCGGGCATCGGGTCGTGGTGAGGGACGACGCCGGCGTGCTCGCCTTCGGCATAGAGCCGCGCTTCGCCATCGGCCAGCGGGCGTTGCTGGCGCAAACGCCGCACGGCAACATGCTGTGGGACTGCATCTCGATGGTCAGCGACGAGGCGGTGGCCGAGATCAACCGCCGGGGCGGCCTGGCCGCCATCGCCATTTCGCATTGCCATTATTATTCGGCAATGGTCGAGTGGAGCGAGGCGTTTGGCGGCGTGCCGATTTATCTGCATGCCGATGATCGTCAGTGGATCATGCGGCCGCATCCGGCGATCATCAGCTGGGAAGGCGAAACGCGCGCCATAAACCCGTCGCTGACGCTCATCCGCTGCGGCGGCCACTTTGCCGGTGGCCAGGTGCTGCACTGGAAGCGCGACGGCGGCAATGCCATGCTGGCCGGCGACATCCTGCAGGTGACGCCTACGCGCCGTCATGTCAGCTTCATGTACAGCTACCCGAACTATATCCCGCTCAACGCGACGAAAGTGCTCGGCATCAAGGCCGCGCTGGAGCCTTTCACGTTCGACCATATCTACGGCGCATGGTGGAACCAGAATGTCATCGGAGACGCAAAGGCGGCATTTTCAGCATCGGTTGGGCGCTATCTCGCGGCCATCGCCTGAGGAATTCGTCGCAGCAGGATAGGAAATACGAGCAAACGCCGTAACAAATGCCTATTTCAGGCGAAGTTGGGAAGGCAACCCAAATAGCGACATAAGCTAAGAGGAAAAAATGGACAGCCACACCTACCCCGTTACCCGCACCGATGCCGAATGGCGCGCCCGGCTGACGCCCGAGCAATATGCGGTGATGCGCAACCACGGCACCGAACGGCCGGGAAGCTGCGCCCTGCTGCACGAGAAGCGCGCCGGCACCTTCTCCTGCGTCGGCTGCGACCAGCGCTTGTTTGAATCCAAGCTGAAATTCGAGAGCGGCACCGGCTGGCCGAGCTTCAACGATCCCGTGCCGGGCTCGGTCGAGACCACCGTCGACCGCAGCTACGGCATGGTCCGTACCGAGTGCCATTGCGCCCGCTGCGGCAGCCATCTCGGCCATGTCTTCGACGACGGCCCGCCGCCGACCGGCCTGCGCTATTGCATCAACGGCGTGGCGCTCAAATTCGAGCCGGCCGCCTGACCGTCAGGCCACAACCACCAGGATCAGCCACAACGTGGCGCCAAGCGTCATCAGCGAGGCCTTGGCGCCACTCGATTTTCCGGCAGTTCGCCAAACGGCAAAGGTCAGGAAGATATTATAGGGCACCGGCGCGAAATGCACCGCCAGGACTAGCGCAAGCGGCAGCTTCAGCCCAAGCAGAATGAGCGCCGCCACCGACAACGCGACGTTGATCGCTGTGCCGACAACGACCATATCGCGCCAGAACAGCCGATCGAGCGGCACGCCGCCCAGCCAGCGTGAGCGGAAGAAGGCGGCAACGCGCGACATGATCGTCATCGATCGACCGGCTCCCTTGCTCTGCTCACCAGAGCGATTCTAAGGATTGCGTCTGGAAATTCTGCTTTATTCCTGACCCAGAACTTCGGCAATCGCGCGCTCGAAACGTGAGGCTTCCGTCACCAGCCAGTCGGTCATCGCCGGCCAATTGTCTTCGGCAAAACAATTCACCCGCCACATCGAATTGATGCCGAGGCCGTCGCAACTTTGTTCTGGCCTGAGCTTCAGCCTGTCTTCGATGGCCGGCTGGAACGGCTTCAACCGTGACCAGGCTTGCGTGGCACCGAGCTTCTCGTTGCGGCCGAAGAAGACGCCGACATGATTGTGCGCAGGCGCGACATACATGGAAATGACCAATGCGAAGTCGGGCAGCCCACGCTGCCAGAACCACGGTCCGCGCCTCGCCAGCAGAGCCCTTTCATCCGGATGCCGTTCCGCGAACAGCGTCCAGAAGCTGCGTTGGCGGAATTCAGAGGCGCGGCGGGCGCCAAAATCGAATTCGCTCATGGTTCGATGCTCGCTCCAGCATCAGGCCGAGGTTGTTTCGAAATTCGCTCTGGCGAGTCATATGGCGGTGGTTTCGAAAACCGGAGCGCGGCGGACTTTAGGTCCGTGAGCGCTGGAAGCGCAGAAAACACCATCGGATTGCCGCCGGAGTAGAATTTCCAGACAGTCTCTACACCATTCCAAGCGCGGCCTTGTAGAGGTCGAGAATGGATTCCTCTTCCTGCCGCTCGGCCTGGTCTTTCTTGCGCAGCCGGATGATCGACCGCATCGCCTTGGTGTCGAAGCCGGTGCCCTTGGCCTCTGCAAACACTTCCTTGATGTCGTCGGCAATCGTCTTCTTCTCTTCCTCGAGCCGCTCGATGCGTTCGATGAAGGCGCGCAGCTGGCCGGCGGCAACAGTCTGGCTGGTCTCGGTGATGTCGTCGGCCATATTCTTCTCTCCGCGTCGTTTCTCGCCGCGACTCGGGGTAACCCGAGCGGCGAATTGCAGCGGTTCGATGCCCGACCGGGCGCGGCGGGTCAAGGTGCTATCGATGCGGCATGAAGGGGTTGGGCACGCCTTAAGGTGTGTTGAGATTCAGGTCAGGCCGAGCCGAAAACGATGGCTGCCGAGAACCGGAGCGGAGCGTACCTGAGTACGTGAGCACCGGTAGCGCAGGAAGCCGGCGTTTGCAGGCCGGCATCACCTGAATATCAGCCCACCTTACCCGAATGCGATCAGCAGATCCTTGGCATCGATCTGGTCGCCGGCCTTGACCAGCACCTCGGCAATGGTGCCGTCGCGTTCGGCATGCAACGCCGTTTCCATTTTCATCGCTTCGATCGACAGCAGCACGTCACCGGCCTTTACCGCCTGGCCGGCAGCGACCGCAAGCGCCGAGACGACGCCCGGCATCGGCGCGCCGACATGCGCCTCATTGCCCGGCTCCGCCTTGCGTCGTACCTTGGCAGCAGAGGCGCCATGCGCCCGGTCCGGCACCTTCACCCGGCGCGGCTGCCCGTTGAGCTCGAAGAACACGGTGACCATGCCCTTTTCGTCGACATCGCCCATGGCAAGGCAGCGCACCACCAGCGTCTTGCCTTTTTCGATATCGACGAAAATCTCGTCTTCCGGCTTCATGCCGTAGAAATAGGTCGGCGTTGGCAGCACGCTGACCGGACCGTAGGTCTCCTGCGCGGCGGCAAAATCGGAAAACACCTTCGGATACATCAGCCACGACGCGAACTCGAACTCACTGAGCTTGCGCTCGAGTTTTTCCTCGACCTCCGTGCGACTGGCCTTGAGGTCCGCCGGTTTGAGCAGCGAACCCGGCCGCACCGTGATCGGCTTTTCGCCCTTCAGCACCTTCTTCTGCAATGGCTTTGGCCAGCCGCCCGGCGACTGGCCGAGATCGCCGCGCAACATCGACACCACCGAATCCGGGAAGGCGATGTCCCGCGCCGGATTCTCGACATCGGCGACGGTCAGGTCCTGGCTGACCATCATCAGCGCCATGTCGCCGACGACCTTGGACGACGGCGTCACCTTGACGATGTCGCCGAACATCAGATTGACGTCGTGATAGGTCTGCGCCACCTCGTGCCAGCGTGTCTCCAGCCCGAGCGAGCGCGCCTGTTCCTTGAGGTTGGTGAACTGACCGCCCGGCATTTCGTGCAGATAGACCTCCGATGCCGGCCCCTTCAGGTCGCTTTCGAAGGCTGCATATTGGTTGCGCACCGCCTCCCAGTAGAACGAGATGTGCCTGATCCATTGCGGGTCGAGACCCGGGTCGCGCTCGGTGCCTTTCAGCGCCTCGACGATCGAACCCAGGCACGGCTGCGAGGTGTTGCCCGATAGCGAATCCATCGCCGCGTCGATGGCGTCGACGCCGCTCTCCACCGCCGCCAGCACGGTTGCCGCCGACAGGCCGGATGTGTCGTGGGTGTGGAAGTGGATCGGCAGGTCCGTCGCCTCGCGCAGCGCCTTGAACAGCACGCGGGCCGCCGCCGGTTTCAAAAGCCCGGCCATATCCTTGACGGCGATGATATGGGCGCCTGCCGACTGCAATTCCCTGGCCAGGCCGACATAATATTTCAGATCGTATTTGGCCCGCGCCGGATCGAGTATGTCACCGGTATAGCAGATCGCCGCTTCGATCAGTCTGCCCTCGGCACCGACCGCATCCATGGCCACACGCATGTTCTCGACCCAGTTCAGGCAGTCGAAGACGCGGAACAGGTCAATGCCGCCGGCAGCGGCCTGGCGGACGAAATGCTGGACGACGTTATCGGGATAGTTGGTATAGCCAACGCCATTGGCGCCGCGCAGAAGCATCTGCAGCAGAAGGTTGGGTGCTGCCTCGCGCACTTTGCTCAGCCGCTCCCATGGGTCCTCGGTGAGAAAGCGCATGGCGACGTCGAATGTGGCGCCGCCCCAGCATTCGAGCGACAAAAGCTGCGGCAGAGCACGCGCATAGGTGCCGGCAATTCCGGCGATGTCATAGGTGCGCACACGCGTCGCGAGCAAGGATTGATGCCCGTCGCGCATTGTCGTGTCGGTGACCAGCACCTCTTTTTGCTCGCGCATCCACGCGGCGAATTTCTCCGGCCCGAGCACGTCGAACTTCTGCTTGCTGCCTTGAGGCACATTGCCGTTGAGATATGGCACCACCGGCGGCGCCGCATCGGCCTTTGGCTGCGGCCGGCCGCGCGTCTCGGGATGGCCATTGACCGAAACATCGGCAAGATAGTTGAGCAGCTTGGTCGCGCGGTCCTGCCGCTTCACACTGGCGAACAGTTCCGGCGTCGTGTCGATGAACTTGGTGGTATAGGAATTGTCGGCGAAGCTCGGGTGATTGATGATCGCCTCGAGGAAGGTGAGATTGGTCGCCACGCCGCGGATACGGAATTCGCGCAGCGCCCGGTTCATGCGGGCAATGGTCTCGGCCGGCGTCGGCGCCCACGCCGTCACCTTTTCCAGCAGCGGATCGTAGAAGCGGGTGATCACCGCGCCCGAATAGGCGGTGCCCCCATCAAGGCGGATGCCGAAGCCGGTGGCACCGCGATAGGCGGTGATGCGGCCATAATCGGGGATGAAATTATGTTCGGGATCTTCCGTGGTGATGCGGCACTGCAGGGCGTGACCGTTGAGCCTGATGTCCTTTTGCGCCGGCACGCCCGATTCCGCCGTGCCGATGGCAAAGCCGTCGAGGATATGGATCTGCGCCTTGACGATGTCGATGCCGGTCACCTGTTCGGTGACGGTGTGCTCGACCTGGATGCGCGGATTGACCTCGATGAAATAGAATTTTCCGGTGTCGGCATCCTGCAGGAACTCGACCGTGCCGGCGCCGATATAGCTGGTTTGGCGCGCAATTCTCAGCGCGTAGCCGCAAAGCTCTTCGCGTTGTGACATTTCCAGATACGGCGCCGGCGCCCGCTCGACGACCTTCTGGTTGCGGCGCTGGATCGAACAGTCGCGCTCGAACAGGTGCACGGCGTTGCCTTGGCGGTCGCCCAGCACCTGCACCTCGACATGGCGGGCGCGCTCGATCAGCTTCTCGAGATAGACCTCGTCCTTGCCGAAAGCCGCCTTCGCCTCACGCTTGCCCTCCATGACCTCGCGGGCGAGATCGGCCTCGGAGCGGATGGCGCGCATGCCGCGGCCGCCGCCGCCCCAGGATGCCTTGAGCATCACCGGGTAGCCGATCGTCCTGGCGAGTTCCCTTACCGCCGCCATGTCGTCCGGCAAGGGATCGGTAGCGGGAATTACCGGCACGCCGACTTCGATCGCGAGATTGCGCGCGGCGACCTTGTTGCCCAGCCTGCGCATCGTATCGGGGTTTGGCCCGATGAAGATGATGCCGGCCCTGGCGCAGGCCTCGGCGAATTCCGGGCTCTCCGACAGCAGCCCGTAACCCGGATGGATGGCGTCGGCGCCCGAAAGCCTGGCGACGCGGATAACCTCCTCGATCGACAGATAGCTTTCGATCGGCCCCATATCCCTGGCCAGATGCGGCCCGCGCCCGACCTGGTAACTTTCGTCGGCCTTGAAGCGATGCAGGGAGTATTTGTCCTCCTCTGCCCAGATCGCCACGGTTTTAAGGCCGAGCTCATTGGCCGCGCGGAAGACGCGGATGGCTATTTCGGAGCGGTTGGCGACAAGGATCTTCGAGATTGCCAAGGACAGGGCTCCGGACGCGGGGAAGGGAACTGCCGGACATGATTAGCGCGAAAATGCTGCAGTGCAAACAAAATCGAAAAGAGGGATTAAACCGATTTAGTATGATCTAGTGTCGACCCGGACAACGCCTGGGGCAGTCCGGATCCAGGCATTTGGGAAACCCCCATGAAAAATGCCCGGCGCGAGGCGCCGGGCATTCTCATACAGCAACGTCCGGTTATTTGCCGGGTTCGTTCTCGACATAGGTGTACTTGCCGTCGTCACCCTTCTTCCAGGTGTACATGACGTAGTCCGGACGGGTGATATCGCCCTTTGCATCGTAGCCGATCTCGCCGATCGCAGTCTTCCAGGGGCCGGCCGACTTGATGGTCTCGGCTACCTTCTGAGCGTCATCGGCTGAGCCGGTCTTGGTGATGGCGGCCGCGATGATTTCCATCGCTGCGTAGGAGTAGAGGGTATAGGCCTCAGGCTCGAAGCCGGCCGCACGGAACTTCTCGACGAGTTCCTTGGCGTTCGGATTCTTGCGCGGATCCGGAGCGAACGTCATCAGCGTGCCCTCGACGGCGTCGCCGGCGATGGAGGCCAATTCGTTCGACACGATGCCGTCGCCGGACATGAAGGTTGCCTTGAGGCCCTGGTCGGCGAGCTGGCGTATGATCAGGCCGGCTTCGGTGTGCAGGCCGCCATAGTAGACGACCGAGACGCCCGCATCCTTCATCTTGGCGATGAGGGCCGAGAAATCCTTGTCGCCGACATTGATGCCTTCATACATGGCCTCAGTCACGCCGTTGGCTGCGAGCGCCTTCTTCGTTTCGTCGGCGAGGCCCTGGCCATAAGGCGTCTTGTCATGGATGACAGCGATCTTGGCATCCTTGAAGTTCGCGGCGAGATAGTCGCCAGCGACCTTGCCCTGCTGATCGTCGCGTCCGCAGGTGCGGAAGGTGTTCCACATGCCACGTTCGGTGAACTTCGGATTGGTCGCGGCCGGCGTGATCTCAAGGATACCGTTCTCGGCGTAGACTTCCGACGCCGGGATCGAGACGCCGGAGTTGAAGTGGCCATCGACGTACTTGACGCCGTCGGCGACGAACTTGTTGGCGACCGAGATGCCTTGCTTGGGATCGGAGACGTCGTCGCCGACTTC
The DNA here is from genome assembly GCF_040322015.1 of Mesorhizobium sp. M0208. Taxonomy (NCBI): domain Bacteria; kingdom Pseudomonadati; phylum Pseudomonadota; class Alphaproteobacteria; order Hyphomicrobiales; family Phyllobacteriaceae; genus Mesorhizobium; species Mesorhizobium sp. M0208. The sequence continues at coordinate 94,380 of NZ_JAMYSP010000003.1, read as the reverse complement.
AAGCTTGAGCTGCTGGCCAAGAACGCCGCCCGCCGCATTGATATCGGCGACCGCCTGTTCGGCACCCTTCTGAAGCTGGGCACCGAACGCTGCGTTCGGACCGGTGATCGGACCGGCAACGCCGATCAGGATGTCAGCCCACGCGTTGCCGCTGAACGCGACAAGCGCGGTCAGGGCGACGGCGGACAAAAGTGACTTTTTCATTGAAACGCTCCCATTTACCGAGTGGGCGTGGATGTTGCTTTCATGCGATGCCCACCCTTGCTCGCAGAAAGAGTACTTTGCCGATTTTCAGGCACTTGTCACGCCGATTCATCCCTGAAACGCCGTTAATGATAAATGTCAACCTTTCGGTTTCCAGCTCAAAAGAGAGGCTCTTTCGTAAAGCCAATTATACTGCGTTACCATCTGGTTCGTGCGCGTGTATTGGTAGCCAATGAAGCCCAATATCATCAGCACGATGGTATCGACCACGTAGTAATGCAGCGAAAACATCGTTCCGCCGAACAGCGCATGATGGATGAATCTTACGCCGATGCCGAGCCCCAGCATATAGGCGAATAGCTGGACGAAGCTGCGCCATGTTTGGGCACACGCCTTGCCCGTCATCCAGGCCGCCCAGCCGCCGAGCAGGCAGGTGACGAAAAAGAACTGCCAAATCGAGGGTTCCTCATAAAGAATGCCCTGCATGATGAAGACTCCTGAAACTCAGTGATGGCCGCCCTCGAGATAGGCGGCGCGCACTTCCGGATTGGCGAGCAGTTCCTTGCCGGTGCCGCTCATCGTCACATTGCCGTTGACCATGACATAGCCGCGCGTGGCGAGCTTCAGTGCGCCGAAGGCGTTCTGCTCGACCAGGAACACGGTCAGTCCCTGCGTGCGGTTCAGCTCGCGAATGGCGTCGAATATCTGCTTGACGATCAGCGGCGCTAGGCCTAGCGACGGCTCATCCAGCAAGAGCAGCTTCGGCCTTGCCATCAGCGCGCGGCCGATCGACAGCATCTGCTGCTCGCCGCCCGAAAGCGTGCCGCCACGTTGGCTGACGCGTTCCTTGAGCCGCGGGAACAGCGTAAAGACCCTTTCGACATCCTCGTCGTAATGCTTGAGACCGTCGAGGCTGGCGCCCATCTGCAGGTTTTCCATCACCGTCATGCGCGGAAAGATGCGCCGGCCCTCTGGCGACTGCGCGATACGCATGCGCGCGATCTCGTGGGTTGGCATCTGGGTGATATCGGTGCCGGCGAAGGTGATAGTGCCGGCACGAGCGCGCGGAGCACCGAAGATGGTCATCATCAGTGTCGATTTGCCGGCGCCGTTGGCGCCGATCAGCGCCACGATCTCGCCCTGTTTGACGGTGACGTCGACGCCGTTCAGCGCCCTGATGTTGCCGTAGTAGGTCTGGACGCCCTTGATATCGAGCAGCGTTGTGCCGGCCATTATTTCCGCCCCCCACGCCGATTAGAGGTGCCGAGAGTTTTCGACTTCGCCGGAGCCTTGCCCGGCTTTGCCGTGGAAGATTTCGCGGCCGATTTGGCTTTGGCCGGCGATCCGGACTTTGCAGCAGCAGCGCTCGACCTTGCATCGATCTGCCCGGCCTTCGAAGCGCCCTTTGACACTGTGACGCGTTCGCCCTCGCTATGGCCGACCGTATCGGCCACCGGTCCGGCGAGATAGGAAGACGATGTGCCCGGTCCATGCGCGGCATCCGGACCCGTATCCAGTTGCTCGATGACGTCCTCGTCGCCGACTTCGGTCAGTACCGTCTCGACGTCCTCGTCTTCGACGCCGAGATAGGCGGCGATGACGCGCGGGTCGGTTCGCACCGATTGCGGGTTGCCGTCGGAGATCTTGCGCCCGTATTCGAGGACGACGACATGGTCTGAAATCTGCATGACCACCGCCATGTCGTGCTCGATCAAAAGGATCGAGGTGCCGGTGTTGTCCTTGATGTCCATCAGCAGCGCATTGAGCGCCGCCGATTCCTTCGGATTAAGGCCGGCGGCCGGCTCGTCGAGGCACAAAAGCTCAGGGCCGGTGCACATGGCGCGAGCAATTTCGAGCCGTCGCTGCGCGCCATATGGCAGATCGCCGGCAGGATCGTCGGCGCGGTCGACGAGATCGGCCTTCTCCAGCCAGTGCTCGGCGAGTTCAACCGATTCCGCCGAAGCCTGTCTGTATCCGCTATAGCCGAACAGGCCGAGAATGGTATAGCCGGACGCCTTCATCAGCTTGTTGTGCTGGGCCACCAGCAGGTTCTCCAGCAGCGTCATGCCCGAGAACAGGCGGATGTTCTGGAAGGTGCGCGCCACCTTGGCCCGCGCCGGGATCTCATGGTTCGGCAGGCGTTCGAGCAGGAAGGTCGAGCCGTCGCGCCGGTTGAGCGTGATCATGCCTTCCGACGGCTTGTAGAAACCGGTGATGCAATTGAACACGGTGGTCTTGCCGGCGCCGTTGGGGCCGATCAGCGCGGTGATCTCGCCACGTTTGGCCTGGAATGACAAATCGCCGATGGCGATGAGACCGCCGAACTTCATCGACAGATGCTCGACCTGCAGGATGGCATCGTTCACGGAGGGGCTCGCGTTCATCAGCCGTGTCCCTCCTTGGTGAAGGACCCGGACACCGCCCTGCGCACCTTGAGGAAGGCTGTCGGCTCGCGGCTGCCGACGAAGCCACGCGGCTTCCACAGCATGACGATGACCATGGCCATGCCGAACAACAGCATGCGATAAAGCTCCGGCGTGAAGTCGGGGCCGAACCCGGGTATGACCTTGATGTTGCCCCAACTCAGGCCGGTCTTGAGGAAATCCAGTTCGCGCAGGATTTCGGTGCCGCCGATCATCACCATGGCGGCGACGGCAATACCGACCAGCGAGCCCATGCCGCCAAGCACGACGATGGCAAGGATGATCGCCGATTCCAGGAAGACGAAGGATTCCGGGCTGACGAAGCCTTGCCGCGCGGCGAAGAACGAGCCGGCAAAGCCGCCGAACATCGCGCCCGTGGCAAAGGCCGTGAGCTTGGTGGTGGTGGTGTTGATGCCGAGCGAGCGGCAGGCGATCTCGTCCTCGCGCAGCGCTTCCCAGGCGCGGCCGACCGGCAGGCGCCTGAGCCTCACCGTGACGAAAGCGGTCAGCAGGCAGAGTCCAAGGATCAGGTAGTAGAGGAAGATCTTGTAGTAGGCACCGGACTGCGCGATGCCAAGCACCTTGGAGATGTAGTTCGGGTCGGAGACGTTGAACGACATCAGGCCGAAGAACGAGACCTTCGGGATGCCGGAAATCCCGGCCGAGCCGTTGGTCACTTCGCGCCAGTTGATAATCACCAGCCTTATGATCTCGCCGAAAGCGAGCGTCACGATCGCCAGATAGTCACCGCGCAGGCGCAACACAGGGAAGCCCAGCATCACGCCCCAGAATGCAGCCATCAGGCCGGCGGCGGGCAGTAGGATCCAGAAGGAAAGGCCGTAATGCGTGCCGAGCAACGCATAGGCATAGGCACCGACGGCGTAGAAGGCGACATAGCCTAGGTCCAGCAGGCCGGCCAAGCCAATAACGATATTCAACCCCCAGGCCAGCATCACGTAGATCAGGATCTGGATGCCGAAATTGTCGACATACTTCAGCGAACCCTGGAAACCGGCCGCCATGGACCCGGCATATAGCGCCAGCACCAACACCACGATAATCGGGTAGAGCGCCAGTGCGGTTATGCCCAATGCCGAGAAATGAGAATGAATGAAGGCCCGGAACCGATATATCAGCCAGGCTAGCGCATAGATGATTGCAAGTGCCCGCAGGAACCGCACAAAATCGGAAAGTTCCGGCCCTAAAGCCTCGGTCAGGAAGCCCCTGAGCGCGAGCAGAATAACGGCGACGGCGAGCGCCACGATGAACGCGGGAAGGCGGAAGAATCGCGAAGCCAGGCTGACCGGCAGCAGGCCGGTAGCGACGTCGACGATCTTCTGGTTCGCCAGGAAGGGCTGGCCATAGGCGACATAAAGGAAGCGTCCGGCCATGGTGGCGATCACGACGCCGGCGAGCAAGCCCCAGCGCTGCACCAGGATCAGTTCGTTGGAGATGTTCTGGTCGGTCTTCAGGCCGATGAACAGCACGAACAGGCCAAGCGAGATGGCGCCGGCATAGAGCGCTTCGCGAAAAGCGCGCTGGACCGGGGTGGCGACGACGGTGCTTTCCGGAGACACGGTAACCGCCATGATCTCAGACCTTTTCGACTTCTGGCCGGCCGAGAATGCCGGAAGGCAGGAAGATCAGCACGATCGCCAGGATGGAGAAGGCGGCGACGTCCTTGTAGTCGATCGAGAAATAAGCCGACCACATGCTTTCGATGAAGCCAATCATCAGGCCGCCGAGCACGGCGCCGGGCAGTGAGCCGATACCGCCGAGCACCGCGGCAGTAAACGCCTTCACACCCGGCGTAAAACCGTCGGAAAACACCACCACGCCGTAATACATCAGGAACAACGTGCCGGCGACGGCGGCGAGGGCGGCGCCCATGATGAAGGTGATCGAGATGGTGCGATCGACGTCGACGCCGAGCAGTGCGGCCATCTTGCGATCCTGCTCGCAGGCGCGCTGCGCCCGGCCGAGCGAGGTCTTGTTGACCAGGTACCAGAACACCGCGAGCAGGACTATGGTGACCAGGACGATGATGATCTGCTTCAGCGAGACGCTGATGCCTTCGATGTTGTAGACCGTGGACACCATTGGCGGGACCGGCTTGTTGCGCGGCCCTTGCGTCACCTGGACGAAATTGGACAGCGCAATCGACATGCCGATCGCAGTGATCAGCGGCGCCAGCCGGAATGAACCACGCAAAGGCCGGTAGGCCACCTTCTCGATCGTCCAATTATACAGGCTGGTCAGCAGCATCGCGACGATCATCATGATCAGCAGCGCAACGACGATCGGCAGCGAATAGAACAACGCACCGAGGATAAGGAAAACGATGAGTGCGGTGAAAGCGCCGATCATGAAAATGTCGCCATGGGCGAAATTGATCATGCCGATGATGCCGTAGACCATCGTATAGCCGATCGCTATCAGCCCATAGATCGATCCCAGCGTCAGCCCGTTGATAAGCTGCTGGACAAAATACTGCATGCTGTCGTGGCTCCCCTGGAATGTCGCCCATGCAGACGCATTCCTTTTCGTATTTTCCCTAGTCGTAAAGTTTCGAGCCCGGATTGCAACGTGATTTTTCGATCATTACGCGTGTTTTCGCCGCACGCCGTCCGATTGCCCGTTTTGTTCCCGTCCGCCCCCTGGACCATCGCGGACCCTACCATTGGCCTAACGCAATGTCTTTGACGATTCAATCGCTCTATGCGCCCCATGTCGAAGAAATCGCCGTCAAAATAAGTTGATGGGCGGGATCGTTGCGCCGTCAAAGGCAATCCGTTTGCGCTCTCTGTCTTTCCCTAACGTCAGCGTTTTCTCTATTTGACGACGAAGCCGTGTGCAAACGGGTCGCGGTCGTCGATGAAGATCGTGTTCAATCCAGTCATCCGCGCCCACCCGCCGATCGACGGAATGATTGCCGGCTTGCCGGCGACGGTGACCTCTTTCTCCACCCTGCCCTTGAACAGCGACCCGATGATCGATTCATGGACGAAGTCGTCGCCGACCCCAAGCTTGCCCTTGGCGTGAAGCTGCGCCATCCGCGCCGAGGTGCCGGTGCCGCAGGGCGAGCGGTCGATTGCCTTGTCGCCGTAGAAGACGGCGTTGCGGGCATCGGCTTGCGGGTTGGCCGGCGCGCCGGTCCACAATATGTGCGACAGCTTGTCGATGCCGGGATTCTCCGGGTGGACGAAGGAATATTTCTCGTTGAGCCGCTGCCGCACCACCGGGCTCCAGGCGATCAGCTCGCCGGCCGAATGGTCGGCCATGTCGCGATAGTTCTTTTGCGGTTCGACGATGGCGTAGAAATTGCCGCCGTAGGCGACATCGACGCTGACCTCGCCGAGCCCGGGGCATTCGACCGTCAGTCCCTCGGCATAGAGGAAGGAAGGCACATTGGTGATGCGCACCTCCTCGACATAATCGCCGACTTGGCTGTACTCGGCGACGACCACGCCCGCCGGCGTATCCAGCCTGAGCACGCCCGGCGTCTTCGGCTTGATCAATCCATTTTCGACGGCAAAGGTCACCGTGCCGATGGTGCCGTGGCCGCACATCGGCAGGCAGCCCGAGGTTTCGATGAACAGGATGGCGATGTCGCAATCCTCGCGCGTCGGTGGATAGAGGATCGAGCCGGACATCACGTCATGGCCGCGCGGCTCGAACATCAGGCCGGTGCGGATCCAGTCGTATTCGGCCAGGAAATGCGCTCGCCGCTCCATCATCGTCGAGCCGTTGAGCAACGGTCCGCCGCCGGCAACCAGCCGCACCGGATTGCCGCAGGTGTGGCCGTCTATGCAGAAGAAGGAATGCTTGGCCATGCCGGCTCCCAACTGAATGTCTTCGATCTCAAAATCGTTGCGGGCTGAACGGACCGAGATCAAGCGATGGACTCTGCCCGAGAACGAGCTCGCGGATCAAGCGTCCGGTCGCCGCGGCCTGGGTCAGGCCGAGGTGACCATGGCCGAAACCGTACACCACCGACGGCGTTTTTTGCGATTGCCCGATCACCGGCAGCGAATCCGGCAGCGACGGCCGGAACCCTATCCATTCGCGCCCATTGGCCGGATCCAGTCCCGGCAGGAATTTCTGGGCCTTTTCGAGCAGCGCTTTCGAGCGCGCATAATTGGGCGGCCTCTCAAGGCCGCCGAGTTCGACCGCACCACCGACGCGCAGGCCCGTCTCGAGCGGCGTGATGACGAAGCCATGCCCGGAAAAGATCAATTGCCGCCTTACGTCGAAGGCAGTCTTCGGCAGCGTCGTGTTGTAGCCACGCTCGGTCTCCAGCGGGATTCTGTCGCCGAGATGTCTCGCCAACAGGTGCGACCAGGCCCCGGCAGCGATGACGAGATGCTTCGCCCGTCGCCTCGTGCCGTCGGCCATGGTCAGGATCGCGCCGTCCTGTCCTGCCTCGACACGCTCGATCCGGGCCCTTTCGAACCCGGCGCCCAACCTCTCGGCATAGGCCCATAACGCCTTTCCAAGCCGCTTGGGGTCGGCGACGGTTTTCCACCCCGGAACGAAAGTTCCCTTGACGAAGCGCGGCGACAGACCGGGCTGCAAGGCGGCGAGAGCGCTCCCCTCGACATGGCTGAAGCCGATGCCGAAGCGCTGCCTTGCCGCCCAGCCGGGCAGTGAGGCCTTGAACTCGGCTTCGCTTTCGTAGAGTTCGAGCGAGCCGTCCTCGTGCAGCATCGGCCGTGTGCCGGAACGGTCGAGCAAACCCATCCATTCCGCCTCGGCGAGCTTCATCATCCCGGCCTGTGCGGCAAGGCCGGCTTCATAGCGGTCGCTTCGGCCGGCGCGCCAGAAGCGGACCAGCCAGGGCAGCAGCTTCAGCAGATAGGCTGGTGGGATGCTGAGCGGGCCGAGCGGGTCGGCGAGCCATTTCGGCAGCTGCCTGATCATGCCCTTGTGGGCGAGCGGCAGCACGTCGGAGAAGGCAAAGGCGGCGGCATTGCCGGAACTGGTCTCCTCGCAGATCCCCGTCCGATCGAAGATCGTGACGTTTCGCCCCGCCTCGGCCAGAAATGCGGCAGCGCAGATGCCGATAATGCCGCCACCAATGATGGCGACATCGAGCGTAGCATTGTCATTCATTGGCATGCGCCGCGCTGCACATCTGCAAACACCCTCGAAGGCACTGGATCAGAATGCCGGCAGTTGCGGCCGCACGGCCAGCGCATCCCTGACGACCTTTTCGACTGCCTTGCGCCGCTCGCCCGACAATGGCTGGCGCGGCATGCGCACGCGGTCGTTGGTGTTGATCGCCAAAACTTCGGCGAGCTTGATGTTCTGCACCAGATAGGTCGAGACGTCGAGGTCGAGCAGCGGCCGGAACCAGCGGTAGATCTTCAACGCCTCCTCGCGGCGGCCCTGTCTCATCAGCTGGTAGATGGCGACGGTCTCGCGCGGGAACGCGGTGACCAAGCCCGCCACCCAGCCGATGGCGCCGACCGACAGCGCCTCAAAGGCGAGATTGTCGACGCCAGTGAACAGGTCGTAGCGGTCGCCGAGGCGGTTGATAATCTCGGTCGAGCGGCGGATGTCGTCCGAGGACTCTTTTATGGCGACGAAGCGCTGGTCCTTGGCCAACTCCTCCATCTGGTCGACGGTGACGTCGACGCGATAGGCAAGCCGGTTGGAGTAGATCATCACCGGCAGGTCGCCGGCCGCGGCGACGGCGCTGAGTGCCGCGACCGTCTCCTCGGCATTGGTATGGTAGATCGGGCTCGGCACCACCATCAAACCGTTGGCGCCTTCCTTGGCGGCGCGGCGTGCGATCGCCGCCGCCTCGCGTGTACCGGCCTCGTTGACCGTCAACAGCACCGGTTTTTTGCCGGCGATCTTCTGGGCGGTCTTCAGCACCGCGATCTTCTCGTCATGCGACAGCATCGGGCCTTCGCCGAGCGACCCGCAGACGATGATGCCGTCACAGCCGGCCTCCATCTGCAGCGCAAAGCAGCGCTCCATCTCGGCATGGTCGAGGCCGTCGTCCTCGGTGAATTTGGTCGTAACGGCGGGGAAGACTCCGGCCCACATATCGATCGCTCCATCTGATATATCAGTCGTATATTTCTTAAGAAGCCGACTGTCAACGTTGAATCTGATATGATATATCAACAATATATCAGGAGAAGCCGCATTGGTATATGACAGGCCGGGCTCCGAGCCGGCAACTGCGAAGGCCTACCGCAGGCTCGAGCACATGATCGTAACTCTCGAGCTGGCGCCGGCGAGCTTCATCACCGAGGGGGCGCTGATCGACAGGCTCGGCCTCGGCCGCACCCCGGTTCGCGAAGCGATCCAGCGGCTGGCTTGGGAGGGGCTGCTCGAGGTCCGGCCGCGCGCCGGCATTGCCATTGCCCCGCTGCACCCCGGCGACTGGCTGCGTGTCCTCGACGCCCGCCGTGGCGTCGAGGTGGTGCTTGCCCGCTCGGCCGCTCGCTTCGTCACCCGCGAGGCCGCCGACCTGTTCCATGACGCTGCCCTTGCCATGCAAAAGGCGGTGATTTCGGAAAATGTGTTTTACTTCATCCAGGCCGACAAGGCGCTCGACGAGGCGCTGGCGCTGGCTGCCGACAACCCGTTCGCCGCGCGCCTGGCGGCGCCCTTGCAAACCCACAGCCGCCGTTTCTGGTTCCGCTACAAGGCCGATACCGGCTTGGCCGAATCCGCCGAGCATCATGTCGCGCTGATCCGCTCGATCCTAGCCGGCGACGAGGAGGCCGCGGCCAAGGACGCCAAGCGCCTGATGGCACTTTTGCGCGGCCATGCCGAGGCAGCTGCCACACGCTGAGCCTGTCATTTCGTCATGCGCCCTGGCCGGGCAGGGCCATCACGTTTTCCCAATTGTCGCCGGCCGCGACGATGCAGCTTCTGCCGGCGATATCGGTGACGACGATACTCCAGGTTCCGGTCTCGGCGACAAAGACTTCCATGACCGCCTCATGACCGATCAGCCCTAAAGCAAACTGCCTTTCCTGGAACTTCTCGCTCAAATGGGCGACGAGCTCGCCATGTTCAACGCAGTATTGATATTGCGCGCTTGCAGTGTTCGTACCCACCGCCAATGCGCCAGCAAGAACCAGGGTTTTCACCCATCCCAACAGTGCTTTGTGTGCCATAGGGCACCTCCTTTGCCATCACGTTCCGGCAAAGGAGGGGTTTGACAGCCTCACTTTGCCGGAGCGATCCAGGCCGGTTCCGACGTCATCATCATCGCGTCGTTCCTTTCTGTGTTCCGGTCTGCCATCGGTGGTAACGATTCTAGATGTTCCCATTATGTTCCCGATATATGGTATCGGCAACGGAAAAGCGCAAGCAGGCGCCCAAGCGGGCGCCTACAGATCCGTTTTACGGTTGTCGCCGAACGAATGGGCCACCAGGCTGCGCGGCCATGCGAGGCCGCTGCTACGCGCGAGCGTGGAACCTCATCAGGTGCCTGGCAGCGCCGCTGTCGTCATCGCGCTCTCCCAGCCTTCGCCGACTGAAATCACGCAGCTTTGGCCTTTTGTGTCGCTGGCGAGGATGGTCCATGTGCCCTTGTCGGAAACGAAGACTTCAAGCACCACATTCGGATTGACGACGCCGACCGCGCTCGGGTTTTCATGAAACTTCTCGCCGAGCGCCTTCACCATATCGGCGCGTGCCGCACATTGCTCGGCAGCCATTGCCGGGACGGCGGAAAGGGCCATCGCAGCGCAAGCTGCAGTCGCCATGAGACGTGTCATCTGACACCTCCTTTGCGCCGGACGATATCCCCGGAGCCGTCACCAGCGCCGTTGGTTGATCTGCCAGCGTCTGCTTCGCGGCAGGACTGCAACCTAAGAAGATTGCTGCCTTCTTGGTTCCATCACATTAGTGTTCATGCCGATGAAGACCGCGACGAAAAAAAGGCCCGGGTCGAGCCCAGGCCTTCTTTTTCCGCGATCTGGATCAGTTCATCGTCGGAATGATGAACTCGGCGCCATCCTTCACGCCGGCCGGCGCGCCCGAAACCGAAGGCGAGGACGCGCAGACAGAAAACCGTCCGGCTAATTCATCGTCGGAATGACGAACTCGGCGCCATCCTTCACGCCGGCCCGCGCCCCCGAAGCCGAAGGCGAGGACGCGCAGACAGAAAACCGTCCGGCTAATTCATCGTCGGAATGACGAATTCGGCGCCGTTCTTCACGCCGGCCCGCGCGCCCGAAGCCGAAGGCGAGGACGCGCAGACAGAAAACCGTCCGGCTAATTCATCGTCGGAATGACGAACTCGGCGCCATCCTTCACGCCGGACGGCCAGCGCGACGTCACCGTCTTGGTCTTGGTGTAGAAGCGGAACGCGTCCGGCCCGTGCTGGTTGAGGTCGCCGAAGGAGGACGCCTTCCAGCCGCCAAACGTATAGTAGGCGATCGGCACCGGGATCGGCACGTTGATGCCGACCATGCCGACCTGAACCCGCGAGGCGAAGTCGCGCGCCGCGTCGCCGTCGCGGGTGAAGATAGCGACGCCATTGCCCATCTCGTGCTCGTTGGCGAGCTTGATCGCGTTCTCGTAGGTCGGTGCGCGCACCACCGACAGCACCGGCCCGAAGATCTCTTCCTTGTAGATGCGCATGTCGGGGGTCACATTGTCGAACAGGCAGCCGCCCATATAGTAGCCGTTCTCGTAACCCTGCATGGAAAAGCCGCGTCCGTCGACGACCAGCTTGGCGCCTTCCTTGACGCCGGTGTCGACATAGGACTTGACCCGCTCCAGCGCCTGTGCCGTGACCAGCGGGCCGAAATCGGCGGAAGAATCGGTCGACGGACCGACCTTCAGGCTCTCGACCCGCGGCACCAGTCTTTCCATCAGCCGGTTGGCGGTGTCGTTGCCGACCGGAACGGCCACCGATATGGCCATGCAGCGCTCGCCGGCCGAGCCGTAGCCGGCGCCGATCAGCGCGTCGACGGTCTGGTCCATATCGGCATCCGGCATGATGATCATGTGGTTCTTGGCACCGCCGAAGCACTGCACGCGCTTGCCGGCCGCGCAGCCGCGCGAGTAGATGTACTGGGCGATCGGCGTCGAGCCGACGAAACCGATGGCCTTGATGTCGGGATCGTCGAGGATGGCGTCGACCACTTCCTTGTCGCCATTGACGACATTGAGGATGCCCGCCGGCAGGCCGGCCTCGATGAACAGTTCGGCAATGCGCATCGGCACGCCCGGGTCGCGCTCGGACGGTTTGAGGATGAAGGCATTGCCGCAAGCGATGGCCGGCGCGATCTTCCACAGCGGGATCATCGCCGGAAAATTGAACGGCGTGATGCCGGCGACGACGCCAAGCGGCTGGCGCATCGAATAGACGTCGATGCCGGGGCCGGCGCCATCGGTGAACTCGCCCTTCATCATGTGCGGCGCACCGATGCAGACCTCGACCACTTCGAGGCCGCGCTGGATGTCGCCCTTGGCGTCGGCGATGGTCTTGCCGTGTTCGCGCGCCAATATCTCGGCCAGCGCGTCATACTCCTTGGCGACCAGCTCGAGGAACCGCATCAGGACGCGCACGCGCCGCTGCGGGTTGGTCGCCGCCCAGCCGGGCTGTGCCGCCTTGGCGTTTTCGACCGCCGCGCGCAATTCCGCCTGCGAAGCCAGCGCCACCGTGCCGCGCACCGTGCCGTCCATCGGCTGCATGACGTCCTGCTTGCGGCCGCTGGTTCCGGCGACGCGCTTGCCGCCGATGAAATGACCGTATTCGATCATGGTCTCTCTCCCTGGTTCGTGATGAGGCATTGTCCGCCTTTGCGAGAGCGATGGCAACGCGAGCGAAAACGCAACCGTTGTGCAGAAAATAGATAGCAGTGGGTGTCTGTGCATCAAATCGCGCAAATGATAGAGATGTGTGGTGTACGCCATGGGATAGAGAAAATTGAGTTTCTTCGCCGTCGAGCGCTGCCGTAATCGTCATCATCCGGACCATCCCGATGAACTGGGATGATGCCCGCATCTTCCTTGCCGTGGCGCGCGCCGGTCAGATCCTCGGCGCCGCCAGGCGGCTGGAGCTTAATCACGCGACCGTCTCGCGCCGCATCGCCGCCCTGGAGGATGCGCTCCGGACAAAACTGTTTCGCCGGCTTACCACGGGCAGTGAGCTGACGCCGGCGGGCGAGCGTTTCCTCGAGATCGCCGAACGCATGGAGGGCGACATGATCGCCGCGCGCTCGACTGTTTCAGGCGAAGGCGACGACGTCTCGGGCACCGTGCGGATCGGCGCGCCGGACGGTTTTGGCGTCGCCTTCCTGGCCAGGCGCCTCGGCGCGCTGACCGCTCTGCACCGTGAACTCACCATCCAGTTGGTGCCGGTACCACGCTCCTTCTCTTTGTCACGGCGCGAGGCCGACATTGCCATCACCGTAGAGCGGCCGACGGAAGGCCGCCTGGTGGCGGGAAAGCTGGTCGACTACACGCTCGGCCTGTTCGCGTCGCGTGCCTACGCCGACACGCATGGCCTGCCCGGAACCGCCGCCGAGCTAGGGCAGCATACGCTGATCGGCTACGTGCCGGATCTGATCGTCAGTCCCTCGCTCGACTACGCGGCCGAATTCAGCGCCGACTGGCGCACCAGCTTCGCCATTTCCTCCGCGCTCGGCCAGGCCGAAGCGGTGCGTTCCGGCGCCGGCATCGGCATACTGCACACCTTCGTTGCCCGCGCGATGCCGGAGTTGGTGCCCCTCGATATCGTCGCACCCATCCGCCGCGCCTACTGGCTGGTCTATCACGAATCGGTCAGGCCGCTGCGCCGCGTCCAGGTCGTCTCGAACTTCATCACCAAGGCCGTCGAACGGGACAGGGGTTTGTTCGCGTGAAGCCTATCGGCCGGCGGCTGCCTTAAGCTGCCGGGTCTTACTTGGCGTATCGTCCCGGCCCGAGATCGCCGACGTCGATGTCCGGCACCCGGCTGGAGATGATGTCGGCTAGAACCTTAGCCGAGCCGCAGGCCATGGTCCAACCGAGTGTGCCATGGCCGGTATTGAGATAGAGATTGGAGAAATCGGTGCGGCCGATCAGCGGCGGCCCGTCCGGTGTCATCGGCCGCAGCCCGCACCAGAAGGTCGCCGATTGCATGTCGCCGCTGCCCGAAAACAGGTCGCCGACCGAATGTTCGAGCGTGCGGCGCCGCGATTCGTGCAGCCGCAGGTCGAAGCCGGAAATCTCCGCTGTGCCGCCGACCCGGATACGATCGCCGAGCCGGGTGATCGCTACTTTGTAGCTCTCGTCCATCACGGTCGAGACCGGTGCGGCGGTGGCGTCCTTGATCGGCAGGGTGATCGAATAGCCCTTGACCGGGTAGACCGGGATAGGCCGCTTCAGCATGCGCATGAACCGCGCCGAATAGCTGCCCATCGCCATCACATAGGCATCAGCGACCATCCAGCCCTTGCTGGTGCTGATGCTGGTGATGCGATCGCGCTTCTTGACGACGCGCCGTATCTCCGTGTCGTATTCGAAGGTGACGCCGCGTGCCGCGCAAAGCTCGGCAAGCCTGTCGGTAAACATCTTGCAGTCGCCGGTTTCGTCGCCGGGCAACCGCAGGCCACCGACGAATTTTTCGCGCACGCCAGCCAGCGCGGGTTCGGCCGCAATGCAGCCGTCGGGGTCGAGAACCTGGTAGGGGACGCCATAGGTCTTCAGCACCTCGACATCGCCACCGACGCCGTCGAGCTGCTTTTGCGTTCGGAAAAGCTGCAGCGTGCCCTTTGCGCGCTCGTCATAGGCGATGCCGGTCGCCTCGCGCAGCGCCTTCAGCGTGTCGCGGCTGTACTCGGCCAGCGGCACCATGCGCGCCTTGTTCAGCGCGTAGCGTTCAGCCGTGCAATTGCGCAGCATCTTGACCAGCCATATCCACATATGCGGATCGAGGGCCGGTCGCACCACCAGTGGGCCGTGCTTCATCAAAAGCCATTTGATGGCCTTCAGCGGAACGCCGGGCCCGGCCCAGGGCGAGGCATAGCCAGGCGAGATCTCGCCGGCATTGGCAAAGCTGGTTTCCAGCGCCGGGCCTTTCTGGCGATCGATCACAGTCACCTGATGGCCGGCCTCGGCAAGAAAATAGGCGGTGGTGACCCCGATCACACCGCCGCCCAGCACGAAGATCTTCATCGTTTGGTTCTCCGCGGCGGCGTCGTCGGGATTCGAGACCGGGATCATCGCCGCCTTCTGTCTGCCGGATTCTGTGGCGTCAGCCAAGTGCCGATGCTCAGGGAAAAGACATGCGTGAGGACAACAAGCTTGCGTCCTAGCGATTCACATAGCGCCGGTGGAAACGGTGGCCGAGGCTGGTCAAGACCTCGTAGCCGATAGTGCCGGCCTGGCCAGCTACCTGGTCCACCGTCTGCGATGACGGCCCGATCAGTTCAACGAGGTCGCCGGCCTTCAGCTTGCCGGGCGGCAGTGCGGAAATGTCGAGGATGATCGTATCCATCGAAATCCGGCCGACGAAGGGCAGCCGCACATTTTCGAACCAGGCAGCGGAAGCGGCGCGACGATGCCAGCCATCGCCGTAGCCGAGCGAAATCGTCGCCGCGGCAAGCGGGGCCTTGGCATGAAAAGTGTGGCCGTAGCCGACACCGGCGCCGGCCTCCAATATCCGCGTCTGGATGACCTTGGCCTGCAATCGCACCACCGGCAGCATCGGATTGTCCTTCGCCGGCGTCGGATTGACGCCATAGAGAGCGGCACCCGGACGAACGAGGTCGTAGTGATAGCGCTGCCCGAGAAAAATGCCTGATGAATTGGCAAGGGAAGCCGGCGCTTCCGGCAGCATTTGGCGCAGCCGTTCGAATTCCAGCCGCTGCCGCTCGTTGGCCAGTTGCTCGGGTTCGTCGGCGCAGGCGAGATGGCTCATCACGAACGTCACTTCGACACCGTCGAAGGCGTGCGTATCCTGCGCGACTGCCTTCACCTCCGCGGGCGTCATGCCGAGCCGCGACATGCCGCTGTCGACCTGGAGGGCGGCCGGCAACTTACGGCCCACCCGCCCGGCCATCTCGCGCCATGCCGCGAGTTGGCTGGCGCTGTTGAGTACGCTGCAAAGCCCTGCCGCAACCGCTTCCCTTTCCGCACCCGGCGGAATGCCGTTCAGCACATAAATGGCCGGGCCTGAGCCGAGCGCCTTGCGCAGCAAGATGCCGCCGGCCAAATGCGCAACAAAGAAGGTATTACAGCCCTCAGCCATCAGTGCCGCCGCCACCGGCGCCGCGCCAATCCCGTAACCGTCGGCCTTGACCACTCCAGCACAGCTGACGCCGCCCAGCCGCGCCTTCAGCCGCCGGTAATTCTCACGGATGGCGCCGAGATCGATGGTCAGGATTGCCCCCGCCGCCGCTTCGCTGATCGGCTCGCTCGGGGCGCCAGCCTGCCGTGGGGCAACGGCCTGCGGAAGAGATTTGCTGGAGATGTCGTTCATGCCGACCTGTTTTAGCGGAAGGCCAGTGGCTACGCCACCAAATGCCGGAACGCCGCCACCACGTCTTCGTAGACCTTGCGCTTGAACGGCACGATCAGGCCCGGCAATTCCAGCATCGGCCGCCACGCCCACCGGTCGAACTCGGCCTTGTGGCCACCCGGTGGCGGATTGATCGCGATCTCGCTTTCGTCACCGTGGAAGCGGAAGGCAAACCATTTCTGCGTCTGGCCGCGATACCGTCCCTTGAAGGCGACGCCGACCAGATGCGCCGGCAGGTCGTATTTGATCCAGTGCGGCGCCTCGGCCAACAACGACACCGAGCGCATGCCGGTCTCTTCGTAGAGTTCGCGCCTGGCCGCGAGCAGCGGCTCCTCGCCATCGTCGATGCCGCCCTGCGGCATCTGCCAGAGCTGTGTCGTTCCGGCGAACTCGCTGTCTGGCTCGGCAATGCGATGGCCGAGCCAGACCAGGCCGTCGCCATTGAGGACCGTCACCCCTACGCAGGGCCGGTAGGGCAGCGTCTCGGGGTCAACGAGCTTGTTCTTTGCCATCTCAGCCTTTTTCCGGATCTATTGCCACCGCCGAAACCGGCACGATCTCGATGCCGCGCTTCTTGGCCTCGGTCACCCAGGAAGACACGGTATCCACCGTCAGGTCGAAGGCCGAGCCGACGCCGACGGCAAACCCTTTCGCCCGCGCCGTCGCTTCCAGCCCGTCCAGTTTCTTCAATAGGGCGCCGCGGTCCTGCACCGCGTCGATCGCCGTATCGCCGCCGACGAACGGTACGCCGTCCTTCAGCGCCAATTCGGGTGCCAGGCTGCGCGCTGAGGAACCGTCATCGACATAGGCGAGGCCACGCTTGCCAAGTTCGGCCATCAACGGCCCCATCGCCGTCGCGTCGGCCGAAAAGCGGGCGCCCATATAGTTCATGACGCCGGTATAGTTGGTCGTTCGCGACAGCGCCCAGCGTAAATTCTTCAAATTCTCGTCCGGCGTCGCAGCTACGGTCAGGGTGTTGCGGCCGGGATTGACGTTCGGATAGTCGAACGGCTCGAGCGGCACCTGCATGATGACCTCATGGCCGCCCTGCCGCGCCACCTGCATCCAGCGGCCGATGCTGTTGCCTTGCGGCGCGAAGGCCAGCGTCACCTCCGCCGGCAGCTTGGCGATGGCTGCCTGCGTGCCGGTCTGCGACACGGCAAGACCGCCGATGACGAGCGCCACGCGTGCACCGCGTGCGCCGGACCACGGCCGCGCATAGACATCGAACGGGCGCCGGCCGTCGGCGGCGCGGATCGGCAGCGGACCGGTCTCGCTGGCCTCGATCAGTGCCTTGTCGGGAATGTGCGCGATCCTGAGGTTCTGGCCGATCGTCGAAGGGTCGCGGATGACGATGGCCGCCTCGGGTGGACCATCGCCCTCCTCGGTCTGGACATGGATGATCTGCGGACCGCCCGTCTTCGGCCCGCTTATGTTGGCGCCGCTTGCGTTGCTTGGCGCTGCCGTTTCGGGCGTCGCCTTGGCAGACGCCGCGGCGGTATCCGCCGCCGCCGGCGTCTTCGGCGTCGAGACCGCTACTTCCTGCAGCTTCCGGAATGGCTTGTCGCGCAAGGCGATCGCGCTGGAGACGCCGACCACCGACAGCACGACAAGCGCGGCGGCGACCGCACCGGCGCTGATCCCGCTGCCCGAGCGCGACGGCCGGATCGCCTGTCCGAGAGGTCGTTCTATGTCCTTGCCGATATCAGCCAAGCCCGCACCCCCGGCGTGCATCCCCGAAGTAAAACCTTCTCCGGAGGCGCAAGATCCAAAATGTCGGCGCGTCCCCTTGCTTCACTGGACGCGCAGCATGCCGGCCGCAGCCCCGAATCAAACTGCCGGAGCCTCGCGGCCCCGGCAGCATCGCATCGCTTCGCTCAGGCAGCCAGACCCGTTTGGCCCGGCTTGCCCGCCCTTACTGGTTCAACACGGCCTTTTGCGGATTCGGCGGGAACGCCGGATCGGTCTTCTGGCCGCGCAGCAGCTGCTCGGCATAGATGAGCTGCAAATCGTCCTTCGGCTCCGGCGGCACATAGGCTGCCGAACCCGAACCGGTCGTGCCTTCGTCGGCGCCCTTGATATGGCCCTTGAGGTCGGATTCGCCGCGCGTCAGATCCCTGCCCTGCAGTTCCGCCGGCAGCGGCTGGTCGACCTTGATGTCGGGCGTGATGCCCTTGCCCTGGATCGACTTGCCGGACGGCGTGTAATAGAGCGCCGTCGTCAACCGCAGCGCCCCGTTCTCGCCAAGCGGGATGATGGTCTGCACCGAACCCTTGCCGAAGGACTGCGTGCCGACCACCGTGGCGCGGCGCAGATCCTGCAGTGCGCCGGCGACGATTTCCGAGGCACTGGCCGAGCCGCCATTGACGAGCACGATCAGCGGCTTGCCGCCGATGTCGTCGCCGGCCCGCGCGTCGAAGCGGGTGACGTCCTTCGGATCGCGACCGCGCGTCGAGACGATCTCGCCACGGTCGAGGAAGGCATCCGACACGCTCACCGCCTGGTCGAGCAAACCGCCCGGATTGAGGCGCAGGTCGAGCACGTAGCCCTTGAGCTTGTCGTTCGGCACCTGCTTTTTGATGGTGTCGATGGCATTCTCGAGGTCGTCATAGGTCTTTTCGGTAAAGGAGGTGATCTTCATGTAGCCGATGTCGTTTTCGACCCGGAACTTGACCGCCTTGACCTTGATGATGTCGCGCACGACGGTCAGTTCGATCGGCTTGTCGGCGCCCTGGCGCAGGATGGTGAGCTTGATCGGCGTGTTGACCAGCCCGCGCATCTTCTCGACGGCGTCGTTGAGCGTCAGGCCGCGAACCTCCTCGCCGTCGATCTTGGCGATATAGTCGCCGGCGAGCACACCAGCCTTGGCGGCCGGAGTATCGTCGATCGGCGTGATCACCTTGACCAGGTCGTTCTCCATGGTGACCTCGATGCCGAGGCCGCCGAACTCGCCCTTGGTTTGAACGCGCATGTCCTGCGCTTCTTCGGCGTTCATGTATGAGGAGTGCGGGTCAAGCGACGACAGCATGCCGTTGATGGCATTTTCAACCAGCGACTTGTCGTCGGGCGGCGTCACATAATTCGCCCGCACCCGTTCGAAGATATCGCCGAAGATCGCCAGTTGCTTATAGGTCTCGGAGCCCGCAGCCTTCGCCGTCGAGCCGGGCGCGCCATAGACCAGGCTCATCGCCGATGCACCCATCAGCGCACCGGCAAACAGAAGCGACAGTTTCCGCATCATTCACGTCCTTCCAGAAAAACGGTCCGCCCACCATGGGGCCGGATCGACGGGTTTTCCATCCTTGCGGAACTCGACATAGAGCTCCGGCGTGGCATTTCCATTCTTCGATGCCGAGGTGCTCGCCACCCGGGCCTCTCCCATCGCGCCGACCGGCTCACCTGCGAGCACCGACTGGCCAGACGCGACGCTGATTCTGCTCATCCCCGCCAAGACGACATGATAGCCGTCACCCGCATTCAGGATCAAGAGTTGACCGTAAGAGCGGAAAGGCCCCGCATAAAGCACATTTCCATCCGCCGGCGCTGTGACGATGGCTCCCGATTGTGTCGCAACCATGTCACCAAGCATCACCGCGCCGTTACCGTCGTTGGCGCCGAAGCGCCGCTTGATCCTGCCGGTGACCGGCAGCGCGATCTGCCCTTGCAGCGCGGAAAACGGCGCGGCAGCGGTGAGCCTGTTGCTCTCCGGCACCGGCAGCGAGGCCAATTCCGTCGACGCCGCAGCCGATGCCGGGCCCTTGTCGGCGTCGGCCGTCTTTTGCTCGGCTGCCTTGGCCGCATCCGCCGCCTTGCGGGCCCTATCGGCCTCGAGCGAGGCGATCAGTTCTTTCAGGCTGCCGGCCTTGGCCGCCAACGTCGCGGACCGCTGCTTTTCGGCGGCCAGCGCGGTTTGCGTATCGGCGGCGAGCTTCTGCTTGGCTTCGAGCAGCATGCCGAGCCGCTTTTTTTCCGCCGCCTGCTCGCCGATCGCTGCCGTCAGCCGCGCCCGCTCGGCCTCGATCGAGGCCGTCACCCGCGACTGCTCCTTGAGGTCGGTCAGCAACATGTCGGTCTGCTGGCGCAGTTCCGGCACCACGGCACCGAGCAGGATGGCGCTGCGCACCGACGACAATGCGTCCTCCGGCTTGACCAGGATCGCCGGCGGCGGGTTGAGCCCCATGCGCTGCAGCGCGCCGAGCACTTCGGCCAGAACGTCGCGTCTGGCGGCCAGTGAGGCGCGGATCTTCTGCTCCTGCGCCTTAAGCCCTTCCAGCTTGCCGCCAATGTCCTCGATGTCCTGGCCGAGCTTCTGCTCGGTCATCGCCGACTGGATCAGCGCCGCGGTGATCGAGGCGTGGTCCTTCTTGACAGCCGCTATGTCGGCGGCGAGCTTGGCCAGCCGCTCGGACGACAGCGTGATCTCTTTCGATACTTTTTCGTATTCGGCGCGGCTCTGGTCCGGGTCGGGCGCCAGGTCGAGCGTGTTCTCAGCCCGCGCGACGCCGAGCGAAAGCGCGATCGCCGCCACGGCGATGCCGTAGGGCACGCGCCAGGAGCCCGTTCGTGATTTCCAGTCTTCAGACATTGAAGCCTAACTCTATGCGCGGCTTCGTTAACGAACCATCAACCATGTTCGAGCCCCGGCCGCCATCCGCAAACCCATGAGCCCAAACTCTTGATGAGCATTGGGGCAAAAATCCGGGCGGCTGGCATCAATTCGCCGACCGAGCCGACTTCATGAACGATGGTAGGGGTGGCCGGAAAGGATCGTTGCCGCCCGGTAAAGCTGCTCGCCCAGCATTACCCGGACCAGCTGATGCGGCCAGGTCAGCGCGCCGAGCGACACCGTCAGATCAGCCAGGTCGCGCAGCGACTGGTCATGGCCGTCGGCGCCGCCAATGCCGATCACCAGCGCCTTGCGCCCGCCATCGCGCAGCGAGCCTATGCGGCCGGCGAAATCCTCGGAGGAAAGGTTCTTGCCGCGCTCGTCCAGCAGCACCAGCGCCGTGCCCGGTTGCAAGTGCGTCTGCAGCTTCTGGCCTTCCTCGCGCCGGCGCTCATTGGCCGTCTGCGCGCGGCCTTCGGCAATCTCGACGATCCCGGCGAATTCGAGGCCTACGGCAGGACCGCTCTTGGCAAAACGCTCGAAATAGCGATCGGCCAACTGCTTCTCGGGGCCGGCTTTCATTCGGCCCACGGCATGAACGGTAATCTTCATCCTTGCCTCGAAGAGCCGCTGATGCATGTCTGACAACGACATGCATCAAGACGAGTACGGCTCAGTGGAGGGTCTCCTCCTCGAGATCGGGCGCCTGCCACATCTTTTCGAGATTGTAGAAGTCGCGGACCTCGGGACGGAAGACATGGACGATGATGTCGCCCGAATCGATCAGGACCCAGTCGGCGCCAGCCAGCCCCTCGACGCGCGCCGTGCCAAGCCCGGCATCCTTGAGCGCCTTGAGGAGGTGATCGGCGACAGCCGAGACATGACGGTGCGATCGGCCCGATGCGACGACCATGTAGTCGCCGAGGCTCGATTTTCCCTGAATGTCGATTGAGACGATGTTTTCGGCCTTGGAGTCTTCCAGACTGGCAAGGACTGTCTTGATGGCGCGGGACACGGCGTCGTTTACGCTGATCCCGGCCGGCGAAGGCACGATGTCGGCCTTCTTCCGAAGTGCTGTTCTCAGTGTATTTCCTTTCGCAGCAAGAACAACCAAATCACCTCTGAAATCAGGTGACACTGCTTAGATAGGCAGAGTTAGGTTGCAGTTTCAAGACACCGCTCGCAAGCAGGCGCCCGGCAGCGGCCGAATATGAGGCTTTCCGAGCGAGAAAATCGGAACCGCCTCGCCCCGCAGCGGTTATCGGCTCATCCACAAACCGGAATCCCGACATGCCGATCGATCCCCAGAACGCCCTCCTCACCGTGCAATCCGGCCTGGCGCAACTCAGCACGCTGATCGTCTCCTACTCGCTTTCTGCGGTCGGCGCCGTCATCCTGCTGGTCATCGGCTACATCGTCGCCGGCCTCGCCGAGCGTTCGATCTATGCCGGCCTCGGCCATATCCATGGCTTCGACGAAACGCTCCGCCATTTCTTCTCGCAGGTCGTCCGCTACGCCATCCTCGGGCTGGTCGTGATCATGGTTCTCGGCCAGTTCGGCGTGCAGACCGCTTCGATCATTGCCGCCATCGGTGCCGCCGGCCTGGCCATCGGCTTGGCGCTGCAAGGCACGCTGCAGAACATTGCCGCCGGCATCATGCTGCTGGCGCTGCGGCCGTTCCGCATCGGCGAATATGTCGAGGTCGGCGCCATATCCGGCACCGTCGAGGAGATCGGCCTGTTCGCTACAACGCTGAGGACGGTCGAAGGCGTCTACGTGCTTGCACCCAACTCGACCCTGTGGAACCAGCCGGTCCGCAACTTCACCCGCAACGGTGTGCGTCGCGGCGACATCACGCTCGGCATCGGCTCGTGGAACGACATCGATTTCGCGCAAAAGACCATGCTTGGCGTTGCCGCCGCCGACCGGCGTGTCAGGCGGCAGCCTGGGCCGATCGCCTTTGTCGCGACCGTCGGCGACAGCACCGTCGCCATCACCTTGCGCTACTGGACGGCGGCTGCCGACTTCTTCGCCACCCAGATCGACCTCACCAAGAGTGTCAAGCAGGCGTTCGATGCCGAGGGGCTTTCGGTCCCGGCGCCGGCACCGAAAGCGCCGCAGCCGGATGCCTCAGCCACACGGCAATAGAGCATTTGAAACCAGCTGGAGGGTGTTCAAAGTTCTTCGCGCCCGCGTTGACCTTCGGGCGCGAAGGCGAGATCGACGGGCAACGGCGCCTGCGCCGTCATCGGCGCGAAACTGCCGGTCTCGGTGGCGGGCACGGGCCGCACCATGACGACTCGCCAAAGAACGAACAGGCAGTAGGCGGCGGCAATGACGATTGCCACATAGATGAAGGCCTGCGTGCCGTATACGGCGGAAAGCCCGGTCACGATGCCGGGCACGACGAAGCCGGACAGCGACCAGGCGAACAAAAGCGAGCTCGACAGCGCCACCATGTCGTCCTTGCCGGCGCGATCGCCGGCATGGGCGCTGGCCAGAGAGTAGATCGATTCCGAGGCGCCGTCCCAGACCACGTAGATGACGAGCAGCGCCACCAGCGCGCCGCCGTCGAAACCGAGGGCAAACAGGCCCGCCGCGGCGGCAAGCGCCGACGCCGCGATCAGCACGAAGCGCCGGTCGGTGCGGTCGGAAATCCAGCCGAGCGGGATCTGCAGGATCAGCGTGCCGACCGGCATTGCCGAAAGCAGCAAGGCGACGTCGGCCTGGCTGTAGCCCTTGGCCGTGGCATGGATCGGCGCAAAGCCCGAGATCGTCATCGACAGGCCGCCGACGGCAAGCATGCCGGCAACGCCCACCGGCGAGATCCGCCAGGCGCGGCCGAGCGCCACGGACGCCGCTTGCGGCGCCGGTGGCTGCGCAAGCCGCGTCAGCCCGACGGGAAGGATCGACAGCGCGGTGAAGGCAATGCCGATCAGCGGCGCGTCGGCCGCGCGGATATCGATCAACGCCAGCGTCGAATAGCCGACGCCGAGTCCGGCGACATAGGCAACGTAGAAGATAGCCATGACCCGGCCACGGATGGCGTTGGCGACGACATCGTTCAGCCAGCTCTGCGCGACGATGAACAGGCCGCAAATGGCAAAGCCGTAGAGCGCCCGTGCAGCGATCCACGGCAAGGGATGAGGCCCGGCGCCGACCGCGGCGTTGGACAGCACGATCAGTGCCGACAGCACCATGAACACGCGGGCATGGCCGACACGCCGCACCAGCGGCCCGGTCAGGATGCAGCCGGCGAGGCCGCCAGCCGAAAGGCCGGTGACGATCAGCCCCGCCCAAGTCGGATCGAAGCCCGCGGCGCCGAGCCGGACTGGGATATAGGCGAACATGAGGCCATTGCCGACGGCGATCAGCGCCATCGACAAGAGGATACTGGCAATGGCGATCGACGGGGCCGGCTGCCCTAGACCGTTCTTGTCCTGGTCGCGCTCGAGAATCGTCATGACCGAGGATCGCCCATCAAGCAGGGCAAGGCAGCGGCAAAAGCGACATCAGCGGTCTTGCCTTCCGTGTTGGCTCAGCCCCTTGCCACCTTGCGGATCGCGCTCGACGACAGCGACGAACGAGGGCCGTGGATGAAGGTCCAGGCCGGCGCGTCCATGCGGGCGAGCCGCGGCGCGTCGCCCTCGTCGACGCGGGCATAGTCGAACGTCTTGGCGACCACCGACGACAGGAACGACAGTGTCGCGCCCGGCCGGTCGACCACCGCGATCGGGAATGTCATGACGATGCGGCGCCAGCGCTGCCAGCGGTGGAAGTCGCGAAGCGAGTCGGCCCCCATGATCCAGACGAAATCGACGCCGGGGTTACGCGCCTTGACCAGCGCCAGCGTATCGGCGGTGAAGCGGACGCGGTGGGCCGCCTCGAAGGCGGTGACCTTGATCTTCGGGTTCTTGGCGATCTTTTCGGATAGCTGCAGCCGCTCGGCCAGCGGCGCCAGGTCACCAGCATTCTTGAGCGGGTTGCCGGGCGTCACCATCCACCACAGCTGATCGAGCGCAAGGCGTCTGAGCGCGATCTCGGCGACCAGCGCATGGCCGGCGTGCGGCGGGTTGAACGAACCGCCGAACAGCCCGACGGCCACGCCTTTCCCGGCATGCGGCATGTGCAGATAGTGGGAGGATACGGATTCCTTACCCTCCTCCTTGTGAGGAGGGTCGATCCGCGAAGCGGAGCAGGGTGGGGGTGTTGCAGAGTTCAGCGTCGCACCCCCACCCGGCTCGCGATGCTCGCCACCCTCCCCACAAGGGGGAGGGTAAGACCGGCGCTCAAGGCCTCACCTGTCCCGACCCGCGTACGCGGTATTTGAACGAGGTCAGTTGCTCGACGCCGACCGGCCCGCGTGCATGCATCTTGCCTGTGGCGATGCCGATCTCGGCGCCCATGCCGAACTCGCCGCCATCGGCAAACTGGGTCGAGGCGTTGTGCAGAAGGATCGCCGAATCGACCTCGTTGAAGAACCGGTCGACCGCTGTGGCGTCCTCGGCGATGATCGCCTCGGTGTGATGCGAGGAAAACGTCTCGATATGCTCGATGGCGCCGGCGACGCCGTCGACCAGCTTCACCGCAATGATCGCGTCCAGATACTCGGTCACCCAGTCTGCATCGGTCGCGGGCTGGGCATCGGCATAAAGCCTCAGCGCCTCGGCATCGGCATGGATCTCGCAGCCTGCCGCCCGCAAGGCCTCGAGGATCGGCACCAGATGCGTGCCGGCGGCGGCACGGTCGACCAGCAGCGTCTCGGCAGCACCGCACACCCCGGTGCGCCGCATCTTGGCATTGACCGCGATCTTGACCGCCATGTCGAGATCGGCCGATCGGTCGATATAGAGATGGCAGATGCCCTCGAGATGCGCGAAGACCGGCACCCGCGCCTCGCTCTGCACACGCTCGACCAGGCTGCGGCCGCCGCGCGGAATGATGACCTCGAGATTGCCGGAAAGTCCTTTCAGCATTTCGCCGACGGCGGCGCGATCGGTGGTCGGCACCAATTGTATGGCATCCTCCGGCAGCCCGGCTGCCTTCAGCCCCTCGACCAGGCAGGCATGGATAGCGGCGGAAGAATTCGCCGAATCCGAGCCGCCGCGCAGGATCACCGGATTGCCCGCCTTGAGGCAGAGCGCGCCGGCATCGGCGGTCACGTTAGGCCGGCTCTCATAGATGACGCCGACGACGCCGAGCGGCGTGCGCACCCGTTCGATATGCAACCCGTTCGGCCGGTCCCATGCGGCAATGACATCGCCGACCGGATCGCGTAACCCGGCGATCTCGCTGATACCGTCTGCCATGGCGCGGATGCGGGCGGGATCGAGCTTCAGCCGATCCATCGACGCTGCCGATAGGCCAGCCTCCCTGCCATTTCTGATGTCGATGGCATTGGCGTCGAGGATGTCCTGCTCATGCCGAAGGATCGCCTGAGCCATGCCGAACAGCGCCGCGTGCTTGCGCTCGGCCGCAGCTATGGCCAGCGGGCGGGCCGCGGCACGCGCGCGGCGGCCGATATCGGCCATCAGCGCCACGGTATCATCCCGGGATTTTTCATGCAGCGTCAGCATGGCTCATCCTCCGCTATGTAACCTGGTCACCGACTACTTGCTCGCCACCGGCATGGCTCACCACAAGATCGTCGCGGTGGATCATCGCCGAACGCGCCTCGTAGCCGAGCACGGTTTCGATCTCGGCCGTCTTCAGGCCAGCGATCCTTACGGCATCGGCGGCATCATAGGCAACCAGCCCGCGCGCGATCTCGCGGCCCTCGGGCGACAGGATCGCCACCGTGTCGCCACGCGCAAAATTGCCGCTGACCAGTTTGACGCCGGCCGGCAGCAGCGACTTGCCGGAGAGCAGCGCGCCGATGGCGCCGGCATCGACGGTCAGCCGTCCTGCAGGTTCGAGCTGCCCGGCGATCCAGGTCTTGTAGCCCTTGACCGGATTGGCGCTCGGCCGGAAGAAGGTGGCACGCTCGCCGCGCTCGATTGCCAGCAGCGGCGACAGCCGCGTGCCCGATGTGATGATCATGGCGGTGCCGGCGGCGGTCGCGATCTTGCCGGCGTCGAGCTTGGTGCGCATGCCGCCGCGCGACAATTCCGAAGCAGCGGCACCCGCCATCGCTTCGATGTCGGGAGTGATGCGGTCGACGACCTGAATGAATCGAGCTTGCGGGTCACGCGCCGGCGGTGCCGTGTAGAGCCCGTCAACGTCGGAGAGCAGCACCAAAAGGTCGGCGCCCATCATAGTGGCGACGCGCGCAGCCAGCCGGTCGTTATCGCCATAGCGGATTTCGGAGGTGGCCACCGTATCGTTCTCGTTGATGACCGGCACCGCCTTCATCTTGAGCAGTGTCGAGATCGTCGCCCGCGCGTTGAGATAGCGGCGGCGCTCTTCGGTGTCGCCGAGCGTCAGCAGGATCTGGCCCGATTTCAAGCCATTCTTGCCGAGCGCATCCGACCAGGCGCCGGCTAAGGCGATCTGCCCGACGGCAGCAGCAGCCTGGCTCTCCTCGAGCTTCAGCGCCCGCTTGCCGAGGCCGAGGATGGTGCGGCCGAGTGCAATCGCCCCGGAAGACACGACGAGAATTTCGGCGCCGCCACTGGCCAGCACGGCGATGTCGTCGGCAAGCGAGGCCAGCCAGTCGCGCTTCAGGCCCGTCGTGCGGTCGACAAGCAGCGCCGAGCCGATCTTGACGGCAATGCGCCGATAATTTTTCAGCGATTGCGCGGCCATGGCTATGCGTTCCAGCGCGTCTCGACCGGCGCGGCGACGGCTTCGCGTGCCTCCGCCACCACCCCCATCAGCGCGCGCAGCACCGCCTCGACGCCCTCGCCGGTGACGGCGGAAAGCAGCATCGGCGCGCGGCCGGCGGCGCGTTTCAGCGAGGCGGCTTTCGCCTTGCGCGCGGCGGCATCGAGTATGTCGACCTGGGAAAGCGCGACGATCTCGACCTTGTCGGTCAACCCGTTTCCATAGGCGCCGAGTTCGGCGCGCACGGTCTTGTAGGCCTTGCCCGGATTTTCTTCCTGCGCCGAGACGAGGTGCAGAAGGACGCGCGTGCGCTCGACATGGCCAAGGAAGCGGTCGCCGATGCCGACACCTTCATGCGCGCCTTCGATCAGGCCCGGAATATCGGCAATGACGAATTCGCGACCGTCGATGCGGGCCACGCCAAGGCCCGGATGCAGCGTGGTGAAGGGATAGTCGGCGATCTTCGGCTTGGCCGCGGTGACCGCCGCCAGGAAGGTCGACTTGCCGGCGTTGGGCAGCCCGACAAGGCCGGCATCGGCGATCAGCTTCAGCCTGAGCCAGATGTTGAGCTCTTCGCCCGGCAGTCCGGGATTGGCGCGGCGCGGCGCTTGGTTGGTCGAGGTCTTGAAGTGCTGGTTGCCGAAACCGCCATTGCCGCCCTTGGCCAACAGAAAGCGCTGGCCGACGACCGTCAGATCGCAGATCAGCGTCTCATTGTCCTCGGCAAAGACCTGTGTTCCGGCCGGCACTTTCAGCGTTACGTCGGCACCCTTGGCGCCGGTCATGTTGCGGCCCATGCCGTGCGTCCCGGTCTTGGCCTTGAAATGCTGCTGGTAGCGATAGTCGATCAGCGTGTTCAGCCCATCGACCGCCTCGACCCAGACATCGCCGCCGCGACCGCCGTCGCCGCCGTCCGGGCCGCCGAACTCGATGAACTTTTCGCGCCGGAACGACACCGAACCGGCGCCGCCGTCGCCGGAGCGGATGTAGACCTTGGCTTGATCGAGAAATTTCATCGGATTGTATGGTTTCTGCTATTGGCTTTGCGGGATTGCTCTAAACCAAGGCGGGTCGAAGGGCGAGGGCCGTTTTTGCTACTGTAACGTCGCGCGTAGCTCTGGACGCGTACCATTTGGTTGACCCTTGCCGAAAAATCGATCCTCGGCTTTCCAAGCGCGAGATGTCGGAATGAAGCTGGTAACTTACAATATCCATTACGGCGTCGGCCTCGACGCCCGCTATGATATCGGCCGTATCGCCGATGCCGTGCGCGGCGCCGACGTGATCGCGCTGCAGGAGGTCACCCGCGCTAACCCGAAGAATGGCGGCCGCGACATGGTGGCCGACCTCGGCGAGGCGCTGCCCGACTATTTTGCCGTCTACGGCAGCAATTTCGAAGCCGACGCTGGCTCGCGCCTGGAGAACGGCCGCGCCATCACGACCACCTTCCAGCTCGGCAACATGGTGCTGTCGAGGACGCCGATCCATCTGTCGCGCAATCTCCTTTTGCCGCGCAGCCGCAGTGTCGAGGCGATGAACTTCCAGCGCGGCGCGCTGGAGGCGCTGGTCGAAACGCCGCTTGGTCCGATCCGCTTCTATTCCACCCATCTCGACCATCGCAGCCCGGTTGAACGCCTGAGCCAGATCCGCTTTCTGCGCCAGCGTCTGTTGAAATACCCGCTCGAGGGCGGCGGGCTCTCCGGCGTCGCCGAGATCGGCTTGCCGGAGCTGCCTTCTCCCGAAGCCTTCGTCGTCATGGGCGACTTCAACATGCTGGCCGGATCGCCGGAACATGTCGAACTCGCCGGCCAGCCTGACCACGAATTCGGCATGCCGGTGACCGCCGACCTCGCCATCGATGCCGCCGCACGCCTCGGCGCTGCCGGCGCCGATCTCGTCACCTGGGTCGACCCCAAGCAGCCGGGCGATACCAGCCGCTACAAGCGCATCGACTACATCTTCACCAGCGCCTCGCTTGCCAAATCGGTGAGGCGCCTGTGGGTCGACCGGCAAGCGGCCGGTTCGGATCACTTTCCGGTCTGGCTCGAGATGACGTGAGCCGCATCCATCAAAAATGCACCCAGTTCCGCAGGCTGGTCCAGGTCTTGCGATCGAGGCGGTAGCGTTCGACCGGCACCTGACCGGCAACGATCGAATTCAGCATGCCCTGGCCGGCATACTGGAAGCCGCATTTGTGGATGACCCGGCGCGAGGCCGGATTGATAACCCGCGTCGAGGCGTGCAGCACCTGGATCGTGGTTCTCTGGAAGGCAAGGTCGACCAGTGCGTGCGCTGCTTCCGTCGCGTAGCCGCGCTTCCAGTACGGCTCGCCGATCCAGTAGCCAAGCTCCAGCCCGCGATCCGTGGTGTTGAGCCCGGCACAGCCGACGAAGGTCTCGGTGCCGGCCAGCGTCAACGCATAGGCGATTCCGGCCCGGCGCGATGCCGTCATGGCCAGGAAAGCGCGTGCCTCCGCCTCGCCATAGGGATGCGGCATGCGAGCCAGCATTTCCGCGACATGGCGGTTGTCGGCGAGCGCCACCAATTGCTCGATGTCGCTTTCACGCGGGGCACGCATGACCAGCCGCTCGGTCGCGAGCACCGGGCAATCTATCGTGTAACTTTCGTCGTCTGTCACTTCCGCTTCGGCAACCATATCAAAGTCCTCCAGGCACAAGAAAAAGGGGAGATGGAAACCCATCTCCCCTGATCCATTTCCTGGCTTGGCCAGACACCGGTCCCGAGATGGGTGCCGGTGTTCTCGTGCGGAACCGGCTACTCCGCTGCCTTCGTCATCGGGTTCACCGATACGTAGGTTCGGCCATTGGCTTTTTTGTTGAAGGTGACTGCGCCAGCTTCGAGCGCAAACAGCGTGTGGTCCGTGCCAATGCCGACATTGGTGCCGGGATGCCACGTCGTGCCACGCTGACGAATGATGATGTTGCCCGGAATCACGGCTTCGCCGCCGAACTTCTTCACGCCGAGCCGCTTGGAATGGGAGTCGCGACCATTGCGCGACGATCCGCCAGCTTTCTTGTGTGCCATCTAACTACTCCGATGCGCCGCGAGGCGCCTAAACGATCTTATGAACGCGTTCGCGTTCCGTTTCAAGTCCGATCCGGCGACGATTGCGTCGGTTCGTTCTACTTCTTCGCCAATTCCTTGGCCTGCTCACGCCAGTCCTTGATCTGGTCGGCGCTGAACGGCATGTGCTCGTCGATCTTGGCGACGTCCTTGTCGGACAGCTTGGCGATCTGGGCAAAGGTGGTGATGCCCTGTTCGTTGAGCTGGCCGGCGGCGACCGGGCCGATGCCCTTGATCACGGTCAGGTCGTCCGGCTCGCCCTTCGGCGCCTTGAACAACGGTGCGGCGGCTTCGGCAGCCTTGTCCTCGGTCGTCTCGGCCTTGGCTTCCTTCTTCGGCGCAGCCTCTGCCTTCGCTGCTGCCTTCGGCGCGGCTTCAGCCTTCGCCTCGGTCTTGGCTGCAACTTCAGCCTTCGCTTCGGTCTTGGCGGCGGCCTTCTTCGCCGGCTTGGCGCCACCCAGCAGGATTTCAGCAATCCTGACGGTGGTCAAAAGCTGGCGATGGCCGATCTTGCGGCGCGAATTCTGCCGGCGGCGCTTCTTGAAGGCGATGACGGTGCGGTTCTTGCCCTGCTCGACGACTTCGGCGGTGACCATCGCACCATCCACGAACGGTGCGCCGAACGTGACGTTTTCGCCCTCGCCATGCGCGAGCACACTACCGATCTCGACGATGTCGCCGACATTGGCTTCGAGTTTTTCGATCTTCAGGAGATCGTTGGCGGCAACGCGATACTGCTTGCCGCCCGTTTTGATGACTGCGAACATTTTTTGCCTTTCGCTGTTCGGTCGGCCTTGATGAACCGCCACAGGCGGTTCGGCCGTCTTTTTGTCAGTCTGCGGGTTCAAAAAACAAGCGGCGCGGAAGATCCCTCCACGCCGATTGCGCGCTGTCCCTAACCGAAGGTTCGGCTTGAGTCAAGGCAAGCGCCGCGGGCAAGCTGCGAATGGGTTGAGCCCAGACCTTGCAAATATCGAGCAACGGCCACCGGAGCCTCGAAGAAGCATGGACAGAAGCTGCGGCGCCGGGGCAGATTGGCCCTTGTAACCTGCCTGTCCAGCCGTTATCTAGTGCGCCGCGCCGGCAACGGCGGACCATGACCGCGGAGAGGTGGCAGAGTGGTCGAATGCACCGCACTCGAAATGCGGCATGGGTGCAAGCCCATCGGGGGTTCGAATCCCTCCCTCTCCGCCACTTCGCAATGTGGCCAACCCGGAGACATTAGGTAACAGCATCTCTCATCGCGCCGGTAATGGCTCAAGATGGCACGCTATGCAGCTTTCCGCCGCAATTGGCTCACGCTCAGCCACACCGCCGAAACCAGGAAGTAGAGGGCGCCTACTGCGGCATAGCCGGCCACGTTGGTGATCGATGGCGGCATCGGCATCCGCGCCTGTGCGATGAAAAACGTGCCTGCCAGTGCTGACTGCCCTCCGCTCAGGACCATCGCCCACTGCGCACCAGAGCTCTTGCAACGGCGGACAGCGGTACCGAGTTGAAGCAGGCCGGACAGGATCGCCCATAGGCCGAACACGCCCAGCACCCAGTTCATGCTCATCTTCTGCGCAACAACGACCGCGAACGTTGTCGCCACACTGACCACGACGTTGATGGTCTGGGTGCGATTCTGTCCCAATCCTCCGCTGCGCGATGCGTCGACAAAATTGGCCAGGGCATCCCATGCAGGATAAGCCACGAGTAACACCGCCGCGATCTCCCCGGAATTCTGTCCCACCGTAAAGGCAGCCGCCACCCAGGCAGCCGAGAACGCCGTCCGAGCGAAGTAATAGAGCTTGAGCCATTGTTCCTGGCTGGCACGGGAAAGATCGCGATTGTGAACCGTCATTGGATGTCCTTTCGACTAGTAGGTAGAGAGTCTTGACGAACGTCGCGGAGCCGTTACGGCTATGGTTGGTTGAGATCTTAGTGTCGTATCTGGAGGGAACGCGGAGCGAGCCGCTCCAGGAGCGGGCCTGTCACGACGCCGAATATCGTCGGGTCGCCATAGGCCCGTGCCGAAAGCATCGCGCCGTGGACGGTCGCCATGAACGCTTCAGCCTCGGCGCGAGGGGTACTCATCAGTTGAAATTGGCCGCGCCGCGCGCCGCGCTCCAGCACGGATGTAAGCCAAGCCGACAGGGAGCGGAAATGCGCCCGGACCTCAAGGCCGACTTCCTCGGGCAGAACGGGGAGCTCGCTTGCCAACAGCGCGCAGATACAAAACGGGGCGCTGGCGTCCGCAATGCAGGCTTCCCAATACCCGGCATAGATCCGCAACTGTTCGAGCGGATCGGATTCGTGAAGTTCGACATTTGCCATCCCCGCTTCAGCTTCTTCCCGATACCGCGCAACCAGCGTCCGAACCAGATCGACTTTGCTTGGGAAATGGTGATGGATGCTCGCCTTACGGATCCCGACCACAACAGCGATGTCGGCATAACTGAAACCGTTGTAGCCGCCAGCGACGATCAGAGAACGCGCACAAGCCAGGATGTCGTCAGAGGTGGTAGACAAGTTGCTCATGCCCATACCTACCTTCTGGTAGGATGGCCGTCAAGCCTCCTTGCAAAGCGAGTAGCGTGAAATTGGGTGGCTTTGGCGTAGACGTCATTCGATCTTCGTTGATCTCGGCTCGCCATAAATTCAGAAAGCGCCGGGTGTTTGTCGATCGAGGTAGCCATCCCACTTCGGGGAGGAGGGCAACGCCCTCCGGCCGACCGGATCATTGCGATCGCCGGGCGGCACTAGGCGTTTGCACCGACTGCGCTATCTCCCCATCGTTAGCCTTGTTCTATCGCTGGTTGAAGACTGGGAGGTTTCCATGGATCGGCGACTATTTTTGACAGGAATGTTTGGCATTGCCGGGGCCGCGGCCCTTGCAAGCACAGTTCGGCCAATCAACGCAGTGGCCGGCGTTCCAACTGCCAGAAGCGGCATTCTCGATGAACTCGAGGCGCCGGATGTCGAAACCTTCGACGACGACGAAACTCAAGCCGAGTTGCAACCAGTCTATCATCGCCGGTGGCACCGGCCGCGTCGGCGCCGCCGGCGTGCTTGGAGAAGGGTCTGTCGCGTTTACTGGCGAAATGGCTATCGGCGCAGGCGGTGCTTCCGCAGGCGCGTGTGGGTCTGGTTTCGATTCTAGCAACTGGCCGGCTTGAACCCAGGCCATCGCGGCCGGGGTTCGCCTCAGGCGGCCGTTAGCGCCCTTGGAGAGCTTGTCTAAGGGCGCCCGAGGAGGCTGACGGTGTTTGCAGGTTTCAGAGCCACCAGCTTGCGACTGGACGATACGACCATTTTCGCAAGGGTCGGCGGCACCGGTCCGCCGCTGCTGCTTCTTCACGGTTTTCCAGAAACGCATCTGATGTGGAGGGATATCGCCGCAGCCTTGGCGCCCCGCTTCACGGTGGTCGCCGCCGACCTTCGAGGCTATGGGCAAAGCGGATGCCCGGTTTCATCTGCCGATCATAGCCCATACGCCAAGCGCGCCATGGCCGGCGACATGGTTCAGGCCATGAAGCAACTGGGGTTTGAGCGGTTCATGGTTGCCGGGCATGACCGTGGCGGGCGGGTTGCCTATCGCCTGGCGCTCGACCATCCCGACAAAGTGCTCAAAATCGCCGTCCTCGACATCATCCCCACCGCCGCAACATGGGATCGGGCGGATGCCAGACTGGCACTCGGCTTCTGGCCCTGGAGCCTTCTTGCCCAGCCGGAGCCCCTGCCGGAGCGTCTGATAGGCGCGGCTCCCGATGCCGTCGTCGACGATGCAATAACGCAGTGGGGATCGTCGGCGAAAATGGTCTCCAAAGAGGTCAGGGACGCCTATGTTGATGCGCTTCGCGATCCCGCGCATATTCACGCCATCTGCGAAGAGTATCGCGCCGCTGCGACGATCGATCGTGAACATGACGCGCTGGACCAGGTAAACGGTAGTCGCATCGAGTGTCCGCTAGTGGCGCTATGGAGTGGCGAAGGCGCCCTGGAGAACTGGTATGCGCAAGAGGGCGGGCCGCTGGCCATTTGGAGGAAATGGGCCGACAGAGTGGAAGGACGCGCTGTTCAAGGCGGGCACTTTTTCCCGGAAGAGCACCCCGACAAAACGGCAGCGGCACTCTCGGAATTCTTCGAGGATAAACAGGACGGTCAGCACAGAGTATTGTAGAGGTCACATGCTTCAGTTACGCCGAACCTCGGGAGTGCTTCGCGGCCTGAGATCGAGAACCCTCCGAAATTCGCTCGGCAGGCGTCAACGTGCTTGAAAAGAAAATGAAGGCGATCTCCACGGCCGCGCCTCTGATATGCAGCCTGATGTTTGTCGGAAGTTGCGCATCGCCTTTGCCTGCATCCTTCGATGCTGCGAAATACGACAAGATGAGTTGCGTCGAGCTCAACGTGGCGATGGGCGCTGTCGCCGACGAAATGTCGGCGACAGCCATCGCTCGTGGCAAAGTCGTCCACACCAACATTCCGGGCTGGCTGTTGGGAGGGCAGCGTGTCGCCTCGACCGTGGCTGCCCGCCAGAGTGCGAAGCTCGAGCGCTTGCGGCAGCAGGAGGCTGCGATTGCGGCGGCGAGGCGAAGCAGGTGCTGATTACGTCACTGAAGTGGGTCTTCAGCCCGCCACACCAGATTGATGCGCAGCGATCGCGCCGAGGAATATCTCGCCGAAATCCTTGAGCTTGGCGGCGCCGACGCCGTTGACCGCGGCGAAGGCGTCCAGATCGCGCGGGCAGCGTTCGGCCATATCGATCAGTGTACGATCCGAAAAGATCACGAAGGCCGGCACCTGGCGTTCCCGGGCAAGACGCAGCCGTACAGCCTTGAGCGCGGCCAGCAGCACCGAATCCAGACCTTCCGTGCCTGCTGCGGTATCCTGTGCGGTCCGTATCTTGCCTCGCGATGACTGGCGCGCGTCCACGCGATACCGGAACGAGGCCTCGCCCCGAGCCAGCGCACAGCCCTTCTCGGCAATGGCGAGGCCGCCATGGCCCGTTGAGTCCAATGTCAGAAACCCTCCCGCGACGAGCTGGCGGACCAGCGACAGCCACACATTTTTCTTGTGCGCGACACCGGTGCCGAAGCTGGCAAGCCTGTGGTGGTTCCTGTCCAGGACCTTCTCGGTTTCATGGCCGAGCAGAACATCGACGACATGGGCGGCGCCAAAGCGCTCGCCGGTCTGTGCGATCGCCGCCAGGATGATCCGCGCCTCCGCCTCGCCATCCGCATGCGGCGCCTGGTCGAGGCAGTTGTCGCAATTGCCGCAAGGCGAAGCACTCTCGCCGAAATAGCCAAGCAGGATCTGACGGCGGCACTGCGTCGTCTCGCAATAACCGATCAGCGTATCGAGTCGGCCATGCGCGCGCCTTTTGTGCTCAGCCGGCGCGTCCTCGTCTTCGATGAAAAGCCGGCGCATGCGGATATCGCCGAGACCGAAGAGCATATGTGCCTCGGCCGCCCGCCCGTCGCGGCCCGCCCGCCCGATTTCCTGATAATAGGCCTCCAAGCTGCCCGGCAGGTCGGTGTGGAAGACATAGGCGACGTCCGGCTTGTCGATCCCCATGCCAAAGGCGATGGTCGCCACCATCACCACACCGGACAAGGTCATGAAAGCGTTTTGATTCGCTTCACGCGCGTCCTTGCTCATTCCGGCATGATAGGCGAGCGCGCGTACGCCGTTCCGCTCGAGGAACGCCGCCATCTCTTCGGTCTTTTTGCGCGACAGGCAATAGACGATCCCGCTGCGGCCTGCATGGCGCTGCACGAAGTTTAGCAATTGGCGCTTGCTGTCCTGCTTGGGCTCAATGCCTAGCTTGATGTTCGGTCGGTCGAAGCCGAGCACCACCGTATCGACGCGCCCGTCGAACAGTTGCGCGGCAATGTCGGTGCGCGTCGTCTCATCCGCCGTCGCCGTCAGCGCAATGATCGGCACTTTCGGGAAGATATCACGTAGTCTCGACAATTCTTCGTATTCGCGCCGGAACGCCGGTCCCCATTGCGAGATGCAATGTGCCTCGTCGATGCCGATCAGCCGGACATCGAGCTTGGTCAACGCCTCGAGCATTCGCACGGTCATCAACCGCTCCGGTGCAAGATAGAGCAGGCGCGTCTGGCCTGCCGCGACACGGCGCCATGCAGCGACATTGGCATCGCGGTCGAGCGAGGAATTGATCGTATCGGCCGCCACGCCGGCAAGCCGCAATGCGGCGACCTGATCCTGCATCAGGGCCACCAGCGGCGAAACGACAATGGTGAGCCCGCCCAGCACCAGCGCCGGGACCTGGTAGCAGAGCGACTTGCCGGCGCCGGTCGGCATGACAGCCAGCACATGATGCCCGGCCAGAAGCGCCTCCATCACGGCCGATTGGCCGAGACGAAAATCATCGAAGCCGAATACATCCTTCAGGACGCGCCGCTTGGAATCCTCCACCGGGACGCTCGCCGCTATCTGCATTAGGGAACTTTCGGGGATACGACCTGCCGAAATTCGCCGGCGAATCGCCAGGTGATTGCCTGGACAGCAGATTCGAACATTTATCGACCCCTCTGGTCCTGTCCGCGGCACCGTCTGAGGCGAACTTCTCTCTCATTGGCCGATATCAGACCGTCGTTCCAGCCCCTATTCGCTTTGGCTGTGAATATCGCACCGCCTCGGAGCGGTTAATCCTATCTTCACCATCATTCGGCAGGTTCAGGTTCTGCGGTGATGTTTTGAGTACCGCGGCGCCACAAGCGCCCAGGCAACACGCCCGCGTCTCTCCGGAGGCGCGGGTTTTTTCGTTCTGAGAACCGGCTGCCTGATCTTCGGGCCCGCAGCTCAGTCGAGGAAATCGGCGCGGTGCGGCGTAAAGCTGTCGACCAGTCGTCCCGCCTGCAGCGCCTTGACGCCATGGACAAGGTTGGAAGGAACGATGAAGCTGCTTCCGGCTTCCAGGATCTCGGTCCTGCCGTCGATGGTGACCTCGAAGCGCCCTTCGGCGACGTAGCTCGCCTGGACGTGCGGGTGCGAGTGCAGCGCGCCGACGCCACCCTTGTCGAAACCGAACTCGACCATCATCAGCTCGTCCGTGTGCAGGAGCACGCGTCTGCGGTTGCCATCCGGCGTCGGCGTCCATGCGCCCTCACCGGCATGCGAGAAGATTTTGGTTCCGGTCATCGCCAAACTCTCATCTTTGGTTGTTCATCGCGCCAGCCAGCCGCCGTCCACCGGCATCACCGCGCCATGCATATAGTTCGACGCCGGCGCCAGCAGGAAGACGGCTGCGTCGCCGATGTCTTCCGGCGCGCCCCAGCGCCCGGCCGGAATGCGCGCCAGGATCGACGCGCTGCGGTCGGGATCGGCGCGCAGCGCCTCGGTGTTGTTGGTCTCGATATAGCCCGGCGCAATGCCGTTGACATTGATGCCTTTTGCCGCCCATTCGCATGCCAGCAGCCGGGTGATGCCGAGCACGCCGTGTTTGGAGGCGGTGTAGGAGGCGACACGAATGCCGCCCTGAAAGCTCAGTACCGAGGCGATGTTGACGATCTTGCCACGCCGCCCCGGCTCGGCAAGGACGCGCCTGGCAAAGCGCTGGCCGAGGAAGAACACCGTCTTGAGATTGACGCCGATGACGTCGTCCCAGTCGGCTTTGGTCAAGTCGACCGCATCGGCACGCCGGATGATGCCGGCATTGTTGACCAAGCCATCGAGCGGCCCCGTATCATCCCAGACGCGGTCGAGCATCGCCTGGGCAGCGGCATCGTCGCCAAGGTCGCAGCGGACTGCCTCGAAGCGGCCGCCGGCCGCCGCAATCTTCTCCGCCGTCTCGTCCATCGCCGACCGGCCAACGCCGACCACCGCGCCACCGGCGCGCGCGATCGACACGGCGATGCCCTGGCCGATGCCGGTATTGGCGCCGGTAACGAGGATGCGCTTGCCGGCAAGGCTGAACGCAGAGAGGTCGCTCACCTGAGCTCCTCCATCATTACCAGGTCAACGTCGGTATAGTCGACATTGTCGCCGGCCATCGCCCAGATGAATGCGTAGTTCGAGGTGCCGGCGCCCGAATGGATCGACCATCCCGGCGACAGCACCGCCTCCTCGTTTCGCATGACGAGATGGCGCGTTTCGTCCGGCTCGCCCATGAAATGAAACACCCGCGCCGCCTCCGGCAGATCGAAATAGAGATAGGCTTCCATGCGCCGATCATGCACATGGCATGGCATGGTGTTCCAGACCGAACCGGAGGCAAGCTGCGTCATGCCGACGACAAGCTGACAGGTCTTTACCCCATCGGCATGGATGAACTGGAAGATCGAGCGCTCGTTGGAGGTTGCCTGGCTGCCGAGATCGAGCCGCTTGGCATCGCCGAACCGGATCAGCCGGTTGGGATGGCCCTGATGCGCCGGCGCGCTGAGCAGGTAGAATTTAGCCGGCGCTGCCGGATTGGTCGCAGCGAACGATACCTCATCCGTGCCCATGCCGAGATAGAGCATGTCGCGCGCCTGCAGCTCGTAGGATTGACCGCCGGCCTTCACGATGCCGGCACCGGCGATGTTGACAATGATCATCTCACGGCGGTCGAGAAAATTCTTGGTCCCGGTCGGCTTGATCGCCTGCAGCGGCAGCGGCGTACCGGCGGGCATGGCGCCGCCGACGATCATGCGGTCGTAGTGGGTGTAGGTCAGGCCGATGCGGCCGGGCCGGAACAAGTCCTCGATCAGGAAATTGTGTCGCAGCTCGTCCGTTCCCATGGCAGCGGCAGAAACGGGATCGATGGCGAAGCGGGAGGTGAAATCCGTATGATTGTCAGTGTGATTCATTGCTGTCCCATGGGGCTGCCTCAATTGCTTATTCAGTTCCCGCGGCCTTGACCGAGTCGGCATAAAAAACCTGGCGCGCGTGCAGGCGCTCGCGATAGCGCTGCTGGCTGGCACCGAGATGCGCGCGCATCGCCTCCCGGGCCGCCTCCGCATCGCCTGCCGAGATGGCCTTGAGGATCACCAGATGCTCACGTTGCAGGCCGCGCTGGTAGGCGTCCGACTGGGCGATCTCGGTCGACCATGGCGAGGTGACGTCGCAAGGAATGGCGCGCCGGCCGAGCACGTCGAGCATCTCGACATAGAACGGATTGTTGGTGGCGCTGGCGATTGCGCGGTGGAAAGCAAGGTCGGCCGGTCCCGTCGGCTCGCTGTTGAGGAGCAGCCGTTCGAATTCGAAGAAGGCTTCCTGGATCGCCGCTTCCTGCGCGGCGTTGCGGCGGATGGCAGCGAGCCCGGCGGATTCGA
Source organism: Mesorhizobium sp. M0208 (assembly GCF_040322015.1). Lineage (NCBI taxonomy): Bacteria > Pseudomonadati > Pseudomonadota > Alphaproteobacteria > Hyphomicrobiales > Phyllobacteriaceae > Mesorhizobium > Mesorhizobium sp. M0208. The sequence goes on along the minus strand of NZ_JAMYSP010000003.1, from coordinate 54,552 downwards.
TCTCGATCGCCAACCTGACTTCGAGCACGTTGAGGGCGATCGAATCCTTGCTGCCCATCTCCGCCGCAAGAGCACCGAATGCTGTCGAGATATGCTCGGTGACGAAGACCCCGGCGCCTTGGCGCGGCTCGACCAGGCCGTCCGCGGCAAGTTTGGCCAGCGCTTCACGTATCACCGTGCGGCTGACCCCGAAGGTCTCGGTCAACTGGCCCTCGGTCGGCAGCTTCTGCCCTGGCTGGATCTCGCCCGCCTGCAGTTGCTTGCGGATCGCCGCAACGACGGTTTCCGAAAGTTTCGGTCTTCGTTCGACGCGGAGGCCGGCTGCGGTGTCTGAGGCCATGTCGCACCTCCTATTTGAAGACGCTCGGCAGCCACAGCGAAATGGCCGGAATGTAAGTGACGAGCCCCAGCACCACGAGGCCTGCGCCATAGAACGGCCAGATCGAGCGCATCGATTCCCAGACGGATATCTTGCCCACTGCGCACGCGACGAACTGCACCGCGCCCACCGGCGGCGTGTTCAGCCCGATGCCGAAATTGAGGATCATGATGACGCCGAAATGCACCGGATCGACGCCGTAGGCCTGCGCCACGGGCAGGAAGATCGGCGTGCAAATGATGATGGTCGGCCCCATGTCCATGAAGGTGCCGAGGAACAGCATCAGGAGGTTGAGCAGGAGAAGCACGACCAGCGGATCGTCCGAGATCGCGTTCATGGAGGCGATCAGCGCTGCCGGCACTTTCAGGAAGGCCATCAACCAGGAGAACGCCGCCGCCATGCCGATGATGAGCAGCACCATGGCCGTGGTGCGCACGGCGCCGTAGGTGGCATGAACGAAACCTTCCCAGGTCATCTGCCGGTAAACGAAGACGGTTACGAACAACGCATAGATGACGGCGATACAGGAACTCTCGGTAGCCGTGAACACGCCCGATCGTACGCCGCCGAAGATGATCGCGATCAGCAGCAGGCCGGGCACCGCGACGGCGAAGAGATGCGCAACGGCGGTGAAGCCCGGAAACGGCTCGGTCGGGTAGCCGCGGGAGCGCGCCACGAAATAGGCGGTGATCATCAGTGACAGGGCCAACAGCAGGCCCGGGATGATGCCGGCCGTGAACAGATCGGCGATGGAGATCTTTCCGCCTGCCGAGATCGAATAGATGATCATGTTGTGCGACGGCGGCAGCAGCAGCGCGATCAGCGCCGCCATCGATGTAACGTTGACGGCGTAGTCCGCTCCATAGCCGCGCGCCTTCATCTGCGGGATCATCAGGCCGCCTACCGCCGCTGCCTCCGCCACCGCGGAGCCCGAAATGCCGCCGAACAGTGTAGCGGTGGCGATGTTGACCTGCCCGAGGCCGCCGCGCAAATGACCGACGAGCGAGCCGGCGAAGGCAACGATCTTGCTGGCGATGCCGCCGCGCACCATCAAGTCGCCGGCGTAGATGAAAAACGGAATGGCCAGCAGCGAAAAGACGCTCATGCCGGAATTCAGTCGCTGGAATACGATGAGCGGGGGCAGACCCATATAGAGGACGGTGGCAAGGCTTGCGACGCCGAGGCAGAAAGCGATCGGCGTGCCGATAAGCATCAGCAGGGTGAAGACGCCGAACAGAATCCACAGTTCCATGGCGTCAGACCTTCACGTTCGCGGTGTCGAGTTCGGCCGCGACTTCGGCCGGCGGCAGTTCATCGAGGGTATCGTCGATCGGTGCGCCGGAGAGGCGAAGCACGATGCGCTCCAGCGTGAAGAGCACGATGAGCGCTCCTCCCGCGACAAGCGGGACGTAATCCCAGCCCCCCGATATGCCGAGTGACGGCAAGGTAGAGCCCCAGGTCAATGCGACCAGCTGGCTGCCATACCAGATCATGCCGATGCCGAAGGCGAGCGCGACGAGGTCCGAAATCATCCGCAGCCAACGCTTGCCGCCTTTCGGCAGCACGTAGAGCAGGACGTCGAAGCCAAGATGGTAGTTCTCGCGCACACCGACGGCAGCGCCGAGGAAAATGAACCAGCTCATCAGCATCACCGAGCCCGGCTCGGTCCAGCTGGGCGAGCGGTTCAGAACATAGCGGCCGAACACCTGCCATGCGACGAAGGCGGTCATCAGCACCAGCCCGATGCCGGCGATCGACAGCGCCGCCGTGCTGACGCGCGACATCACTTGCGCGACGCCGGACAGAAGCGGTCTTGGTTTTGGGCTGGAAGTCACCGGTTTTCTCCGCAAGAGGATGGCGGCGCGGAATGTCCGCGCCGCCGCTTGATCACTGCACGGCCTTGATGGCTTCGACCATGGCCTTCAGCTTGTCGTCCTTGACGTGCTTCTCGTAGACCGGCCCCATCGCGTCGATGAAGGGCTGCTTGTCCGGCGTCGTGATCTGCGAACCTGCCGCCTCGACCTTGGCGCGCGATTCCTTGACCTTGGCGGTCCACAGCTCGCGCTGCTTGGCGACGCTTTCTTTGGCGGCCGCCTTGAATATCGCCTGGTCTTCCGGCGTCAGCTTGTCCCAGCTCGACTTCGCCATGACGAAGGCTTCCGGCACCATCGTGTGCTCGTCGAGCGAATAATACTTGGCGACTTCCGCGTGCTTGGCAGTGTCGTAGCTCGGAAAATTATTCTCCGCGCCGTCGATGACCCCGGTCTCGATCGCCGAATACACTTCGCCATAAGGCATCGGTGTCGCGTTGGCGCCGAGTGCCGCCACCATGTCGACGAAGATGTCGGACTGGATGACGCGGAACTTCATGCCGGCCATATCGGCTACAGTGTTGATCGGCTTCTTCGAATTGTAGAAGGAGCGCGCACCGCCGTCGTAAAAGGCGAGCAACACCAGCCCGACCTGGTCGAACGCCGCCGCGATCTGGTCGCCGATCGCCCCGTCCATGACCTTGTGCATATGCTCTTCCGAACGGAAGATGTAGGGCAGCGAGGGCACGGTGGTCTCGGGGATGAGCCCGTTGAACGGCGCCATCGAAACACGATTGAGATCGATCACGCCGGTGCGCACCTGCTCGATCGTGTCCTTTTCCTCGCCAAGTTGCGCGGAAGGATAGATCTCGACCACATAGCGGCCGGCCGTGCGCTCCTTCACCAGCTCGCCGAAATATTTGACCGCCTCGACCGTCGGATAGCCATCCGGGTGGGTGTCGGACGAGCGCAGGACCGTCTGGGCGCTTGCCGATCCGGCCAGCAGTGCGGCGGCAACTAGCGTAGCTCCCGCCAGTCTAGAAAAATGCAGCATTGGTTTCCTCCCGTTTTTGAAACGATGGCGGCAAGCGCCGTTAGAGCCGGTACGCCTTTTTCGCGAGCGTATAGGCAAGTTCCTGCGCCAGCTCGTGCGCCTCGTCTTCGCCGAGCCGATGCTCGGTGACGAGACGCGCCAGAAAAGCGCAATCGACCCGGCGCGCCACATCATGGCGAGCCGGTATGGATGGGAAGGCGCGGGTGTCGTCGTTGAAACCGACGGTGTTGTAGAAACCGGCGGTTTCGGTGGTCATCTCACGGAACCTGCGTATGCCTTCGGGGCTGTCGTGGAACCACCAAGCCGGCCCGAGCTTCAATGCCGGGTAGACGCCGGCGAGCGGCGCCAGCTCGCGCGCATAGCTGGTCTCGTCGAGGGTGAAGAGGATGACGGTGAGGTCGCGCTCCAGCCCGACGCAGTCGAGCAGCGGCTTCAGCGCCGTCACATAATCGGTTCGGGTCGGGATGTCGAAGCCTTTGTCCCTGCCGAACTTCTGAAAGATAGAAGGCGAATGATTGCGCCAGGAGCCGGGATGTATCTGCAGGACCAGCCCGTCGTCGCGGCTCATCTTGGCCATCTCGGTCAGCATCTGGGCGCGAAACAGTTTTCGCTCGCGCTCGTCGTCCGAGCCCCGGCGGATACGGTTGAACAGCTCCGCGGCGGCGGCATCCGAAAGATTGGCGGTGTCGGCCGTCGGATGGCCGTGATCGGAGGACGTCGCACCGAAACTCTTGAAGAAGGCGCGCCGCTGGCGATGCGCATCGAGATAGCCGGTCCAAGTACCGGTGTCGCGGCCGGTGATCTCGCCAAGCCGGTCGAGATTGGCTGAGAAGCCTTCGAAATCGGGATCGACGACCGCATCGGGCCGGTAGGCGGTGACGACGCGGCCCTGCCAGCCGCTCTCGCGGATCATCTGGTGCCATCTGAGATCGTCGAGCGCACCTTCGGTCGTCGCGATGACCTCGATGTTGAAGCGCTCGAACAGCGCCCGAGGGCGATAGTCTTCACGCTGCAGCAGCGTCGCGATCGTGTCGTAGTGGCGGTCGGCTGTCCTGGCATTCAGCGGCTCGCCGATGCCGAACAGATGGGCGAGCACATGGTCGAACCACAGCCGGGTCGGCGTACCCCGAAACAGGTAATAATGCTCGGCGAAGCGCCGCCAGATCGTTCTGCCGTCGGTCTCCACTGGCGAGCCGTCAAGCGTCGGCACCCCAAGCTCCTCAAGCCGAACGCCCTGGCTGAACAGCATGCGGAAAATGTAGTGGTCCGGCACGATCAGCAATTGCGCCGGATCGGGAAACGCCTCGTTGAGCGCATACCAGCGCGGATCGGTGTGGCCGTGCGGGCTGACGATCGGCAGATCCTTGACCGCGGCGTAGAGATCGCGGGCCAGCGAAAGCGGGCGCGCCTCGGCGGCAAACAGCAAATCCGGATCCGTCAATGCGGCCACGTAATCCTCCCAACTCGGACATCGGTAGGGTTGGAAAGAAATAATGTCAACATACAAAAACTGGGTTGTTGTATGATGACTTTTCGTCGGCCATTGCCCATTGTGCGTGACGGCATCGGGTGTTACGCCGCCTGCCAGCAGGACCCAACAATCTCGATCAGACACGTGGCGCAATGACCAATAGACGCCTTTCCAACAGCACGCTGAAGGCACTGCCGGCTTCGGTCGCGGTTCCGCGCTACGCCCGCGGCGGCGTCGCACCGGGCATCGTCCATCTCGGCGTCGGTGCGTTCCATCGCGCCCATCAGGCGGCCTATGTCGACCACTGCCTGGCGGCGGGAGAGGCGGACTGGGGCATTGTCGGCGTGTCCTTGCGCAGTCCAGACACACGCGACGCACTAGCGCCGCAGGATGGCCTCTACACGCTGGCGATCAGGAGCAGCATCGGCGAAGAGCTGCGCGTCGTCGGTTCGATCCTGTCGATGCTGGTGGCGCCGGAAGATCCGGCTGCGGTGCTCGCCGCTCTGACGGATCAGCGCACCCGCATCGTTACGCTCACGATCACCGAAAAGGCTTATCTGAGAGCAGCCGGCGGCGGTCTGGACAGCACCCATCCGGACATCGTCCATGATTTGGCTAACCCGCAAATGCCACGGACGGCGCATGGTTTTCTCACCGAAGCGCTGTCGCGCCGCCGTTTCGCCGGCATCAAGCCCTTCACCGTGCTCTGCTGCGACAACCTTCCGGCCAATGGCGCCACGCTGCACCGCCTGCTGGTCGAATTCGCGGCACTGCGCGATCCCGGCCTTGCCGGGCACATCGCCGACGGCGTCGCCTTCCCGTCGAGCATGGTCGACCGCATCGTGCCGGCGACCACCGATGCGGACCGGGCGCGTATCGCCGTCGAGCTCGGCGTCGAGGATGCCTGGCCGGTGATGACCGAGCCGTTCTGCCAATGGGTGGTCGAGGATGATTTCCCGGCAGGCAGGCCGGTCTGGGAAAAGTTCGGCGTCACCATGGTCGGCGACGTCGGGCCCTTCGAGGACATGAAGCTGCGGCTGCTCAACGGTTCGCATTCGGCAATCGCCTATCTCGGCCTGCTCAGCGGCTACGACACGGTCGACCGCGCCTTTGCCGATCCGGCGATCCGGCAATTCGTCGACGGACTATGGGCCGAAGCCATCCCGACGCTGCCGCAGGACGCCGGGCTCGATACGGCCGGCTACACGGCCCAGCTCGCCGAACGCTATTCGAACACCGCCCTCGCCCATCGCACGGCGCAGATCGCCAATGACGGCAGCCAGAAACTGCCGCAGCGCATCGTCGCCTCGGCCGTCGATCGGCTGGGTGCCGGTGACCCGCCCGCGCATCTCATGCTGGTGGTGGCGGCCTGGATCGCCGCTTGCGAGGCGCGCGGCAAAACTTTGCCGGAAGCCCATTTTACCGACCCGATCGACACTCGGCTTACTGTGCTCGGCAGCCGGCCAGCTATCGAAACGGTGACAGCGATGTTCGATCTCGCCGGCTTCGCCAAAGACCATTCCCACCGCATGACACTGATCGATCTGACGGCAGCCCATCTCGAGCGCCTGCGGCGAGGCGGACCTGCCGCTGCCTTCGTGGCGCTTGGCATAGGGAGTGAGAAGCCATGAGACAAACCTGGCGCTGGTTCGGGCCAGACTATCCGGTGACGCTTGCCCATGTCCGTCAAGCCGGCGCCGTCGGCATCGTCAGCGCGCTGCATCACCTCAATGACGGCCGCGCCTGGCCGGCGGACGAGATCGCCAGGCGCAAGGCCGACATCGAGGCAGCGGGCCTGACCTGGGATGTGGTAGAAAGCATTGTCGTCCATGAGGACATCAAGACCCGCAGCGGCAACTGGCGCACCCTGATCGACAATTACAAGGCGTCGGTCCGCTCCGTCGCCGCCGCCGGGATCAATACCGTCTGCTATAATTTCATGGCGATCACCGACTGGACGCGCACAGATCTCGATTATCCCATGCCGCATGGCGGCACGGCGCTGCGCTTCGATGTCGTCGAGCTCTGCGCCTATGACGTCTTCATCCTTGAGCGAGAAGGGGCGGAGGCCGATCACCCGCCGGCCCGCGTCGAGGCCGCGCGTGTGCGACTGCAAGGGATGAGCGACAGCGACAAGGCAAGGCTGGAGCGCAACCTGATCGGCTGGGTTCCGGCGCGCGAATTCATCTTCGATCGGGCAAGCTTCCGCCGTGCCCTCGACCTCTACAAGGACGTCTCAACCGAAGGTCTGCGCGAAAACCTGTTTGCCTTCCTGCGCGAGATCGTGCCGGTGGCCGAAGAGGCCGGCGTCAGGATGGCGATCCATCCCGACGATCCACCTTTTTCGCTGTTCGGCCTGCCGCGCATCGTTTCCAACGCCAATGATGCCCGCGCGCTGCTCGACGCCGTCGCTTCGCCGGCCAACGGGTTGACGCTGTGCACCGGCTCCTACGGGGCGGGCGCGCAGAACGATCTGCCGACGATGGCCAAGGCCTTCGCCGAAAACATCCATTTCGCCCATCTGCGCAACGTCACCAAGGAGCCAGACGGCTCCTTCCACGAAGCCGAGCACCTCGACGGCGACACCGACATGGTGGCGGTCGTGTCGGCGCTGATTGGCGAAGAGCGCCGGCGCAAGGCGGCAGGCAGGGCGGACTGGCAGATTCCGATGCGCCCCGACCATGGCCACGCCATCGTCGACGACATCGGCAAGAAGGTGAACCCCGGCTATTCCTGCATCGGCCGCCTGAAGGGCCTCGCCGAACTGCGCGGCGTCATGCGCGCAGTGGAGGCGCTGACGGTGTGACCAGCCCCCCTTCTCCCCTTGTGGGCCTGTTAAGCCGGCAACAGCGCGCCTTCAAGCGTCGTAAGCTGGTTGAGGAACTGCTCGGCCTTGCTGCGGGTCTGGTCGTCCTTGGCGTCGGCGGCGTCTTCCCTGGCCTCCTGGATGCGGCGGGCAAGGTCGGCGCGGTCGATGTCGCCCACGGCCACAGCCGATTCGGCGAGCAGCGTGCAGCCGGCCGGAACGATGTCGGCAAAGCCGCCGAACACCACATAGCGCTCTTCCTTGCCGGAAACGGTCTTCAGCGTGACGACGCCGGGCTTGATCGTGGTCATGACGGGTGCGTGATGCGCCATGACAGTCATCTCGCCTTCGGCGCCCGGAATGACGACGGATTCGACCTGCTCGGAAACCAAGAGGCGCTCCGGCGAGACCAGTTCGAATTTGAAAGCTTCAGGCATGATCAATTTAGCGACTGGTGAATGGTGAATGGTGAATGGTCAGAAAGAATGACCTTCACTCAGCCCCCGATTTCCTATCCGCTACTCCCCATTCACAATTCACTATTGACCATTCACCATCAGGCCGCTTCAGCGGCCAGGCGCTGTGCCTTCTCGACCGCTTCCTCGATGCCGCCGACCATGTAGAAGGCGGCCTCCGGCAGATGGTCGTAATCGCCGTTGCAAAGGCCCTTGAAGCCCTTGATGGTGTCGGCGAGGTCGACCAGCTTGCCCGGTGCGCCGGTGAACACTTCGGCGACGAAGAAGGGCTGCGACAGGAAGCGCTCGATCTTGCGAGCGCGGGCCACGGTCTGCTTATCCTCTTCCGACAGCTCGTCCATGCCCAGGATGGCGATGATGTCCTGCAGCGACTTGTAGCGCTGAAGGATCGACTGCACCTGGCGGGCGACCTGATAATGCTCTTCGCCGACAACCATCGGGTCGAGCATGCGCGAGGTCGAATCGAGCGGATCGACCGCCGGATAGATGCCCTTTTCCGAAATCGCGCGGTTGAGCACGGTCGTCGCGTCGAGGTGGGCGAACGAGGTCGCCGGTGCAGGGTCGGTCAGGTCGTCGGCCGGCACATAGATCGCCTGCACCGAGGTGATCGAACCCTTGGTCGTCGTGGTGATACGCTCCTGTAGCGCACCCATGTCGGTAGCCAGCGTCGGCTGGTAGCCCACGGCCGAAGGAATGCGGCCGAGCAGCGCCGACACTTCCGAGCCCGCCTGCGTGAAACGGAAGATGTTGTCTACGAAGAACAGCACGTCCTGGCCCTGATCGCGGAAATATTCGGCAACCGTCAGCCCGGTCAGGCCGACGCGGGCGCGGGCGCCCGGCGGCTCGTTCATCTGGCCATAGACGAGCGCGGCCTTGGAGCCTTCGCCGCCGCCCTTCTTGTTGACGCCGGACTCGATGAACTCGTGATAGAGGTCGTTGCCTTCGCGGGTGCGCTCGCCGACGCCGGCGAACACCGAGAAGCCGCCATGCGCCTTGGCGACGTTGTTGATCAGTTCCTGGATCAGCACCGTCTTGCCGACGCCGGCGCCGCCGAACAGGCCGATCTTGCCGCCGCGGGCATAGGGGGCCAGCAGGTCGAGCACCTTGATGCCGGTGACCAGGATCTGCGCTTCCGTCGACTGCTCGACATAGGTCGGCGCCGGCTGATGGATCGAGCGCATCTCGATGCCGTCGACCGGGCCTGCCTCGTCGACCGGCTCGCCGATGACGTTGATGATGCGGCCGAGCATGCCCGGGCCGACCGGCACGGTGATCGGTGCACCGGTATCATAGACGTCCTGGCCGCGGACCAGACCTTCGGTCGAGTCCATGGCGATGCAGCGCACGGTGTTTTCGCCCAGATGCTGGGCCACCTCTAGCACCAGGCGATTGCCGACGTTGATCGTCTCAAGCGCGTTCAGGATCGCCGGCAGATGTTCGCCGAACTGGACGTCGACAACGGCGCCGATGACCTGGCGAACCTTGCCTGCCAGGCCGGTTTTCTTGATGGTGGCGGCCGGCGCATTCACAGCGGCGACCTTGGTTGCTGCCGCTTTCTTGGCCGGAGCGGCCTTTGCTGCTGCTGGTGCCGCGGCCTTCGGGGCTGCCGTCTTCGGGGTCGCTGCTTTCGCCATCGTCCTTACCCTTTTCGTCTCTTTGTTTCTCACACGCTTGAGGTCGATGACCTCCTTGTGAGCGTGCCTAGAGCGCCTCGGCGCCCGAAATGATTTCGATCAATTCCTTGGTGATCTGCGCCTGCCGCTGGCGGTTGTAGGTGATCGACAATTTGTTGATCATGTCGCCGGCGTTGCGCGTCGCATTGTCCATGGCGCTCATCTTGGCGCCCATCTCGCCGGCAGCATTCTCGAGCAGCGCGCGAAAAACCTGCACGGAAATGTTGCGCGGGATGAGATCGGAGAGGATCTCGCCCGGCTCCGGCTCGTATTCGTAGACAGCGCTGCCGCCGTCCCTCACTTCCGCGCCAGCCGCAGGCGCGCCCGCCGGGACAATTTGCTGCGCCGTCGGGATCTGGCTGATCACCGACTTGAACTGCGAATAGAACAGCGTGCAGATGTCGAAGCCGCCTTCGTTGAACAGGTGGATCACCTTCTTGGCGATGGCATCGGCATTGACAAAGCCCAGCGTCTTGACCTCGCGCAGGTCGACACGCTCGATGATCAGCGCCCCGTAGTCGCGGCGCAATATGTCGAACCCCTTCTTGCCGACGCAGATGATCTTGACCTGCTTGCCGTCTGCCAGAAGCTTGCGGATGTGGTCGCGGGCAAAGCGGGCGATCTGCGAATTGAAGCCGCCGCACAGACCGCGTTCGGCCGTGCAGACGACAAGCAGATGCACGTCGTCCTTGCCGGTGCCGGTCATCAGCGCCGGGGCATCGCCGCCGCCGCCGATCGCCTGGGTGATATTGGCCAGCACCGCGCCCATGCGCTCCGAATAGGGACGCGCCGCTTCCGCCGCTTCCTGCGCGCGACGCAGCTTCGCCGCGGCGACCATCTGCATCGCCTTGGTGATCTTCTGCGTCGCCTTGACCGAGGCGATACGGTTACGAAGGTCTTTTAACGAAGGCATGCTTTAAACCTGATCCCGTCCGTCCTGCTCAAGCAAAGGTCTTGGCGAAGGCGTCGATTTCTGCCTTCAGCCTGGCGCGCAGATCGTCGGACAGCGCCTTCTCCTTGCGGATGCCGTCGAGCACGTCCTTGCCGGCCGAGCGCATATGCGACAACAGACCATGCTCGAACTTGCCGACCTGGTTGACCGCCAGCTTGTCGAGATAGCCGTTGACGCCGGCGAAGATCACCGCGACCTGCTCCTCGACTTTGAGCGGCGAGAATTGCGGCTGCTTCAACAGCTCGGTCAGACGCGAGCCGCGGTTGAGCAGGCGTTGCGTGGCGGCGTCGAGATCGGAGCCGAACTGCGCGAAAGCAGCCATTTCGCGGTACTGCGCGAGCTCGCCCTTGATCGACCCGGCAACCTGCTTCATCGCCTTGATCTGCGCCGAGGAACCGACGCGCGACACCGAAAGGCCGACATTGACCGCCGGGCGCACGCCCTGGAAGAACAGATTGGTTTCCAGGAAGATCTGGCCGTCGGTGATCGAGATGACGTTGGTCGGGATATAGGCCGACACGTCGTTGGCCTGCGTTTCGATGATCGGCAGCGCAGTCAGAGACCCACCGCCATTTTCGTCATTGAGCTTGGCGGCGCGCTCGAGCAGGCGCGAGTGCAGGTAGAAGACGTCGCCGGGATAGGCCTCGCGGCCCGGCGGACGGCGCAGCAGCAGCGACATCTGGCGATAGGCGACGGCCTGCTTCGACAGGTCGTCGTAGCTGATCAGCGCGTGCATGCCGTTGTCGCGGAAATATTCGCCCATGGTGCAGGCGGTGAACGGCGCCAGGAACTGCATCGGCGCCGGATCGGAGGCGGTCGCGGCGATGATGATCGAATAGTCAAGCGCGCCGCGCTCTTCCAGGACCTTGACGAACTGCGCCACCGTCGAGCGCTTCTGGCCGACGGCGACATAGACGCAGTACAGCTTTTCCTTCTCAGGGCCGTTGTCGTGCACCGATTTCTGGTTGAGCATGGTGTCGAGGATGATCGCGGTCTTGCCGGTCTGGCGGTCGCCGATGACCAGCTCGCGCTGGCCGCGGCCGACCGGGATCAGCGCGTCGATGGCCTTGAGGCCAGTCGACATCGGCTCGTTCACCGATTTGCGCGGGATGATGCCGGGCGCCTTGACGTCGACGCGCTTGCGTTCGGTGGCCTGGATCGGGCCTTTGCCGTCGATCGGGTTGCCGAGCGCGTCGACGACGCGGCCGAGCAGGCCCATGCCGACGGGCGCATCGACGATGGCGCCGGTGCGCTTGACGGTGTCGCCTTCCTTGATGTCGCGGTCGGCGCCGAAGATGACGACGCCGACATTGTCGGCTTCGAGGTTGAGCGCCATGCCGCGGATGCCGCCGGGGAACTCGACCATCTCGCCGGCCTGGACATTGTCGAGGCCGTAGACGCGGGCGATACCGTCACCGACGGACAGCACCTGGCCGACTTCGGAGACCTCGGCCTCCTTGCCGAAATTCTTGATCTGGTCTTTCAGAATTGCGGAAATTTCCGCGGCGCGGATGTCCATCAGCCGACCTCTTTCAGTGCAAGCTTGAGCGAATTGAGTTTGGTTTTGAGCGACGTATCGATCTGGCGCGAGCCGATCTTGACCACCAGTCCGCCGAGCAGCGACGGATCGACGGTGACCGTGATCGCCACGTCCTTGCCGGCGACGCTTTTCAGCGCTGCTTTCAGCTCGGTTTCCTGGGCAGGCGTCAGCGCATGCGCCGAGGTGACCTCGGCAGCGGTCTCGCCGCGGTGTTCGGCGGCGATCTGGCGGAACGCCTTGATCATGCCGGGCACGGCGAACAGCCGGCGATTCTGGGCAACGACGCGCAGGAAATTGCCGGTGAGGCCGGTAATCCCTGCTCTGTCGGCGATCGCGGCGATCGCCTTGGCCTGGTCCTCGCTGGAGAAGACAGGGCTCCTGATCAGCCGCGAAAGGTCAGCGCTGCCTTCGAGCATCGTTTCGAACCTGTTGAGGTCGGCCTCGACGCCGGCGACCGAATTGGCCTGCAGCGCGAGTTCGAACAGCGAACCCGCATAGCGTTCTGCGACACCTGAGATTGGCGATGACGATTGGGCCACGGACCGTCTTTTCTCTTGTCTGACAGGCCGCAGATTGTTGGCGCGAGCAAAAACTCTGGCTAAATCTTTGACCTTACTGCATTTTTCCAAGCACGGAGGCGCGGCTTCCGCTATCCCCGGTCGAAAGTCGATTGCCGTCTAGCACAGGCATTTTCAGACCGCAATGCGTCGTCCGGCATGGTTTTCAGGCACTATTGTCGCATCCGCCGGGCGAGTTCAGCAACCAACCCCGGATTGATCCCTGATTCAGGGCAAAAAGCCGAAGGCGAAGGCAAGCGGCAGCGCCGCCAGCACCAGCTCGACGACGATGGAAGCCCAGTTGAACGGCGTGTTGGCGCCGTCCGACATCATCGACAGCAGCCGGCCGAAGGCGGTGAACAGCCAGGAGAAGCCGAGCGCCATATAGAGCAGCGGCTGCGCCAAGAGGATGCAGCACAGGCTGACACCGAGATAGAAGCCCGACATCCTGCCGCGACCTTCGGCGATCGCCGCCGCCTTCTCGGGCTTGACCTGCAGCCTGAGAATCCGGAACGCCAGCCCTGGCGCCAGGAACAGCAGCAGCCCGAAAAGCAAGGTCACGACGGCGCTTGACCATGCCAGCCACTCGCCCTGGCTCATCGGCCATGGAAACGCAAATTCCATCCTTGTCCCCTCGTAAATGGATATTCAAAATTTTCGGGCATTCTAGCGAAGCAAGAGACATGCGCCAGATGGGCCGTCGCAATTTACGGGGCGTCAGCCCAACGCGAGCGCCGTTGTATCGACCGGGCTAACAGGACGTTACACAACGGGCTGTTTTTTTCTGCACAATTCCTATATTGTGACTACATGAGACCACAAGAGGTTCCGCGCATGAAGACGATGCAACTACGAGAGGCAAAGGCCAGCCTTTCCGCGCTCGTGGAGGCTGCTGAGAACGGTGAGCCCACGGTTATCACCAAGCACGGCAAGCCCGCAGTCATGGTGGTGCCAATCGGTGAGGGACGGAAACTTTATCCGCAGAACAGCCAAAAAGACTTCGTGGATTTCCTGCTTCAGTATCCAGGCGGCATCGAGCTTGAGCGAAACGAATCGCCGTCGCGGGAAGTGGAGTTTTGACCGGCTATCTGCTTGATACGTCTTTTCTCTCGGCATTTGCACCTGGTCGGCCTCTGCTTCCGGCACACGTGCAGAACTGGGTTGCCGAACAAGGAGAACGCGGCTCTTGGCAGCTCTCGTCGATCGTCATCTTGGAGGTGGAACGAGGAATCGCGAAACTGAAGCGGGCGGGCGGGCATATGAAGGCAGAGCGCATCAATGAGTGGTTCGAAAGGTTGCTTCTAGAGTTCAACCAGCGCATCCTTCCCATCGATTTAGCAATCGCGCGAGAAGCCGGAAAACTGGAAGACGCCACTATCGCCAGAGGCGCCAATCCGGGTCTGGCGGACGTTCTGATCGCAGCTACTGCCCGTTTGCACGGCCTGTCAGTTTTGACGGCCAACACCCGGCATTTTGCGATTCTCGACGTGCCTTACCTGAACCCATTCACCGAACGCGCCTCGAAAGGGTAATTCGACAGCTTACAAAAAGCTCTGCGGGTCGATGTCGACCTGGACTCGCACCGAGCCCCTTATCTTCGGTCCCTCGGCCAACATGGTGCGAATGAACCCTTGCATGTCGGCGCGCCGCTCGCCCTGGATCAGCAGGCGAAAGCGATGGCGGCCGCCGATCAATGACAGCGGCGCCTCGGCCGGGCCGAGCACGAACAGGTCGGTGGCTTGCGGCGCGGCGCGGCGCAGGCCACGGGCGTGCCCTTCGGCTTCGGCCCGTGTCGCCGCGCTGACGATGACGCCGGCGAGCCTGCCGAAGGGCGGCAGCCCCGCCCGCTCACGCTCGGCGATCTCGCGCTCGTAGAAGGCCTCGGCATCGCCTGAGACGATCGCGCGCATCACCGGGTGGTCGGGTTGGAAGGTCTGCAGCAGGCCGAGGCTTTTCTTGCCGGTGCGACCGGCGCGGCCGGTCACCTGGCTGAGCAGTTGGAAGGTGCGCTCGGCGGCGCGCGGGTCGCCATTGGCAAGGCCGAGATCGGCATCGACCACACCGACCAGCGTCATGTTGGGGAAGTTGTGGCCCTTGGCGACGAGTTGCGTGCCGATGACGATGTCGGCCTCGCCATTGGCGATGGCTTCAAGCTCGAGCCGCAGCCGCCGCACGCCGCCCATCAGGTCCGACGACAAGACGATGGTGCGGGCATCGGGGAAATGCGCGACGACCTCCTCGGCGATGCGCTCGACGCCTGGCCCGCAGGCGACCAGATGATCGAGCGTGCCGCATTCCGGACAGGCTTCGGGCCGGCGTTCATTGTGCCCGCAGTGGTGGCAGACGAGCTGGCCGCGAAAGCGGTGCTCGACCAGCCAGGCCGAGCAGACCGGACAGCCGAAGCGGTGGCCGCAGACCCGGCAGAGCGTCAGCGGCGCATAGCCGCGCCGGTTGAGGAACAGCAGCGACTGTTCCTTTCTTTCCAGCGTCTGCCGCATATGGCCGAGCAGCACCGGCGACAGGAAGCCGCCGCGTGCCGGCGGCGCGCGGCGCATGTCGACCGTCTTGAGATCGGGAAGTGCCGCCTCGGCAAAGCGCGCCGAAAGCACCGCCCTGCTGTAGCGGCCCTGGCTGGCATTGACCCGGCTTTCGACCGACGGTGTCGCCGAAGCGAGCACGACCGGAAAACCGCCGATATGGCCGCGCACCACGGCCATGTCGCGCGCGTTGTAAAAGACGCGATCCTCCTGCTTGTAGGCGGGATCGTGCTCTTCGTCGACGACGATCAATCCAAGCTCCCTGAATGGCAGGAATAGCGCCGAGCGCGCGCCTGCGACGACCCGCACGCCGCCTTCCGCTACCTGCCGCCAGACCTTTTCGCGCATCCTTGGCGGCAGGTCCGAGTGCCACTCCGCCGGCTTGGCGCCGAACCGCTCCTGGAAGCGTTCGAGGAAGGCATGGGTCAGCGCAATTTCCGGCAGCAGGATCAGCACCTGCTTGCCGCGATCGAGCGCGGCCGCGACCGCCTCGAAATAGACCTCCGTCTTGCCGGATCCGGTTACACCGTCGAGCAGGGTGACCCCGAATGTACCGGTCGCGACGTTGGCGCGCAGCGTCTCGGCGGCATCGCTCTGGTCGGGCATCAGTGAAGGCACGGCGTAGCCGGGATCGGGTGCTGCGACCACCGGCCGCGGCGGGATCATCACCGTCTGGAATACGCCCTGCGCCCGCAGCCCGTCCACCACCGTCGACGACACGCCTGCCGCATGCGCCAGGCCGGATCGCGTCCAGGCAAGTCCGCCTTCGGCCGTCTCCAGCACGCGCGTCCTCGCCTCCGTCATCCGGTCGGGCTTGGCGAAGGTGCGCTGCAGCCCTTCGATCCACGGCTCCGGATCGAACGCCTCCGGCGCCCTGAGCAGCATGCGCGCCACCATGCCGGGCGGCGACAGCGTGTACTGCGCCACCCAATCGACAAAACGCCGCATCGCGCGGTCGATCGGCGGGCAGTCGAAAACCTGCTCGATCGGCCGCAATTTCTTCGCGTCGACCTTTTCGACGGCGCCGTCCCAGACGATGCCGGCGACCTGGCGGGGCCCAAGCGGAACGCGCACGATCGAGCCCGGCACCACGCGCATGCCAGCCGGCACGGCATAGGTGTAGGGGCGCTCGGCGGGCATCGGCACCAGCACCGGTGCGGCCGCGACAAAGGGCGAATCTTCGATCATGAGGCGTGACCTTGCCCCGACTTTGGTCTAGATCAAAGTCCGACCCCGAATGTGCATGACGTGCACATGAAAAATCTTCAGGAGACCGCCATGAAATTTTTTGTCGACACCGCCGATGTCAAGGAAATCCGCGAGCTGAACGATTTGGGGCTGCTCGACGGCGTAACCACCAATCCGTCGCTGATCCTGAAATCCGGCGGCAAGATCGCCGACGTCACAAGAGAGATCTGCGAGATCGTCAAGGGCCCAGTCTCGGCCGAAGTCGTCGCCACCGAATACAAGGACATGATGGCGGAGGCCAAGATCCTGGCCAGGATCGCCGACAATGTCTGCATCAAGGTGCCGCTGACGCTCGATGGCCTGAGAGCCTGCAAGGACATCCGGTCGGACGGCCGCATGGTCAACGTCACGCTGTGCTTCTCGGCCACCCAGGCGCTGCTCGCCGCCAAGGCCGGCGCCTCCTTCATCTCGCCCTTCGTCGGCCGCATCGACGACAGCGGCTGGGACGGCATGGAGCTGATTGCCGATATCCGCACCATCTACGACAATTATGACTTCCAGACCGAGATCCTGACCGCTTCTGTGCGCACCGTGAACCATGTCAAGCAGGCGGCGCTGATCGGTGCCGATGTCATCACCGCGCCGCCGGCGACGCTCAAGGCACTGGTCAAACACCCGCTGACCGACAAGGGCCTGGAACTGTTCCTCGCCGACTGGGCAAAGACCGGGCAGAAGATCGGCTGAAGCGACTATCCTACGAACAAAAAAAGGCCGAGCAATCGGCCTTTTTTTTGCAGATTGCGCACTCCGGAAAGACCTAGCTTGCCGCCGGCTTGCCGTGCTTGATCAGATCCTGAGCGATCGACAGCCGCAGCACATCTGCCAGCTCGCGCGCCGCACGGTTCTCGGCGTCGATCTGGGCTCGGTATGACGCGAATTCCTGGCGCGGCCTGTCGTATGACGACGGAATCGAGCGCTTGCCCCTCGCTATGACCGTGCCCGTCTTGGCATCGCTGAGCACATAGTTGGCGGTCAGCGTTACAGTGCCGGCGGTCGGCTCGTCCTCGTCTGTCGTGACCTGCTCGATTGCCGCCGATTCGACGAGTTCGGAGACGCCGAGATCAAGCGAATAGACCGGCGAAGCCGGCTCGCCGGCGCCCCGGCCGAGCGCGAAGATCAAATTGTTGCGGACCTGCTGGGCGTAGCGGGTCTTGACCGGCTTGACCGAGATCGATGCCAGCTCGGCAGCAGCGCCGACCTGCGAGCCGGCGATCAGCGGCGCGCTCGAATAGAGCGGCCGCACCGTGCAGGCGGAAACCAGCGCCACCGAGGCGAGCAGCCCGCAAAGCACGACGCGGCGCAGCGTCAGCTCTGTCTTTCGCGGATCAGGCAACGACATTAACGATCCTCTGCGGCACGATGATCACCTTGCGCGGCGCCTTACCTTCGAGCGCTCTCTGCACGAAGTCGAGGGCCAGAACCGCTTTTTCGACCGCACCTTGGTCCGCGTCGCGGGCAATTGTCAAATCGCCGCGCTTCTTGCCGTTGACCTGCACCGGCAGCACGATCTCGGCGTCGACGACAAGCGAGGGATCGTAGACCGGCCAGGGCCGTTCGGCGACAAGGTCGGTGCCGCCGAGCGTCTGCCAGCACTCCTCGGCCAGATGCGGCATGACCGGCGCGATCAGGTGCACCAGGATCTCGACGGCCTCACGGCAGGCCGCTTGCAGCGCCGGACCGGCCTTGCCCTCTGCCGCCTCGTTGAGCGGTACAGTCAAGGCATTGGCGAGCTCATAGATGCGGGCGATGGCGCGGTTGAAGGCGAGCTTTTCGATATCCTCACCGACCGATTTCAGGATCTTGTGCGCGGCCTTGGACACTGTCCCGGCCTCGCCGTCCTTCGCCGCCTCTGGCCGGACTCCGGCGAGCGATTCGGCAGCCGTCGACACCAGGCGCCAGATGCGCTGGATGAAGCGGTGCGCGCCGGCCGCGCCCTCGTCGGTCCATTCGACATCGCGTTCGGGCGGCGAGTCCGACAGCATGAACCAGCGCGCCGTATCGGCGCCGTAGCCGTCGGTGATCTCTTCCGGACTCACCGTATTCTTCTTCGACTTCGACATTTTTTCGAGCGGACCGATCACCGCCTCTTCGCCGGTGGCGATTTCGAAGGCGCGGCGCTTTCCGTCGGCGTCTTCCAGCCTGACCTCGCTTGGCGCAAGCCAGCGGCCGTTCGAGGCGCCGCCAACCCGATAGGTCTCGTGCACCACCATGCCTTGCGTGAACAGGCCCCTGAACGGCTCGGCGAGATCGACATGGCCGGTCTCGCGCATGGCGCGGGTGAAAAAGCGCGAATAGAGCAAATGCAGGATCGCATGCTCAATACCGCCAATATACTGGTCAACCGGCAGCCATTCAGTCGCGGCCTCGGGATCGGTCGGATCATTTGCCCACGGCGCGGTGAAGCGAGCGAAATACCACGAAGAATCGACAAATGTGTCCATCGTGTCGGTTTCTCGCCGCGCATCCTTGCCGCAACGCGGGCATTTGACGCGCCGCCATGTCGGATGGCGATCGAGCGGATTGCCCGGCCGGTCGAACTCGATGTCGTCCGGCAGCTTGACCGGCAGGTCGGCTTTCGGCACCGGCACCACGCCGCAATCCTCGCAATGGATCATCGGGATCGGGCAGCCCCAATAGCGCTGGCGCGAAATGCCCCAGTCGCGCAGGCGGAAGTTCACCTTGCGCTCGGCCATCGGCCGGTTGCCGATGGTCTTTTGTTCCAGCAGCTTCGCCACCTCGTCGAACGCCTGATCCGGCTTCATGCCGTCGAGGAAGCGCGAATTGATCATCACGCCGTCGCCGACATAGGCCTCATCGATGACCTGGAAGCTCCCTTGATTCTCGCCCTCCGGCATCACCACCGGAATGACCGGCAGGCCGTATCTGTTGGCGAAGTCGAGGTCGCGCTGGTCACCGGACGGACAGCCGAAGATGGCGCCGGTGCCGTAGTCCATCAGCACGAAATTGGCGACGTAGACGGGCAGCGTCCACTTCTCGTCGAACGGATGGACGACGCGAATGCCGGTATCGAAGCCCTTCTTCTCGGCCGTCTCCAGAGCCGCCACCGAGGTGCCCATATGGCGGACCTCGTCGATGAACTTTGCCAGCGCCGGATTGTCTTCGGCGGCCTTTTTGGCCAGCGGATGGTCGGCGGCAATCGCCATAAAGGAGGCGCCGAAGATGGTGTCAGGCCTTGTCGTATAGATTTCGAGCTCATGCTCGCCGGCTGCTGGCTTGGCCAGCGGCCAGCGGATCAGCAGACCTTCCGAACGGCCGATCCAGTTCGCCTGCATCAGCTTCACTTTTTCCGGCCAGTCGTCGAGTTGATCGAGCGAATCCAGCAGGTCCTGCGCGTAGTCGGTGATCTTGAAGAACCACTGCGTCAGCTCGCGCTGTTCCACCAGCGCGCCCGAGCGCCAGCCGCGTCCGTCGATGACCTGCTCGTTGGCAAGCACCGTCATGTCCTCCGGATCCCAGTTGACCTTGGAGGATTTGCGCGTCACCAGCCCCTTCTCGACGAAATCGAGGAACAGCATCTGCTGGCGGTGATAGTAATCGACATCGCAGGTGGCGAACTCGCGCGCCCAATCGAGCGACAGGCCCATGACCTTGAGTTGCTCGCGCATAGCGGCGATGTTCTGATAGGTCCAGTCCTTGGGATGGACCTTGTTCTGCATCGCCGCGTTTTCGGCTGGCATGCCAAAGGCGTCCCAGCCCATCGGGTGCAGCACGTTGAAACCCTTGGCCCGCTTGTAGCGCGCCACCACGTCGCCCATCGTATAGTTGCGGGTATGGCCGATATGGATGCGCCCCGACGGATAGGGGAACATCTCCAGCACGTAATATTTCGGGCGCGGGTCGTCATTGTCGGCTTCGAACAGCTTCTTTGCGTCCCAGGCCTTCTGCCATTTGGGCTCTGACGCGCGCGGATTGTATCGTTCGGTTGCCATCGGGTGTTTTTCACTTAAAAGCATGCGCGAACCGCCGGACAATGCCCGGGCGGCTCAGGAAATGTCGTCGCGGTGTTCACCATGGATTGCCGGACCCGTCAACTGCGGCGATCCGGCGAAAAGCCAAACACAGGCAGGATATAGGCATGGCGAGCGCCGTCGAACAGCTTTTCACGGTCAAGGCAAGGATCGCTGCCGCCGAGCGCGAGGCAGGACGCGACGCCGGAGCGGTGGCGCTGGTCGCGGTCTCGAAAACCTTCGACGCCGCCGATATCCGCCCCGTTATCGAGGCCGGCCAGCGCGTCTTCGGCGAAAACCGGGTCCAGGAAGCACAAGCCAAATGGCCGGCACTGCGGACGGCGTTTCCCGACGTCGAGCTGCATCTGATCGGTCCGCTGCAATCGAACAAGGCGAAGGAAGCGGTGGCATTGTTCGACGTCATCGAAACCGTCGACCGTGAAAAGATCGCCGCCGAACTCGCCAAGGAGATCGCCAGGCAAGGCCGGTCACCAAGGCTGTATGTCCAGGTCAACACCGGCTCCGAGCCGCAAAAGGCCGGCATCGAGCCGCGCGAGGCTGTCGCCTTCGTGGCCCGCTGCCGCTCGGTTCACGGCCTCGCCATCGAAGGGCTGATGTGCATTCCGCCGGCCGGCGAGAACCCCGGTCCGCATTTCGCGCTGCTGGAAAAGCTTGGGCTTGAGGCCGGCGTCGACAAGTTCTCCATGGGCATGTCCAGCGACTACGAAACCGCGATCGCCTTCGGCGCGACTAGTGTCAGGGTTGGATCGGCGATTTTCGGCGCCAGATGAGGCGCAGCCGGCCTTAGGCCACAGGCTAACATTGACTAAGCCAGCATATAGAAACGGAACGTTTCGTTCCTATATGGGTCGAGTTATTCTCAACCCGTCTGGAGCCACCATGCGTTACAATCAACTTGGAAATACGGGGATGTTCGTCTCCGAACTTTGCCTCGGCACGATGACGTTCGGCGCGGCCGGCGAGAACGCCCAATGGGGCCTGATCGCCAGCCTCGACCAGAAGGGCGTTGACCAGATCGTTGCCCGCTCGCTCGCCGCCGGCGTCAATTTCTTCGACACGGCGGATGTCTATTCCTTTGGCGCCTCGGAACGGCTTCTCGGCCAGTCGCTCAGGAACCTTGGCGTCAACCGGCAGGACGTGATCATCGCCACCAAGGTTCATGGCGCCATGGGTGGAGGCCCGAACCAGCGTGGTTCCTCGCGCGGCCACATCATGGATTCGGTCGAAGGCAGCCTCGAACGGCTGCAGCTGGATCATATCGATCTCTACCAGCTGCACGGCACCGACACGGTGACGCCGATCGACGAAACGCTGCGGGCGCTCGACGACCTGGTTGCCGCCGGCAAGGTCCGCTATGTCGGCGTCTCGAACTGGCAGGCCTGGCGCATAGCCAAGGCGCTGGGTATTGCCGAGCGCAAAGGCTTTGCCCGCTTCGAGACCGTGCAGTCGTATTATTCGATCGCCGGCCGCGATCTCGAGCGCGAGATCGTGCCGCTGCTCAACGAGGAGAAGCTCGGGCTGATGGTCTGGTCGCCGATGGCTGGCGGCCTGCTCTCCGGCAAATACGGACCGGGCGCCCCCGGCAATGGCGAGGGCCGCCGCGCCAGCTTCAATTTCCCGCCGGTCAATGAGGACCGTGCCTGGGCAGCAGTCGCCGTCATGCGCGAGATCGCCGCCAAGCACGGCGTCAGCGTCGCTACGGTGGCGCTCGGCTATGTTCTGGCCAAGCCATTCGTGATGAGCGTCATCATCGGCGCCAGCCGCACGGAGCAGCTGGAACAGAACCTTGCAGCCACCGAGTTGCAGCTCGATGCCGATGATCTTGTTCGCCTCGACGAAGCCAGTGCCCTGCCCGCCGAATATCCGGGCTGGATGCTGGAGCGTCAGGCGGCCGGCCGGCGGCCGGCGCCCTTTGCGCCGAAATAGTAACTCAATCTTACCTTCTTACCTTCGTTGCTTCGGGAGCCGGCAGGCTCCCGATCGTTTTGGGCTCAGTTCAGCCGGACAGTCTCGACCAAAAAGTCCAAAAAGGCCCGCACCCGCGCCGGCAGATGCTTGCCATGGCCGACATAGACGGCGTGGGTAAGTTCCTCGTCGCCGGGGTTGAACTCTTCCAGCAGCGGCAGGAGCCGGCCGGCGGCAATGTCGGCCTCCACATGCCAGCTTGCCAGCCGGGCGATGCCCGCCCCCGACAGCGCCATCAGCCGCATCGCCTCGCCGTCGCTGACCAGCGTATTTCCGGCGATCGACAGGCTGATCGGCTTGCCGACCGCATCGATAAAAGGCCAGCCCTCGAGGTGGCGTACGAAACGGAAGCCCATCCGGTTGTGACGATCGAGATCGGCGGGCGTCACGGGCGTGCCACGCGCTTCGAGATACGATGGCGCCGCAACGACGACCACCCGGCTCTGTCCGAGCTTGCGCGCCACCAGCCGTGATTCGCCGAGCGGCCCGGCCCGGATGGCGACGTCAGCACGCTCCTCCATCAGGTCGATGACATCGTCGGTCAACACCAGATCGACCGAGATTTCGGGGTAGCGCTCCAGAAAACGCGGCAAAAGCGGGATCAGCCGATGCTGCCCGAAAGGCACGTAGCTGTTGATCCGCAGCCGGCCACGCGGCGCGGCACCCGCCGCCGCCTCGCGCTCGGCCGCTGCCATGTCGGCCAGGATACGCACGCCGCTGTCGAAAAAGGCCGCCCCCTCCGGCGTCAGTTGCAGCCTGCGCGTCGAACGGCTGACCAGCCGGCGCGCCGAGCCGTGCCTCCAGCCGCGCGATCAGCTTGCTCACCGCCGACGGGGTCATCCGCAACGCACGGGCAGCGGCCGAAAAGCTGCCCGCCTCGACCACGCGGACGAACACTTCGATCTCGCCGGAGCGGTTGATGTCGGGTCTGGTCATTGGTGAATCTATTTCACAGACGATGTGCCCGATGCAAGGCTGGTTCACAGCACATCGCGACACGATCTTCCGAATTGGGGCGTGGGAGGAACACGGCGCCCGTCGTCAAAACTGGTCGTCATCGAAGTGGGAACCGCCATGCCCCTTGCTCTTTACGCTCTTGCCGCCGGTGCGTTCGGCATCGGCGTCACCGAATTCGTCATCATGGGCCTGCTGCTCGACGTCAGCACCGATCTCGACGTCTCGATCTCAGCTGCCGGCCAGCTTATTTCCGGCTATGCGCTCGGCGTTGTCATCGGCGCGCCGCTGCTGACGATCGCAACCGGCCGTTGGCCGCGCAAGACCGTGCTTCTGTCGCTGATGGCGATCTTCACGCTGGGCAACCTCGCCTGTGCGCTTGCCCCAGACTACTGGACGCTGATGGGTGCGCGCGTGCTGACCGCCTTCGCCCACGGCACCTTCTTCGGCGTTGGCTCGGTCGTGGCGACCGGGCTGGTGGCGCCCAACAAGAAAGCTTCGGCGATCGCCCTGATGTTCACCGGCCTGACCATCGCCAACATCCTCGGCGTGCCTTTCGGCACTTGGCTCGGCCAGGCCTTCGGCTGGCGCGCGACGTTCTGGGCGGTGACCCTGGTCGGCATCGCCGCCTCCGCCATCATTCTCTTGGTGGTGCCGCGCAGCCGAACAGAACCTGAGAAGAGCAATTTGCGTGCCGATCTCGCCGTGCTCGGCCGCACGCCCGTCCTGCTTGGCTTTGCCACCACCGTGCTTGGCTATGCCGGCGTCTTTGCCGTCTTTACCTACATCGCTCCGTTGCTGACCGAGATCACCGGTTTTGAGGAAGCAGCGGTGTCGCCTATCCTGCTGGTCTTCGGCGGCGGCCTCATCGCCGGCAACATCGCCGGCGGCAAGTTCGCCGACCGCCGGCTGCTACCTTCCGTTCTCGGCAGTCTCGTCGTCCTGGCGCTGGTGCTCGGCACCATGACGTTCGCCCTGCACAGCCAGGTCATGGCCGTTATCTATGTCGGCCTGCTCGGCGCCGCCGCCTTCGCCACCGTGGCGCCACTGCAGATGTGGGTGCTGGAAAAGGCACAAGGCGCCGGCCAGAGCCTCGCCTCGTCCTTCAACATCGCCGCCTTCAACCTCGGCAACGCGGCCGGCGCCTGGCTCGGCGGCGTGGTCATCGCGCACGGTCCCGGCCTCGGCGCCGTCACCTGGGTCGCGGCCCTGTTGCCGCTTTCAGCGCTTGCCGTGGCGGCGTTTGCTCTGCGCCTCGACCGAGACCCTGCCCTCTCCACACCGGAAATCGCGCCGTCATAGAACGGCAAACCTCAACCAATCCTTGAAACAGCCATCCTTCCACAAGGAGCAAACCCATGGATTATCGAAATCTTGGCGCATCAGGCCTGAAGGTCCCGGCACTCTCGTTCGGCGCTGGAACCTTCGGCGGCTCAGGCCCGCTGTTCGGCGCCTGGGGCAACAGCGATGCGACGGAAGCACGGCGGCTGGTCGACATCTGCCTAGAGGCCGGCGTCAACCTGTTCGACACCGCCGATGTCTATTCGATTGGCGCTTCCGAACAAGT
Source organism: Mesorhizobium sp. M0208 (assembly GCF_040322015.1). NCBI lineage: Bacteria > Pseudomonadati > Pseudomonadota > Alphaproteobacteria > Hyphomicrobiales > Phyllobacteriaceae > Mesorhizobium > Mesorhizobium sp. M0208. Next base: position 29,573 of record NZ_JAMYSP010000003.1, on the reverse strand, counting down.
GCTCGGCGCTGCCATCAGGGGCCGCCGCGACGCCGTGCTGATCTCGACCAAGACCTCGCTGCCGATGGGCGACGGTCCCAACGATGCCGGCTCGTCACGTTCACGCCTGATCAAGGCCGTCGAAGACGCGCTGAAGCGTATTGGAACCGATTACATCGACCTGCTGCAACTGCACGCCTTTGATGCCGCAACACCGATCGAGGAGGTGCTGTCGACGCTGGACGGTCTCGTGCGCGCCGGCAAGCTGCGTTATGTCGGCGTCTCCAATTTTTCCGGCTGGCAAGTGATGAAGTCGCTCGGCCTGGCGGATAGATATGGCTATCCCCGATACGTCGCCCATCAGGTCTACTACTCGCTGGTCGGACGCGATTATGAATGGGAGTTGATGCCGCTCGGCCTCGACCAGGGTGTCGGTGCGCTGGTGTGGAGCCCACTCGGCTGGGGCCGCCTGACCGGCAAGATCCGCCGTGGCCAGAAGCTGCCTGAGAAAAGCCGGCTGCACGACACGGCAAGCTTCGGACCGCCCGTCGAGGATGAGCATCTCTATCGGGTCGTCGACGCGCTTGATGTTGTCGCCGAGGAAACCGGCAAGACCATACCGCAGATCGCCATTAATTGGCTGCTGCAGCGGCCGACCGTCGCCTCCGTCATCATTGGCGCGCGCAACGAGGAGCAGTTGCGCCAGAATCTCGGCGCCGTCGGCTGGTCCTTGACAGCCGAGCAGATGAAGAAGCTCGACACGGCAAGTGAGGTCACCGCACCCTACCCGTATTTTCCCTATCGCCGGCAGGAGGGGTTTGCCCGGCTGAACGCGCCCGCAGTCTGACGCTCCAAAAGCTGGCGGCGGCTCCCGGGCTGCCGCCCCGGCTAATGCAGCACGAACTCGCCGTCGACCTTGCGCCATTCGTTCGGCGCGATCAGCTTCTGGTGCGTGTAGCTCACCGAATGCAGCGGGCCTTCGAGCTCGGCCTTCCAGAATTCGATGAAGCGGATCAGCACCGGAAATTTCGGGGCGATGTCGTAATCCTGCCAGATGAAGCTCTGCAGCAGATGCGGATGATCGGGAAAGTGATAAAGAATCTTGGCCGTGGTCAAGCCATAGCCCTTGAGCATCAGGTCCATTTCTGAATGGTCGCGCATTGCGGTCCCCTGGTTGATTCTCCTTCCTCCCAGCCTGAAATTGTGCACCCCATTTGCTTATTCGTCTATTGATATTTCTGCGATCAAACCAGATTCCTCCCGCAAAAACATGCGCTTAGCAGCCGCCTCACGAGAGTGCTGACACCACCCGGCAAGGCACCTGCGGCATCCCGCCGCGCGAATCCAACGTCTAATGTTGCCGTCACCGCCGAACTGTTAATAATGCGCGCGAATTCGCGGCCGCATCGCTGCGATCCTGCCGGCGGTCAAGCCGGCGGTTTGGTTTTGGGGAGGAAGGCGAAGAAATGTCCGATGTTCATGTCCATCGCGTCCAGCCGGCGTGGAAGAAGAACGCGCTGATTGACAATGACACCTACCTGAAATGGTACGCCGACAGCGTCAAGAACCCGGACAAGTTCTGGGGCACGCACGGCAAGCGCATCGACTGGTTCAAGCCCTACAGCAAGGTCAAGAACACGTCCTTCGACGGCAAGGTTTCGATCAAATGGTTCGAGGATGGCCAGACAAACGTTTCCTGGAACTGCATCGACCGGCATCTGAAGAAGCGCGGCGAACAGACCGCCATCATCTGGGAAGGCGACAACCCCTACGACGACAGGAAGATCACCTATAACGAACTTCACGCACATGTCTGCCGCCTCGCCAATGTGATGAAGAAGCACGGCGTCAAGAAGGGCGACCGCGTCACCATCTACATGCCGATGATCCCGGAGGCCGCTTATGCGATGCTCGCCTGCACGCGCATCGGCGCCATTCATTCGGTCGTCTTCGGCGGCTTTTCGCCGGACGCGCTGGCCGGACGCATCGACGACTGCAAGTCGACCTTCGTCATTACCGCCGACGAAGGCCTGCGCGGCGGCAAGACTATCCCGCTGAAGGACAACACCGACAAGGCGATCGAGATCGCCGCCAAGGCCGGAACGAAAGTCGAAAAGGTCTTGGTCGTGCGCCGCACCGGCGGCAAGACCGGCTGGGCCGCCGGGCGCGACGTCTGGTACCATGACGAGGTCGCCACGGTTAAGGCCGAATGCAAGCCCGAGAAGATGAATGCCGAGGACCCGCTGTTCATCCTCTACACATCCGGCTCGACCGGCAAGCCGAAGGGCGTGCTGCACACCACCGCCGGCTATCTCGTCTATGTCTCGATGACCCACCAATATGTATTCGACTATCATGACGGCGACATCTACTGGTGCACCGCAGATGTCGGCTGGGTCACCGGTCACAGCTATATCGTCTACGGGCCGCTCGCCAACGGCGCCACCACGCTGATGTTCGAAGGCGTGCCGAACTACCCGTCGCAGTCGCGTTTCTGGGACGTGATCGACAAGCACAAGGTCAACATCTTCTACACGGCGCCGACGGCGTTGCGTGCGCTGATGGGCGCCGGCGATGCCCATGTCACCAAAACGTCGCGCAAGTCGCTGCGCGTGCTGGGCACCGTCGGCGAGCCGATCAATCCGGAAGCCTGGGAGTGGTATTTCAACGTCGTCGGCAACGGCAAGGTGCCGATCGTCGACACCTGGTGGCAGACCGAGACCGGCGGCATCATGATCACGCCGGTTCCGGGCGCCACCCACCTCAAGGCGGGTTCGGCGACGCGGCCCTTCTTTGGCGTCAAGCCGCAGCTGGTCGACGCCGACGGCAAGGTACTGGAAGGCGAAGCCAGCGGCAATCTTTGCATTGCCGACTCATGGCCGGGCCAGATGCGCACCGTCTATGGCGATCACGACCGCTTCGTGCAGACCTATTTCTCGACTTACAAGGGCAGGTACTTCACCGGCGACGGCTGCCGCCGCGATGCTGACGGCTACTACTGGATCACCGGCCGGGTCGACGACGTCATCAACGTCTCCGGCCACCGCATGGGCACCGCCGAGGTCGAATCGGCGCTGGTTTCGCATGAGAAGGTCTCGGAGGCCGCCGTCGTCGGCTACCCGCACGATATCAAGGGCCAGGGCATCTACTGCTATGTCACGCTGATGGCCGGCGAGACGCCAAGCGAGGAATTGCGCCAGGAGCTCGTCGTCCATGTCCGCAAGGAGATCGGCGCCATCGCTTCGCCCGACAAGATCCAGTTCGCGCCCGGCCTGCCGAAGACCCGTTCCGGCAAGATCATGCGGCGCATCCTGCGCAAGATCGCCGAGGATGATTTTGCCGCGCTCGGCGACACCTCGACGCTCGCCGATCCGGCAGTCGTCGACGACCTGATCGCCAACCGGCAAAACAAGAAGGGCTGATGCAACCCGCATTGGGCGCCGTCACCGAGCTTTGGCGCTATCCCGCGAGCTCGCTCGCCGGCGAGTTTCAGGAGGCGATCTCCGTCGACTGGTATACCGTCGAAGGCGACCGCCTGTTTGGTCTTGTCGATACCTCGACCGATGAAATCGCACGGCCCGACCGCGAAGCGAAATGGCACAAGGTGCCCCGCATCCGCACCCGGCTGTCGCAGGCCGGCAGGCTGGAGGTCGCCATCCCCGACGGACGCTGGCTTTCGGCACCTGGCGCGCAAAGTGATCGCGCGGTTTCCGCGTATCTCGGCTTTGCGGCTTCCATCCGGCCGTTCCGCCGGGAAAATGCGGCTCCGGATTACGCCGGCCCTCTGCTGACGGAACGCTATGTCAAAGCCCCTATTCATCTGCTGACCACCGCCTCACTGGCGCGTTTGAAAGTGCTGCATCCAGAGGGCACCGCCGACGCGCGCCGCTTCCGCCCCAACATCGTCGTCGATATGCCGGAGGTCGAGGGGTCGTTCCCCGAGACGGAATGGATCGGGCGCAAGCTGGCAATCGGCGACCTGCTCCTGACCATCTCCGAGCCGTGCCGCCGCTGCGGCTTCACCATCATTGGCCAGGACGGGTTGGACCACGACCCGGCAATCCTGCGCAGCCTGGTCCGCCACAACGCCCATAATCTCGGCGTCTACTGCACCGTCGATCGACCGGCCCGCGTCGAGATCGGCGCCACGATGCGCCTCCTGTAGCTATCGGTACAAATCCGCCCGCGTCGGCGGCAGGCCGCTCGGCCCACGCGCGCGCCTTGTGGCGACGGTCTGGAAAACCTGCGCCGATGCACGTTCGAAAGTAATCGAGCAGCCGGTGAGATAAAGCAGCCAGAGCCGCGCCTTGGCTTCGCCGACCTCAGCGATGGCTTCGTCAAAACGTGCGTGGAGACGCTCTGCCCATAGCCTGCAGGTGCGCGCATAGTGCTCGCGCAAGTTTTCGACGTCGTAGACGAGGAAGCCGTGCGCCTCGAGATTGCCGAGCGTCATGCCGATCGTATCGAGTTCGCCGCCCGGAAAAATGTATTTGATCAGCGCCTTGAATTCCGGCCCCTTTCGCAGCGTCTTCTTCAAGCTGCCCTTGTCGCGCCGGGTGATGGCGTGGTGCAGATAGATGCCGCCGGGCTTGAGCAGGCGATGGATCCTCGAGAAATAGGCCGCATGGTTGGCAAGCCCCAGATGCTCGAACATGCCGATCGACGAGATCTTGTCGAAGGAGCCGGACAGCTCGGCATAGGACTTGATCTCGATGGTGATGCGGTCCTCCAGCCCCGCGGCGCGGATGCGTTCGCGGGCGAGCTCGGTCTGTGCCTCCGACAGCGAAACACCGTGGCCGACGACGCCATAATTCTTCACCGCATGGATGAGCATCGCTCCCCAGCCGCAGCCGATGTCGAGCAGTTTTTCGCCGGGCTTCAGCCGAAGCTTGCGGCAGATATGGTCGAGCTTGTCTCTTTGGGCCTGATCGATATCGTTGGCGAAATCCTTGAAATAGCCGCAGCTATAGACCATGCGCTCGTCGAGGAAGAGCCGGTAGAATGCGTTGGAAATATCGTAGTGATGCTGGATTGCCTCCCGGCTCGAACCGCTGACGAAAGGATTGCGGCCGGAAAGATCGGTTCGCGCCGTCATCTGTTTTCGCGAAAACAGCACCGCCGGCAGGTCGCGCAGGATCGCCAGCTTCGGCAACGTCTTGAGCTTCGTCCTGAGCTTGCCGTGCGTGGGCAAGGCGTAGAAATCAAACAGCGATCCGTCTTCGACGTCGACCGCCTTGGCAATCCACATCTCGATCAGCGTCGATAAAGAGGGCCGACGTACGATCTGCCAGACGATGTCCTGGTCGTTGATAGTGAGCACCGGGCCGGTAGCCGGGCCGATCCGCTCGCCTGTCCACAGCCTCACCGCGAAACCCGGTTTCAGCGTTTCGATGACCGTCCGAACAATCCGGGCCGCTCTTTCGGCTGCCTCCATCCCCATCCTCCCTTACCCGGCAAAAAGCGGCCCGGAACAATCGCGGCTCGATCTTGCCTGCCGGATCGGCCGGCCGCAAGCCGCCCGAGTGCACAAGCACGCTTGTTCAGGATTTTCGAGTGCCCCGCCTTGCCATTTGCCGGATGACACCCCATCATGAGCAAGTGTTCAACAAATCGAAAGGAGGTGATCCGATGTCGAGTGATTTCGTTTTCCAGAACGTGGCCTCAGCGGATCGCACTTTCGGGAAGCAGTCTTCCCGTTAAGGCGCGAGATGCGCGGCTGGCGACCAACCGTCGCAGCCAGGAGCCGCGCCATGGACGGAAACACGGAAGGCCGCCGACTTCGCAAGAAGCGGCGGCCTTTTCCTTTTTGGGCTGTTGTCCCTTATTTGGTTACGCTCAACATCTCGACGTTGCGCGCTATGTCCTGGAAAGCCTGGTTGAGTTCGGTTCCATTGGCAGCTTGGTAGAAGTGCTTGATCTTGGTGGTGTCCGGGCTCGCGCAATCCTGGAGCGTCGCCTTGGCATTCGTTTCGTTTAGGTCAAATCCAATAGTGAAGATCTCGATGCCCTTGTCGCGCATGGCAGCGCAAAGTTTCTTGGCTGCCGTGCGGGTCGGCTCCTTGCCGGCGTCATTGTAAACGTCGCTCACCGTGCTCGCATCGAAGTAGGACAGGTTGAATTCGCCGTCGGTCATCAGGATCGCGATTTTGGCGACCTTTTTTGGATCCATCTTGGCCGGCCGCTGCGAAGTCCTCATTATGCTCCCCCAGCTCTCCGAGAGCATGTACCAGGTCCACTGCACGCCGATATGGCCGGCAGTGCCGCCGGAGGCGACGAAATTCTTGATGACCGTCTTGAGCGCCGTCGCATCGGCCGTCAGCGGCATCAGCGTGGCGGCCGGGCAGGCGGCGGTGCCGGTTTGCCAGGCGAAGGACGACAGCAGGTAGTCGCGGTTGACCATGCTGGCGTCGGGGCCTGCGTCCGAATACTGGTAGGTCCCCTTGCGTTCTGTGGCGCAATTATCGGGACGGATGAAGCCCGAGACATACTGCACGGCGTCATTGGCCGGCGCCTGTTTGCGTTGGCTGGCGGTGGTTTCCACATAGACGCTGCTGGTGGCAAGTGTACCGGCATTCACCGAATTGGCATAAGGCACGATGGCAACCCGCACGCGCGGTTTGGACGGGTCCTGACCGCCCAGGAAGCTGTCGACAGCATTCGCCGCAGCCGTCCGCAGATCGATGATTTTCTGGCCTGCCATCGAGCCGGTAACATCGAGCATCATCGCGACTTCGATCTGCTTGTCCGAATAGAGAGCCGTCGTCGATGCGGGAACGCGCTGCATGCTACCCGTGCTGAAAAGCGGGAAATAATAGCTGACATTGACATGAACGTCCGCCTGAACGGTCTTGGCGATTCGGTCGACAGTCAGTTTGTCGAGAACGATCTGATTGTCCTGCAGGATACCCGCCGTGCTGTTGGCATCGAGAAAGGCCTGCACCGATTTGCTGGCGTCAGCCTCGCTGATGACGCTGGTCGTCAGGTCGCGGGCCGTCGAGGTGACCGCAGCATCGACGACGCCTTGCAGGCTCGATTTCACATTGTAGAGTTGGGAGACGTTGACGGCAAAGCCGACGCTCAGCGCCAGTACTGAGCCGATTATACCAAACAGCACCGCGAAATTTCCGCTGCGATCCCCGGCAAACCCGCCGATCGCCTGAACAAGACCCCCGAAACGCCGCATTCCTTCCGCCTCCATTCGCTACAGCCTGCAGCTGTCCGAACGCGCATTGCAGGAATCCGGCCGGATCGCGCCGCCGGGCGCGGGAAAGCGAGCGCCCCCCGCTCAGGGCATTGTTTCCAAACGGTTTCGAGCGGCGACAAGGTAAACAGCCGGTAAACGAAAGCCGCGTCGGCGCAGCTTTGTTCACAAAGCGCTTACCACGATCCGGCTCGCAATTCGGAACGGCCGGACTGCGTCCCGATCCGGTACAGAAGAGATGTCTCGAACCGGATCAGCACGACCGCGATGGCGGGACGTGGAAACACGGCTGTGGATGTCTCCGGGAGGATTAGGCCAGCACCCGTGCGGTGACGGTCCTGTCGAGGCCGCGATAGGGCGGCCTGAACAGGTTGCCTTCCTGCTCGTAGGTCCAGACCTTGAACAGGCTGAGCCGGTGCGGGCCGAAACTGTGCAACAGCGGCACATCGGTGGCGTCGCGGCCACGCGCAATGACGACACGGCCGATTCTCGGCACGTTGTGGCGGGGATCGAACGTGTACCACTTGCCGTCGAGGAACACTTCCATCCAGGCCGAGAAGTCCATCGGCGCCGGATCCGCGGGCACGCCGATATCGCCGAGATAGCCGTTCACGTAGCGGGCCGGGATATTCATGCAGCGGCAGAGCGTGATCGCCAGATGGGCAAAGTCGCGGCAGACGCCGACGCGTTCCTCATGCGCCTGCGCCGCCGTGCGGGTCGAGCGCGCATAACCGTAGCCGAAGGACAGGCGGTTGTGGACATAGTCGACGATCGCCTGCACCCGCGCCCAGCCCGGCGGAAGCTGGCCGAACAGTTGCCAGGCCAGGTCGCCGAGATGGTCGGTCTCGCAGTAACGGCTGCCGAGCAGATAGCCGAGCACCTCGTCCGGCAATTCGGCGACCGGAACTTCCCTGGCCAGCGTGTTGACTTCGTCCGCCTCACCGCTGTCCTCGACCACCGCGTCATAGAGGATGCGAAAGCTTCCGGCCGGCGCCGTGAAGCGGCGGCAGCTATTGCCGAAAAGATCGTGGTAGACCCTGGTCGGGACCGACGGCGAGGTCAGCACGCGCGTCTGCCGCTTGATGTCGACCTGGCGATCCCTGTGGATCTCGAGCAGCGAAACAATCGGCGTGGCTGCAGCGCATTCAATGCCAATTTCATAGCCGAGCCTGATCAGCATCGCCGTCCCCCTACGATCGTCATGGAAGATAGTGCTGGTCAACGCAGGAGAGTGCGCGGCGGTTCCTTGCGAACGTCGAAAACGACGCCTCGCGGCTTCCCATACGGACGCGGCAACGTTACGGTCGATCGACACGCGTCCTTCGAAAATAATCCCTCCAGGATGACCCGGGAAAACCGATGTTTGCAGGCAGAAAATTTGCGGCCTTCCTGTTCGATATGGACGGCACGATTCTCAATTCGATTGCCGCGGCGGAAAGGGTCTGGGCAGCTTGGGCGCGTCGGCAAGGTCTTGACGTCGCCGCATTCCTGCCGACCATCCACGGCGTGCGGGCGATCGAGACCATCGGCCGGCTGGCGCTGCCAGGCGTCGATCCTGCCCGCGAAGCCGATGCGCTTTTGCAGGCCGAGGCAGCCGATGTCGAGGGCATTCGCCCGATCGCCGGCGCCGCGGCGTTCCTCGCATCGCTGCCGCCTGGGAGTTGGGCGATCGCCACCTCCGCGCCGCGCGAACTCGCCCTGCTGCGCCTGCAGGCCGCCGGCATTCCGGCTCCCGCCGTGATCGTTGCGGCGGAGGACGTGGCCCGCGGCAAGCCGGCGCCCGACTGCTTCCGGCTGGCGGCCGAACGGCTCGGCGTCGATGTGCGCGACTGCCTTGTCTTCGAGGACGCGCCGGCCGGCATAGCGGCAGCCGAAGCCGCGGGCGCCGCAATCGTGGTGATCAGCGCCACGCACCGGCATCCTTTGCAGACGCCGCATGCCGCTATCGCCGGCTATGACGCGATCGGCATCGCCGTCGATGCCAGCGGCTGGATTGCCATCGAAGCGGAGCGGACGGCGCAGCCTGCGTAGTTTGGCGCCCTGCCTGGGCTAAAAGTCGCTGGTCAGGCCCTTGATCTCCCAGTCGCCGTAGCGGCCAGGCTCCTTGCCGCCGCGCCCGCCGATCTCCCTCGGCAGCGTGGCTTCCGTCTCGCGATATTTTTGCCGCCGGGCCTCGGCCTCCGCCAAAGCGCGCCGGGCTGCCGGCGTCAGCGCCTTTTGCGGCGCGTGGTGAGCCTGTGTTTTGTTGGATTCGTCGATCATGCGATCTTCCGGTAGATTGAAACGGGCCCCCGATTGAAACGAGAACCGCTGTTTCCCATCATATAGCGATGGGTCCACAAGGGATCGACCCCTTTGTTGGGCAGAACGGAGCAGACAATGAACACCCTTCGCACCGCCATGCTTTTGGCCGCAATGACGGCCCTGTTCATGGGCGTCGGTTATCTGGTCGGCGGATCCGGCGGCATGATGATCGCTTTGCTGATCGCTGCCGGCACCAATCTGTTCAGCTATTGGAACGCCGACAAGATGGTGCTGGCGATGCACCGAGCGATCGAGGTCGACGAAAGCAACGCGCCTGAATATTACGCCATCGTGCAGGGCCTCGCCCGACGCGCCGGTCTGCCGATGCCGAGGACCTATCTCATCGACAATCCGCAGCCCAATGCCTTCGCCACCGGCCGCAATCCGCAAAATGCCGCTGTCGCCGCCAGCACTGGCCTGCTCGAGCGGCTATCGCATGAAGAAGTCGCGGCGGTGATGGCGCACGAGCTCGCCCATGTGCAGCACCGCGATACGCTGACCATGACGATCGTCGCCACCTTCGCCGGCGCAATTTCGATGCTCGGCAACTTCGCCTTCTTCTTCGGCGGTAACCGCGACAACAACAATTCCTTCGGCATCGTCGGCGTGCTGGTGGCAATGATCGTCGCGCCTTTGGCCGCCATGATCGTGCAGATGGCGGTGAGCCGCACTCGCGAATACGAGGCCGACCGGCGCGGTGCCGAAATCTGTGGACACCCGCTGTGGCTCGCCTCGGCGCTTGACAAGATCGCCCGTGGCGCCGAACGCATCCGCAACCCGGATGCCGAGCGCAATCCGGCAACCGCCCATCTCTTCATCATCAATCCTCTTTCCGGCGAGCGCATGGACAATTTGTTCTCCACCCACCCGAGCACCGAAAACCGCATCGCCGCCCTGCAGCGGATGGCGCAACAGATGGCCGGCGCACCCGAAGCGGCCGCGACGCCAAGCCCGGCGCCGGACGGGATCGGGCAGCAGCCGTCGGGTCCGTGGGAAAGGGCCGCCCGGCCCGAAAGGCCGGCCGAGCCGGCCAGGCCGAAACCCAATCCCTGGGGACGCAATCCGACCGGGCCTAAAGGTCCGTGGTCGTGACGAGCGCGACAGACAAAAAAGGCGGGATCTCGCTGGCGGAAATACGCGATCTTTGTGCAAGGCACTGGAACCCTATCGGCATACCGATGGCGAACATGGAAACATCAAGTGAACTGGAATTTCGTCCGCTTCCTGAAAACGAATATGACACCTATCTCCACCACATCGTCCGACTTGTCGGGGATGGTGCATCTCCAAAGCAAGTCGCGGACTATGTTGACAAGGTTGAGAAAGACTACATTCAGGTGACCTCACCCCTAGGAAGCAAAGAAGATTTTGTCAGCGCCATATTTAAACTAGTCAACCGATCGCCGGCACAATGAGGCCAACTCACAGTGAGGCTTCAGAAGCTCGCGGTCTCGCCGCGCGCAAGGCAGCCGCGCGGCTGCTTGCCGCCGTCATCGACGCGAGAACGCCGCTCGACGGGCTGACCGACCATGAAAACGGCCATCCGCAATACAAGGCGCTCGACCTGCGCGACCGCGCCCTGGTGCGCGCCATTCTGGTCACCGCCCTGCGCTACCGCATGACCATATCAGGCCTGTTGGCCCGCCGCCTGGAAAAGCCGCTGCCGCCCAACGCCACGGCGCTTTCGCACATCTTGCATGGGGCGGCGGCGCAGATCCTGTTCCTCGATGTTCCCGACAGCGCCGCCGTCGACCTCGCCGTGACGCATGCCAAGTCCGATCCGCGCACGGCGCGCTTTTCCGGCCTCGTCAACGGCGTACTGCGTACGTTGGCGCGGGCCAAGCAGGATGAGCTCGCGGCGGCGGTTGCGGCCACCGACGAGGCGCCAAAATGGTTTTCCGACCGTTTGAAAACGGTCTACGGCCTCGACAAGACCAGGCAGATACTGCTCGCCCATCGCCATGAGGCGCCGGTCGATTTCACCGTCAAGTCGGGCCCGGCGCTGTGGGCCGAACGGCTCGGTGGCTTCGTCTTGCCGACCGGCACGGTGCGGGTGGAAAAGCTCAGCGCTTCCGTGACCGAACTGCCCGGCTTTGGGGAAGGCGCCTGGTGGGTTCAGGACGCGGCGGCCAGCCTGCCGGCCCGGCTGTTCGGCGACATCAATGGTTTGCGAATCGCCGACCTCTGTGCCGCGCCGGGCGGCAAGACCGCCCAGTTGATCCTCGCCGGCGCCCACGTCACCGCCCTCGACATGTCCAGAACGCGGCTGGCACGGCTGACGCAGAACCTCGAACGGCTCGGCCTGGCCGCGGAGATAGTGCAGGCCGATCTGCTCAAATACGAGCCGAAGGACCGCTTCGACGCCGTCCTCCTCGACGCACCTTGCTCTTCGACCGGCACGGTGCGCCGGCACCCCGACGTCCCCTGGACGAAGACGGCGGCCGACGTCGAAAAACTGGCCGACCTGCAACGCCGGCTGCTTGCCCGGGCCGTCACCCTGGTCAAGCCTGGCGGACGCATCGTCTTTTCCAACTGTTCGCTCGATCCGCTCGAAGGCGAAGAGCTTTATCGCGGCTTTCTCGCCGGCAATGCGGAAATCATCGACGACCCGCTTCGGCCGGGTGAGATCGCCGGCATCGACCCGTTCCTGACGCCGCAAGGCACGTTGCGCACCACGCCTGCCGACCTGGAGCTTGGCTCCCCTGCCCGTTCCGGGCTGGACGGCTTCTTCGCCGCCCGCATGCGCAGAGCCGGCTAAGGGCAGATATCGAAGCGCGTCCGGCCTTTTGGAGCGAGGAGGCACGGAAAACAGGCTGAACGGCCACGCTGCCGCGGAATTCGCCTTCGCACAAGTTCTTGAATCATATAAACTTGTGCCTGGGTGAGGACGATCAGGAGAGATTTTGGCAATCGCTGCCGGTAACACGACGCGTCTGTGGACGCTTGTCGCGAGGGAGTTCTGGCGCAAGGCGCGCCGGCGCTTGCGTGCCGGACCACTCTATCGCTGGCGCTACTCAGGCCGCACGCCGGAGCGCGTCCTGATCGCCCCGCCGGACCTGCGCCTCGCCGATCCTCAGATTGCGCTCGAGATCTATTACGGCCGCTATCCGCTTTCGGGGCATCTGGTCGAGACCGGCGGCAAATCGCCCTTCCAGATCGACGTGCCCAATCCCGGCTGGCAAAAGACGCTGCATGGCTTTCGCTGGCTGCGCCACATGCGTGCCGCGCGTACCGAGCTCGCCGCCGCCAACGCGCGGGCGTTGGTTTCCGACTGGATTGCAATCCATGGCAGCCATATTTCCGGCGTCGCCTGGGAGCCCGGCACGACGGCCAAGCGCGTCATTGCCTGGCTGCAGCATTCCTCGATCGTGTTGCAGGGCGCCGAATTTCCGTTCTACCGCGCCTTCCTGAAATCGCTTGCCGTCCAGATCCGCTATCTGCGCGCCATGGCGCGCGAGATGCCGGACGGCAAGGACAGGCTGCGCGCGCGCATTGCGCTGGCCTTTGCCGCTTTGTCGCTGCCGGCGCCGGCCTCGGCGCTGCGCGGTGCCACCCGCAGTCTCGCCGAGGAGATCGACCGCCAGATCCTGCCTGACGGCGGCCATATCTCGCGCAATCCGATGGCCGTGCTTGAAATCCTCGCCGACCTTCTGCCGTTGCGCCAGACATACGCCAATCAGGCCGAGACACCGCCGGCCGCCCTGATCGGCGCCATCGACCGGATGCTGCCGGCGCTGCGCTTCTTTCGCCATCAGGATGGCAGCCTTGCCCGCTTCAACGGCATGGGCGCCACCATCCACGACCGTATCGCCAGCATCCTGCATCACGACGACACCGCCGGCGCACCATTGCTGCACGCGCCGCATTCGGGTTATGAGCGCCTGTCGATGGGGGGTGTCACCGTGATCGCCGATACCGGACCGCCGCCGCCCGTCGACGTGTCCAATGCCGCTCACGCCGGGTGCCTCGCCTTCGAATTGTCGTCGGGCCGCCAGCACTATATCGTCAACGCCGGCATAGACACCTATGGCGCCGCCGAGTTCCGGCCGCTTGCCCGCGCCACCGCCGCCCATTCGACCGCCACCATCAACGACACGTCGTCGGCGCGCTTCAACCACTCCCTGCGCGTCAACGACCTGCTCGGCACGCCTTTGATCGGCGGACCGCAGCATGTGCCTTGCAAGCGCACCGACCAGAAGGGCAGCCAGGGCTTCATCGCCCGCCATGACGGCTATGGGGCGCGCTTCGGCTTCCTGCATGAGCGCGAGCTGAAATTATCGACCGAAGGCAATGTGCTTGCCGGCAGGGACCGCTTCCTGCGGCCGGGCGGCGCCTCTATCCGCAACAATGGCCGTGATTTCGTCACGGTGCGTTTCCATGTCCATCCCGACATAAACCTGCTCCAGGATGAGCATGACCGTCTGGTGCTGGCCGCCGACCATGCCGACACCTGGGTGTTTACCTCCACCGAAGTGGCACCCGAGGTCGAGGAATCGATCTATTTCGCCGGGCTCGGCGGCCCGCGCCGCAGCCGGCAGATCGTGCTTGCGTTCAAAGCCTCGGAGATTTCCGAGGTCCACTGGCAATTGACGCGGACTACTATCGGTGGTCATCCGGAAAAAGCTGAAGCCAGTGGCAACGGCAAACACTGATCAAGCCTTGCTGCTTGATTTCCGGGCCTCATGTGCTACGGCCCGCGGACGCTCTCCAACCAGAACTGGAAAGGCCGCCAGCCCATGGCCGTCGCCGCCAAGAACATTCCCGCGCCCGACCTTGTTCCGATCCGTCGCGCGCTGCTCTCCGTCTTCGACAAGACCGGCCTGATCGACTTCGCCAAGGCGCTGGCTTCGGCCGGCGTCGAGCTGGTTTCGACCGGCGGCACCGCAAAGGCGATCGCCGAGGCCGGCATGGCCGTGCGCGACGTATCCGAGCTCACCGGCTTTCCCGAGATCATGGACGGCCGCGTCAAGACGCTGCACCCGTCGGTGCATGGCGCACTGCTCGGCGTGCGCGACGATCCCGAGCACGCCGCTGCGATGCGCGACCACGGTATCGAGCCTATAGATCTCGTCGTCTCCAATCTCTATCCATTCGAAGAGGTGCGCCGCTCCGGCGCCGACTACGCGGCGATCGTCGAGAACATCGATATTGGCGGCCCGGCGATGATCCGTGCCTCGGCCAAGAACCACGCCTATGTCGGTATCGTCACCGACCCTGACGACTATGCCTCGGTGCTCAACGCGCTGGAGATGAATTTCGGCTCGCTGTCGCTGGATTTCCGCAAGAAGCTGGCAGCCAAGGCCTTTGCCCGTACTGCCACCTACGATGCGGCGATCTCGGGATGGTTCGCCGAGGCGCTCGAGATCGAGCATCCGACATGGCGCGCCTTCGGCGGCAAGCTGCAATCGGTGATGCGCTATGGCGAAAACCCGCATCAGGGCGCCGGCTTCTATGTCAATGGCGACAGGCGGCCGGGCGTCGCTACGGCGCGCCAGCTTCAGGGCAAGCAGCTTTCCTACAACAACATCAACGACACCGACGCCGCCTTCGAGCTGGTCGGCGAATTCGATCCGACCCGCTCCGCCGCAATTGCCATCATCAAGCACGCCAACCCGTGCGGCGTCGCCGAAGCCGCTTCGCTGCACGCGGCCTATGCCAAGGCGCTGGCCTGCGATCCGGTCTCTGCCTTCGGCGGCATCGTCGCCATGAACCGCATCCTCGACGCCGGAACCGCCGAAGAGATCGTCAAGACCTTTACCGAAGTGATCATCGCACCAGAGGCGTCCGAGGAAGCAGTCCGCATCATTGCCGCCAAGAAGAATCTACGCCTGCTGGTTACCGGCGGCCTGCCCGACCCGCGCGCGGCGGGCCTTGGCTTGAAATCGGTTGCCGGCGGCTTGCTGGTCCAGGGCCGCGACAATGCGGTGATCGATGACCTCGACCTGAAAGTGGTGACCAGCCGCGCTCCGACGCCGGCCGAATTGGCCGATCTGAAATTCGCCTTTCGCGTGGCAAAGCACGTCAAGTCGAACGCCATCGTCTATGCCAGGGATGGCGCTACAGTCGGCATCGGCGCCGGCCAGATGAGCCGGGTCGATTCCTCGCGCATCGCCGCGCGCAAGGCGCTCGACGCGGCCGAGGCTGCCGGTCTGACGGAGCCTTTGACCAAGGGCTCTGTCGTCGCCTCGGATGCCTTTTTCCCGTTCGCGGATGGGCTTTTGTCGGCAATCGAAGCCGGCGCCACCGCCGTCATCCAGCCCGGCGGCTCGATGCGCGACGACGATGTCATCGCCGCCGCCGATGCTCACGGCATCGCCATGGTGTTTACCGGCGTGAGGCATTTCAGGCATTGAACTCCCTCCCTTCCCTCTGTGGGAGAAGGGACGAGCAGATCACTCCGCCGGCCGATCCGCCGGATAGGGCGTGCCGATCAGGATCGCCATGCCCGCTCCGAGGAACAGCACGATCGCCGCCATGCCGAGCCGCGCCGAGCCGCTGGCCAGGGTGATCGTGGCCACCATGAAAGGTGCGGCAAAACTGGTTGCTCGGCCGGCCAGCGCATAGATGCCGAAATAGCGGCCCGATTCGGCCGCGGAGACGCTGCGCGCCATGTAGGAGCGCGACGATGCCTGCACCGGCCCGAAAGCAAGCCCGATCAGCAGGCCGTAGAAAATGTAGGCTTTTTCCGCCGCCGTGCCGAACAATCCGCCGCCGTCCAGTCCGGGCATCACCCAGGCGCCGAACAGCGTATAGCCCGGGCCGGTCGAGACGATGCCGAGCGTGGCGATGCTCAGCATGACCAGCGAAATCATCACTATGGACTTGGAACCCAGCGCCGTGTCGAGGCGTGCGGCAACCAGGCATCCGACTATGGCGACGACGTTGAGGATGATGCCGAACAGGCCGATCTCGGTAATCGACCAATGGAACATTGCCGCCGCAAACGTTCCGCCCAACGCCAGCAGCGCGTTGACGCCGTCCTGATAGATCATGCGGGCGACGAGAAAGCGAAAAATGCCGCTGCGCTTGCGCACTTCGGCCAGCGTCGACTTCAGTTCCGACAGTCCCTCGCGCACCGCCGGCCCGATTGGAATGCCTTTGATTGCATCCGGCGTGAAGAAGAACATCGGCAGGATGAACAGGAAATACCAGGCCGCCGACAACGGTCCGGTGGCGCGCGCGTCCTCGCCGAGCCTGGGATCGAGGCCGAAGATCGGGTCCAGCCCAACAACGGTCTTGCCGGTTTCAGGCGAGCCGGCCATGACGGTAACGACAAAGATCAGTGCGATCATGCCGCCGAGATAGCCGAGCCCCCAGGCCATGTTCGAGATCCTGCCGATGTCGCTCTTCGGCACCAGGCGGGGCATCATCGAATCATTGAACACGGTCGAGAATTCCGCCGCGACCGACGCCAGCGAGAACAACGCCACGACCAGAAAAAGATCAGAGCCGGGCGCGGCGAACCACAGCAGGGTGAGGCAGGTGATCTTGACCGCGGCGAAGAAGGCTATCCACGGCTTTCGCGGTCCGGTCTGGTCGGCAATCGAACCGAGGACCGGCGACAAAACGGCAATGATGAGGCCGGCGGCGGCAATGCCGTAGCCCCAGGCCGCTTGCCCGGTCTCGGGATTGCTGGCCATGCGCGAGACGAAATAAGGACCGAAGATGAAGGTAGTGACGACCGTGAAAAACGGCTGTGCCGCCCAGTCGAACAGCATCCATCCCCAGATGCCGCGTCCCGACGCCCGCTGCACTGCCATCTCAGCCATGTCCCCTCCGCTGGAGCTTGCTCAATGCCGATCGAATCGGAATGACGCTCCGTCTTGTTGTTGAGCACGATCTTGTCCAAAAGCCGATCGTTAGGTTCGGCATCATGCTCCGGCGCTCCCCAAAGCAGCGCGCCGTTCGCTCTATCGCGCAGTTCTTCCCGGCAATCCCGCGCGATATGGAAGACGTCTCACAGCCCCGTCAGATCGCTCATCAGGCCGGACGCCACCGACAGCCGCGACACGGTGATGTCGCCGCCCTCGGTCAGCGCCTGCAGCCGCTCGCGGATGCGTCCGACCCGTTCGCCGCCGGCCTCCAGCCATGCCGTCACCGGATCCGCCGCCTCGGCATGGCTGGTGAGTGCCGCCACGGCGATGCCGCGCCTGGCCGCGCCGATCGTGTCGGTGGCACGGGAAAGCGCCAGTTGATCGTAATAATCCGAGGGGGTGATCGAGCGCGCCGCATCTTCGACGCGCGGGATGCGGAAGACATCGCTGACCGCGAAAAACGCCTTGGCAGCAGCGACGATGCCAGCATTCGCCGTCCGCGCCGTCAGGGCAATGTCGGGGATGAGTTCCGCCACATCGGTCAACGCCAGTTGTTCGGCAAGGCTCCCCGGCGCGCCGCCCTTCGACAGATTGTGCCGCAGCTCTTCGATCCGCTCGCGCGAGAAGGCCGGCAGCAGCGAAACCAGCTTCGACTCCAGCGCCTTGCGCGCGTCCTGCAACTCGGCGATCCGCTGCCCGAGCGGCGCGGTGCCGGCATCGTTCTTCAGGTACCAGCCGCTCGTCACATAGATCAGCCGGCTGACCGCCTGATAAAGGTCGAGCTGGATCTGCCCGTCGATTTGGTTGTCGAGCGCGTCGATCTGGCGATAGAGCGCCGGCAGCGCAAATCCATCCCGAACCACGGCGAAGGTGCGCACGACATCGGCGGCACTGCGGCCGGTTGTTTCCTGCAGCCTGTTGACGAAGGACGGACCGCCGCGATTGACCAGATCATTGGCGACGACACGGGCGATGATCTCGCGGCGCAGCCGATGGCCGTGGATTTCTCCCGCATATCTCTTTGCCATGCGATCGGGGAAATAGCCCATGAGATCACGGTCGAAATGCGGATCGTCGGGCACGTCGCTGGCGACGATATCGGAAAACAGCGCGATCTTGGCATAGGCAAGCAGCACGCCGAGCTCGGCCCGGGTCAGCGGCTCGCCGCGCGTCTCGCGCTCGACAAGGGCCGCCGGCGACGGCAGCGCCTCGACGGCACGGTCGAGCAGTCCGCGCGCCTCCAGCGCCGCCATGAAGCGGCTCTGATGGGCGATGTCGGCGAGGCCCCGCTTGCGGGCAAGCGACAGCGCCAGCGTCTGCTGGTAATTGTTGGACAGCACCAGGGCGCTGACCTCATTGGTCATCTCGGCCAGCAATTTGTTGCGCGCCGGCCGGGTCAACGATCCCTTGCGCATCGCGGAAGCCAGCGCGATCTTGATGTTGACCTCGACGTCGGAACAGTTCACGCCGCCCGAATTGTCGATCGCGTCTGAGTTGCAGCGGCCGCCATTCAATCCGAATTCGATGCGCGCCCGCTGCGTGACGCCGAGATTGGCGCCCTCGCCGATCACCTTGGCGCGCAGGTCGAGCGCGGTGATGCGGATCGCGTCATTGGCACGGTCGCCGACATCCTGGTTGGTCTCGCCCGATGCTCTGACATAGGTGCCGATGCCGCCGAACCACAAAAGGTCTGCCGGCGCCTTGAGGATGGCACTCATGATCTCGACCGGCGTGGCCGTTGTCTTGCCGAGGCCGATCGCTGCAGCCGCGGCGGCCGGCAAGGTGATCGACTTCTGGCTGCGCGAGACGATGATGCCACCTTCGGACAGCTTCGTCTTGTCGTAATCCTGCCAGCTTGAGCGGGCGAGAGCGAACATACGCCGGCGCTCGGCCATCGAAGCCGCCATGTCGGGATCGGGATCGATGAAGATGTCGCGATGATCGAAGGCGGCGATCAGTCGGGTCTGCTCCGACAGCAGCATGCCGTTGCCGAACACGTCGCCTGACATGTCGCCAACGCCGACGACGGTGAACGGAGTGGTTTGGATGTCGCGGTTCATCTCGCGAAAATGCCGCTTGACCGCTTCCCAGGCGCCCTTGGCGGTGATGCCCATCTTCTTGTGGTCGTAACCGGCCGAACCGCCGCTGGCGAAAGCGTCGTCGAGCCAGAAGCCGTGCTTTTCACTGATGGCGTTGGCGATGTCCGAGAAGGTCGCCGTGCCCTTGTCCGCGGCGACGACGAAATAGGGATCGTCCTGGTCGCGCCGCACCACGCCCGCCGGCGGGATGACGCCGTCCAGGCCGATATTGTCGGTGATCGACAACAGGCTGGAAACGTAATTCTTGTAGGCGGCTGTGCCGGCCTCGAAAATGGCGTCGCGCCCGGCGCTCATCGGCAGCTTTTTCGGGTAGAAACCGCCCTTGGCGCCAACCGGCACGATCACCGCATTCTTGACCTGCTGTGCCTTGACCAGGCCGAGCACTTCGGTGCGATAGTCCTGGGCACGGTCCGACCAGCGCAGGCCGCCGCGCGCGACTGGGCCGAAGCGCAGATGCACACCCTCGACCTCAGAGCCATAGACGAAGATCTCCCGCCATGGCCGCGGCGCCGGCAGCCCGTCCACCGATTGCGAATCGAGCTTGATCGCCAGCGATTGGCCTTTCTCTTTCGTATCGGCAACGAAATGATTGGTGCGCAGCGAGGCCTCGATCAGGTTCAGATAACGGCGGATGATGGTGTCGTCATCAATGTTGGGAACGTCTTCCAGCGCATCCGTGATCTTGGCCTTCAAATGTTTGGCCTGGACGACACCTTCCGTTTCCGCCGTCGGGCCGAGGCGGGCGACGAACAGCGCATGCAGGCCGCGGGCGATCTCGGGATAGCGATTGAGCGCGGCGGCGATGAAATCCTGGCTCTGCGGGATACCGGCCTGCTGCAGATAGCGGCCATAGGCGCGCAGGACGGTGATCTCGCCTGACCACAGGCCGGCGGTCTGGGCAAGGCCGTTATAGCCGTCATTGTCGACATCGCCGCGCCAGACGGAAAGGAACGCATCCTCGAACAGCGCGCCGCCATTGCCGAGGTCGATCGGCCTGCCGTAGCTGTTCTCGAGTTCCATGTCGTGGATGAAGACCATGCCGGATTGATTGTCGCCGACCTCGAAAGTGCGCTCGCTGATGACGCGGAAACCAATGTTTTCCAGCACCGGCACGCGCCGCGACAGCGCCACCGGGCTGCCGTGGTGATAGATCTTCAGCGCAGCCTGATGCGGCTTCTGGACGGCGTGACGGTAATAGTCGATGGCGATCGGATTTGACGCATCGAGCTTGGCGATGCGCCCGGCGTCGGCCAGCGCCACGGCCGGCGGAAAACTGTCGCGATAGCTTTCCGAAAAACGCGAGGCGATGGCCGTGAGTCTCGCATCGGCGCCGGTCTCTGTCGCGGTCTCGCGCAGTGCATCGTCCCAGGTCCGTACGATGTCGCGGATCGCCGCCTCGATCGTCGCCTGCTCGACCTTCGGCGTCTTGCCGCCGGAGCGGCCGATGATGAAATGGACACGCGCCAGCCCGCCTTCCGGGAACGCCGGATAATAGGCCGACAGCCGGCCTTCGAAGACGGTCTTCAGATACGTGCCGATCTTCTCACGCACGACGCTGTCGTAGCGGTCGCGCGGCACGAAGACGAGCACGGAGACGAAGCGGTCGAACTGGTCGACACGCACCAATGCCCTGACGCGCGGCCGCTCGATCAAGCCCAGGATGGCTTCGGCATGCTTGCGCAGGATCGGCACCGGAACCTGGAACAGCTCGTCGCGCGGATAGCTCTCCAGCACGTTGATCAATGCCTTGCCGGAATGGTCGCTTGGATTGAAGCCGGATTTGGCGATGACGGTTTCCGCCTTCGAGCGCAGATAGGGGATTTTCATCACCGAGCGCGTATAGGCAGTCGACGTGAACAGGCCGACGATGCGGAGCTCGCCCGAAAGCACGCCTTTGCCGGTGTAGGTCTTGACGCCGATGTAGTCGAGGTAGATGCGCCGGTGCACCGATGACTTGGCGTTGGCCTTGGTGACAATCAGCGGTTCCGGCCCATGCAGGAAAGCGCGGATTTCCGGCGTCGTGCTTACCGCTTCGGTGCCGCGCCTGAGCACCAGCACGTCGGGATCGGAAAGGATGCCGAGGCCGGGCTTTTCGGCCCGCTCGAGCATGCCGCTCGTCTCGCCGCCGGTGTAGTTGAATTCGCGCATGCCGAGAAAGGTGAAATTGTCGTCGCGCAGCCATTCGAGGAAGGCGATCGCCTCGGTGACATGGGCCTTGTCGAGCGGCACTGGCGAGTAGCGGAATTCCGAGATCGCCTGGTCGAGGCGGGCGAGCATCGGCTTCCAGTCGGTGACGGCGGCGCGCACTTGGCCGAGCAGCTTGGTCAGGCGTGCGGCCAGACCTTCAGCCTGCTCGGCCGAAAGGCGGCCGATATGGACATGGATGACGCTCAGCCGGTCATGGCTGTGGTCGCCCTTGGCATAACCCCCGTCGCCGAGGATTTCCTCGACGCCGTTTTTGCCGTGCCTGACGACTATGACCGGGTGGGTAACCAGCAGCGGCTCGCCCGCGCTCTCGGTGATTTCGCCGAGGACGGAATCAAACAGGAACGGCATGTTGTCGTTGACGACGGTGATCACCGTCATCGGCCGGCCCTGGCGGACGACACCGGAATCGACGTCTATAGCAACGACGCAGTCGTCCTTCTTGTGCCTGGCCACTGCGCGGCCGGCGAGTTCGGCAGCGCGTTCGAGATCGATGACGTCGTAGGCGGCGACATCTTCGGCCGGAGCTCGGGCCAGCAGGTAGTCGGCAAGCCTGCCGGGCTTTTCGCCACCCGCGGCTTCACCCCTCGTCAGGCCGGCTTTTTTCAACCGGCTCGCTGACTTTACACTGGCCATGAGTCCCTCCCGTCGCATGTTTTTGCGGCTATGCTAACAGATGACGGGTATTTGGCGACAAAGGTTTGACGGCTTGCGACGAAATGTCGGAATTCACCGGCAGCCTGGCGAAAAACGAGGAGAAATCCGCCATGACGGACAAAATCACCGCGCTTGACCTGGCACCGGCGGAGCTGAGCGACGCGACCAAGGCCTATTTCGCCAAATGCCGGGAGAAACTCGGCCTCGTTCCCAATGTGCTACTCGCCTATGCCTTCGACGAGAAGAAGCTGCGCGCTTTCACCGACATGTACAATGATTTGATGCTGGGTGAATCCGGCCTGTCGAAACTCGAGCGCGAGATGATCGCGGTCGCCGTCTCTTCGGTCAACCATTGCTACTATTGCCTGGCCGCGCATGGCGCGGCGGTGCGCCAGCTTTCCGGCGACCCCGCCTTCGGCGAGATGATGGTGATGAATTTTCGCGCCGCCAAGCTGTCGGACAGGCAACGCGCCATGCTCGAATTCGCGGTGAAGCTGACCGAGCAACCGGCAAAGATCGTCGAAGCGGACCGGGCGGCGCTGCGGCAAGTCGGCTTTTCCGACCGCGACATATGGGATGTCGCCTCGACCGCGGCATTCTTCAACATGTCGAACCGGCTGGCATCGGCAATCGATATGCGGCCGAACGATGAATACCACGCGATGGCGCGATAGGGCACCGCTGTTGCGAGCCAACCGCACATTATATTAGCTACTTCGCATTCTCGTTGCTTGTTTGCCGGTTTGGTCAGATGATCGGCATGCGGCATGACCGCATGCCGGTTCGATGCCGCCGATCAGAGGAGGAGAACATGGCGAAATTTCTCTACGTCTATCATGGCTCAGGCAAGATGCCGACCGAGGAGGCCGAACGGAAGGCAGCGATGGATGCCTGGACCGGCTGGTACGGCAAGCTCGGCTCAGCGGTGGTCGACGGTGGCAATCCAGTCGGCATGTCGAAGACCGTGCTGCCTGGCGGCAAGGTCGAGAACAACGGCGGCAGCAATCCGACCGCTGGTTACACCATCATCGAAGCAAAAGACATCGACGATGCCGTCGGCAAGGCCAAGGATTGTCCTATCTTGACCGACCCAGCCTTTAGTATCGAGATCGCGCCGATCATCGAAATGGGTTGACGCGCCGGCTCAGGACCGCGCCGCGATCGCCGCCGCAGCGCCGGCCATGGTGCCGGCGCTGATGCGGTTGGCGATCTTCATCGCCCGCTTGCTTCTCAAGAGCTTGCGCGCCTGCGATGCGGCGAGCACCCAGGTCAAATCGATGGCGACCAGGACCACTGCCATGGTCGCCGTCAGCTCGACCCAGCCGACCACGCTGACCGAACCGAGGTCGATGATGGTCGGCAGCAGCGCCAGATAGAACATCATGATCTTGGGGTTGCCGAGCGTCACAGCCATGCCGGCAAAGAACAGCTTGGCAGGAGAATCTTCGCGCGGCAGCGAACCTTCCTTCGCCTCGACCGGTGCCGTCCACATCTTCCAGGCAAGCCAGCCGAGATAGCTGACGCCGGCCCACTTCACGACGACAAAGGCATAATGGAACGTCTGCGCCACCACGGCGAGGCCAAACACCGCCAGAGACAGCCAGATCGCTTCGCCGATCCACATCGCAAGCAGGAACGGAAACACGTCGCGGAAGCCCTTTGCGATGACCCGCGCCACAAGAGCGGCAATCGACGGGCCGGGCGAGCCGGCGGCAACAAGCAGGGCGCCGGCAAAAATCAGCAGCGACGTGAAATGCATGACGGGGTCTCGTTTGAAGTGTTTGGGGTGTTCAACATAACCCAACTGTTCCGGCGACGGTAGCGTCTACCGAAAGAAGGCTTGTCCGCCAGGCACCTCACGGCTAGAGATGTCGTTCCGAAATCCTTTCCGAGCTTCACTTTGCCTACGTAACCGCCGGTCTCGTCAACTCCCCCAACACAGAGCAGGGCGTCGCAGTCGCGGTGCCTGTTTTCACATGACCTGTTCTTCAGGGTGGCGGTTCGAGACCGGTTTGGCACTGCTGAACCGCTGTCGCGCATAACCACCCGCGACACCTGATTTCCAACTGCCGCAGTCTCTCGCCACGCCGTGCCCGCAAGGGGTTCTCGATATCGCCGATCTGACGAACTTCCCGACGGGAAGGGCTTTTCGGCATGCCTTCGATACTGCTCATCCGCTGGGCGATCGCGCCCAAAACCGCACCTCGACCTCACCTCAACTGCAATCGCTGCGGCGGCCTGAAAGCCTATCGCTGCAGCGGCAAATTCCGCGTCAATGCCAATGGCAAGCGCATTGACGCCTGGTTGATCTACCGCTGCATCGACTGCGACAATTCCTGGAATTTCGGCATTCTGGAGCGCTGCAGCCGCCGGGATATCGAACCGGCAATATTGCAGGCGCTCGAAAGCAACGATCCGGTCCTGGCGCGGCGCCATGCCTTCGATGTTGCCGCATTGCGAAGCAGTATCGGGCGCGTTGAGGAGTTCGCCGAAGCCGCCGTTCAAAAGGAGGTGCTCGGCGACAGGCTGGGAAACACCACCGCTCTCGAACTCCAGCTCTGGCTCGAAACGCCGACATCGCTGCGGCTCGACCGGTTGCTCGCCAGCGAACTCGGTGTCTCGCGATCGCGGCTTCAGGTTTGGGAAGAGAAACGATTGCTGGTCATTAGTCCGGACGGAGCCAAAGCCTTGCGCAGGCCGGCGCGGACGGGAACGGCGATCCGCATCCACCTGTCTGGCGAACCAGACCGGGACGACATCATTTCGGCTGCCGGCGGATGAGGCGACGGCAAGGGCATCCGCAATCGGAGACAGTTGCGGCCAGGGGTCAATCGCCCTCTTTGGAGGCCGAGCCGATCAAACCCTTGGCTGCATCGAGATCGCTGTCGGCGACTTGCACATGGATCAAGCCGAGCCTGCCCGTGTCGAGAAGATAATTCGCGAGAGCATAAATTCCATACGCGTCGAGCATCGACACGCAAACTTCGGCCTCGCGTCGATTGTCGTATATGACAGCCGTGACGAGTTTACCGCTCACTGCGCGGTATTACCCTTTATGCCGCGCCGACCACTTTCGCCGACTTCTCAAAACGCTTGCGCTCGTTCGGGTCGAGATAGAGCTTGCGCAGGCGGATGGTCTTCGGCGTCACCTCGACCAGCTCGTCGTCCTGGATCCAGGCCAGCGCGCGTTCCAGCGTCATGCGGATCGGCGGCGTCAGCTTCACCGCCTCGTCCTTGCCGGCGGCGCGGATGTTGGTCAGCTTCTTGCCCTTGAGCACGTTGACCTCGAGATCGTTGTCCCTGGAATGGATGCCGATGATCATGCCCTGATAGACCTTGACGCCGGGATCGATGACCATCGGGCCGCGGTCTTCCAGGTTCCACATGGCATAGGCCACCGATTCACCCTGTTCGTTGGAGATCAGCACGCCGTTGGTGCGACCCGGCAGCTCACCCTTATAAGGCTCGTAGGCATGGAACAGCCTGTTCATCACGGCGGTGCCGCGCGTGTCGGTCAACAGTTCCGACTGGTAGCCGATCAGGCCGCGCGTCGGCGCGTGGAAGACGATTCGCTGGCGATTGCCGCCCGAAGGGCGCAACTCGACCATCTCGGCCTTGCGCTCCGACATCTTCTGCACGACGACGCCGGCATGCTCCTCGTCGACGTCGATGACGACTTCCTCGACCGGCTCCAGCAATTCGCCGTTATCGCCCTTCTGCATGACGACGCGCGGCCGCGACACGGCGATCTCAAAACCTTCGCGGCGCATCGTCTCGATCAGCACGGCCAGCTGCAATTCGCCGCGGCCGGAAACGAAGAACGAATCCTTGTCAGGTGATTCCTCGATCTTCAGCGCGACATTGCCTTCGGCCTCGCGCAACAGGCGGTCGCGGATGACGCGGCTGGTCACCTTGTCGCCTTCGGTACCGGCCAGCGGCGAATCGTTGACGAGGAAAGACATCGTCACCGTCGGCGGATCGATCGGCTGCGCGTGCAGCGGCTCGGTCACCGACAGGTCGCAGAAGGTGTCTGCGACAGTGCCTTTCGACAGGCCGGCGATGGCGACGATGTCGCCCGCCTGCGCTTCCTCGATGGGCTGGCGCTCGAGCCCGCGGAAGGCGAGGATCTTCGAAATGCGGCCGGTTTCGACCTGGGTGCCGTCATGGTGCAGCACCTTGACCGCCTGGTTGGATTTCAGCGTGCCGGATTCGATACGGCCGGTGATGATGCGGCCGAGGAACGGATTGGCTTCCAGGATGGTGCCGATCATGCGGAACGGGCCGGGATGAACGGTCGGCGCCGGCACGTGCTTGATGACGAGGTCGAACAGCGGCGCCAGAGCCTGG
This sequence comes from Mesorhizobium sp. M0208, assembly GCF_040322015.1. Lineage (NCBI taxonomy): Bacteria > Pseudomonadati > Pseudomonadota > Alphaproteobacteria > Hyphomicrobiales > Phyllobacteriaceae > Mesorhizobium > Mesorhizobium sp. M0208. Next base: position 2,967 of record NZ_JAMYSP010000003.1, on the reverse strand, counting down.
TCCTTCGGGCCTTCGGGGTTTTCCGAGACCCAGCCGTCGCGGCCTGAACCGTAAAGGATAGGGAAGTCGAGCTGCTCGTCGGTGGCGTCAAGTGCTGCGAAAAGGTCGAACACCTCGTTGACCACTTCGACATGGCGGGCATCCGGCCGGTCGATCTTGTTGATGACGACGATCGGCTTCAGTCCAACCTTGAGCGCCTTGCCGACGACGAATTTGGTCTGCGGCATCGGGCCCTCGGCGGCGTCGACCAGCACGATGGCCGAATCCACCATCGACAGGATGCGCTCGACCTCGCCGCCGAAATCGGCGTGGCCGGGCGTGTCGACGATGTTGATGCGGGTATCCTTCCAGTCGACCGAGGTCGCCTTGGCCAGGATGGTGATGCCGCGTTCCTTTTCAAGATCGTTTGAATCCATGGCGCGCTCGGCGACGCGCTGGTTGTCGCGGAACGAGCCGGACTGTTTCAGGAGTTGGTCGACGAGGGTGGTTTTTCCATGGTCGACGTGCGCGATGATCGCGATATTGCGGATTTTCATGTTTCGGTCTCGGGAGCGTTGCAGGCAGCAGGCCAAAAGGCGCTGCCTCTTTCGGTTGGGCGGCTCATACAGGGTTTTTCGCATTTGCGAAAGAGGAGGCGAGCCACCAAATAAAGTCACCAAATCTTAAATATCTTGGTGTGAAGTGGAATTATTAACCAAGGCGGAACCTTTCGTGGTCCGGACAGTTCGAATTTCATGATCGAGACAGGCATCAAACTCCGGCCGATTTTGGCATGTACCGCGCTCGCCGTCCTCCTCGCGGCAAGCGCGGCGCAATCGGCCGCGCCGTCCAAGGAGACGCGGTCTGCTCTGCCGTCCGACAAGCGCTCGGCAGAGCAGCTTTTTGCCGATGCTCCGGACGGCGTCGACCCGGTGGTGACCGGACCGGTCAGCACCGCCTTCAAGCAAAGGCAAAAAAACGCCGGATGCGACAGCGCCGTCTGGCCCAAGATTCCCGTCGTCTGCTATCCCGATTGATGCACATCCACCTTCGGGGTGGTCCTAAAAGGCAATCTCACGCCGACCGCACCGGATCGAGCGTGACCTTATAGAGTTCGCTGTCGTCGCGATCCATCAGCCGCACCGTCAACTGCTCGGTGGCTCCATCGATGTCGACGAGCCCGAAGAACTGCAGGCCGGCCGACGGCGGCAGGTTCTGACCCTGTTCGGCGGTCGGTGCCTTGATGAACCTCAGCTCCGGGCCGAAAGTCATGTCGAAAGCATTCGGTCCGAATGTGCCGGCGTGGATCGGACCCGAAACGAATTCCCAGAACGGATTGAAGTCCTGGAACTGCGCCTTGTCCGGATTGTAATAATGCGCGGCTGTGTAATGCACGTCCGCGGTTAGCCAGACGGTATTGCTGATCCCCGCGTTCTTTATATAGCGAAGGAGGTCGGCAATTTCCAGCTCGCGCCCCTTGGCCGGGCCATTGTCGCCATTGCTGATTGCCTCAGCCCCGACCTTCTTGGTGCCGTCGTTCCAGACGACGAGGCCGAGCGGCATGTCGGCGGCGATGATTTTCCAGGTTGCATTGGAATTCGCCAGCTCGCGCTTCAGCCATTTCGTCTGTTGTTCGCCGAGGATGCGCGATTGCGGCGTCATCGTCTCCTGCATATTCGGACCGTTGGGGCCGCGATAGGAACGCATGTCGAGGAAGAACACGTCGAGCAGCGGCCCATAGGCGATTTTGCGGTAGACACGGCCGGGCTCCGACGGCTCGTAGCGGATCGTCGTCATTTCGTGGAAGGCGCGCGCCGCGCGTGCCGCCAGTACATGGATGGATTTTTCGGTGTAGCGGTCGTCGGCGCTCAGATCCTTCGAATCCGACCAGTTGTTCACCACCTCGTGGTCGTCCCACTGGTAGAACGTCGGGCAGATGGCGTTCAGCGCCAGCACGTTCCTGTCCATCAAATTGTATTTCCACTGACCCCGGTATTCATCCAGCGTCTCGGCAACCTTGCGTTTTTCGTCGATCAGCACGGTGTTCTTCCACTTGCCGCCGCCGGGCAGGTCGACCTCGTCCTTCATCGCGCCATCGGCATAGATCGTATCGCCCGAATGCAGGAAGAAGTCCGGCGTGTGCTTGGCGATCGTGGCGTAGGTCTTCATGCCGGTGTCGTCGATGCCCCAGCCCTGGCCGGCGGTGTCGCCCGACCAAGCGAAACGAATGTCGCGCTTCGAGGCAGGTGCCGTGCGGAAGCGGCCGATGATCGGCTCGGAAACGGCGTTGATATCGGAAAGATCGGCCGCGACCATGCGGTAGAAGATGTCCTGGTCGGAGGCGAGATCGGTAAGCAGCCGCTTCACCGTATAGTCGCTGGCCGGCGAGCTATCGAGCGGCGCCAGGCGGACGGCATTGGCGAAGCTCTCCGTCGGCGACACTTCGAACATGACGCGCGACGGCCGGTCCGTGCGCGCCCAGACCATGCCGCTGGTCGCGTCGACGTCGCCGGATTGGATACCGTGGGTAAAGGCCGGGCGCTGATTGGCGCGCGAGTAATAGGGAAGCGCGAGGCCCGACGCGCCGACCAGGCCAACGGCGCTGGCCGACGTGACGAAAGCGCGCCGCGTCATCGAAATCTTGTTCATGGCTGTCTCCTGGATGGCGTTGAACGTCGCCGCCAAGCTCCAGCTTCAATGTTTCAGGCACATTTCGAAACGATGAAGGTTTTCTGACATCAACAGGATGGCGAATCTCCCTCCTTGAGGGGGAGATGTCGCCGGGGGCGACAGAGGGGGTCGTCTCGCATGGAGCACCGACCTCTTGCGCCTGCGATAAGGGGCCGAGCCCGGTCGGACCGACCCCCTCTGGCCGCTTCGCGGCCATCTCCCCCTCAAGGGGGTGTTTGGACCGGGGACATCGCGAACAGCTGTGCGAGGACATCGCGAACAGTTTGCCATCCTATCGTTGGCTTGCATTGAGGTCGA